>JAGBHF010000089.1 GCA_017935645.1 Bacteroidaceae bacterium | reverse complement strand
TTTCTTTTTCTTGGCAGGGATTATCTCTATCTCATCGTCATCGTAGTTGTCGGTGCTGTAGCTGAGGTGCGACGTTGTTGCAGTCTCGGTATCGCTTGGTAGAGCAAATGTCAGGTCACACCCATCCAATATCACCTCGGTGTCATAGCCGTGGGTGTGGTATTCCGGCTCGCTGCAACATGGCGTGTCGGTGGCATAGCCTTTTACTGTGGCTATTGCGCAGATGATGAGTGCTATGATTGTGTTTCGCTTCATGTGGTGACTATATTGTACAAATATAGTGAAAAATCTTCGCTCTCTCGTTGCGATATGATAAAATGATAAAAACTTAACAAATTATAGCAAATAGATGTTCCTGTACGTGTAAAACGACGCGAGGCAATAGACCTATATCGGTCGGTTGCCTCGCGTTATACCATAGCGCAATGTATTGCGATATTAGTCAATATCGTCTTCGATATCTTTATCTTTCTCGGGGTTGCGGTGGTATACACGACCCTCGATGTACTCTTGTGTAGCGATAAGAGTTGCTTTGGGAAGTTTCTCGTAGTAGCGCGATACCTCGATTTGTTCGCGGTTTTCGGTCTCTTCTTCCATGTTGTCTTTGTCGGAACTTGCGGCAAACTCTTGGAGCTTGTTGTCAAGTTCTTCTTTCATCTCGCGTGAGATTTGGTTGGCACGCTTGGCAATGATGCTTACTGTTTCGTATACGTTGCCGGTGTCTTCCGACAAGCTAATCATGTCGCGAGTTACGGTGTTGGTGGGTGCGTTTGATTTTTTATAATCCATAGTGCTTATAATAAATTGTTTCTTAATTCTTTACATATCGGCTTGCTACCTTGAATATTTGCTGAGCTTCGTTGGCGTTGGGGCCTTCGGGAAATTCGTTGATAAAGGCATAATATTCGTCGATAACAGCGCGGAAGCGTTCGGGTTTTTTCTCCTCATAACTTTGTACAGCCTCTTGGTATTTCGACTTGAGGATGAGCATCATCAAAGTCTCTTTGTACTTGGTATAGGGATATTCCTTCAAGGTATTCTCGGCGGTAATAATGGCCGACTGATAGTTGTTGCCCATGTAGTTGCCCAAGTTGTAGTACAATTGAGCATTGAGCACCTCTTTGTATACAAGTTTGTCTTGGAGCTCGAAGATGATATTTTGGGCTTCGGGAGCCTTTTCGCTACGAGGGTAGTAGTCGATAAATTGTTGCATCTCCTCTATGGCCTTGTAGGTTCCGCTCTGGTCCAATCGGGGGTCGGGCGAGTCGAGGTAGTAACCATATCCGCAATAGAAACGAGCCAACTCGGCATATACACCTCGCGGAAAGTTGCGGTAGTAGGCCTTGAAGTATTCACCGGCAGTAAGATAGTCTTTGTTCTCGTAGTAACTGCGTGCCAACAGGTACAATGCCTCTTCGGCCTTGTTTGAGCCTTTGTAGATTGTTACGAGCTCTTCTAACAAGGTGGCACATTCGAGAAATTTTCCTTTGTCAAATGCATCTTTGGCATACTCATACTTCATCGAGTAGTCGGTGCTCTTGCGCACTTTCTCAAACTCGCTGCACGAGGTCAATAACATTATTAAAAGTGAAAAAATGACAATCTTTCGCATAAGTATATATTTTACCGAACCGCAAAGTTACACAATCCTTGCAAATAAAACCAATTTGAGACGAATTTTTAACGATTTATAGGGGCTTTTTGTTATATGATGGCGATAAAAAGCCCTCTGAACAAGGGTGAATAGCTGTGTCGCAGGCTGAAAATGTAGCACATGAGGTGACTGGTGTTGATGGATGTTGTGTGAGCAATGTGATGTGCAGTGAAAAATATTGAAGTAAATTTCATGTTTCTTGCTCATTTCTTATTATATTTGCAATTGTATCACATAAATCAAGAACATAATTATGGAAAACGGAAAAAAAATCATGCGTCCTCGTGAAGGACGAAAAATAGCAGGTGTATGTCAAGCATTGGCTAATTTCTTTGGCTTGGATGTAAGTATCATTCGCATTGTATGGCTGTTGGCTGTATTGTTGGGTGGTACCGGACTCTTGGCATACCTTATCTGTTGGTTGGTAATACCCGAGGAGGGTAGATAAAATGGTGCGCAATGGAGTTTAAGTTGGTTTCTCCATTTGCGCCTACAGGCGACCAGCCCGAGGCTATAAATGAGTTGAGTAGGGGTGTTATGGATGGTATCCCTGCTCAAACTTTGTTGGGCGTTACGGGGTCGGGCAAGACGTTTACAATGGCCAATGTCATTGAACGTGTGCAAAAACCAACTCTTATTCTTAGCCACAACAAGACGTTGGCGGCTCAGTTGTATGGCGAGTTCAAATCATTCTTTCCCGATAATGCCGTACACTACTTTGTATCGTACTACGACTACTATCAGCCCGAGGCTTATATACCCACTACCGATACTTATATCGAGAAGGACTTGGCTATCAATGACGAGATAGACCGCCTGCGGCTTGCTACAACGTCGGCACTGCTTTCGGGCCGAAAGGATGTTGTGGTGGTGTCATCGGTATCATGTCTGTACGGTATAGGTAATCCGCAAGATTTTCACTCCAATGTCACTGAGATAAAGGTGGGTGCTCGATTCGATCGTAACGACTTCTTGCGTCATTTGGTCGATGCGTTGTATTCGCGCAACGAGGTGGAGTTTAAGCGTGGCACGTTTCGTGTCAAAGGCGATACGGTCGATATCTATTTGGCCTATGACGAGACGGCATTGCGGGTAGTCTTTTGGGACGACGAGATAGAGAGTATCTCGACAATCGACCCCGTATCGGGCATGCGTATAGCGTCGTTCGATGCCTACAAAATATATCCGGCCAATATATTTGTTACTACCAAGGAGTGTATAGCTCGTGCCATTGAGCAGATACAGCTCGACTTGGGACGGCAGGTCGACTTCTTCCGCTCCATAGGCAAAGAGTATGAGGCTAAGCGACTATACGAGCGTGTTACTTACGACGTCGAGATGATTCGTGAGTTGGGATATTGCTCGGGTATAGAGAACTATTCGCGTTACTTCGACGGACGTGCCGCCGGTACGCGACCATTCTGTTTGCTCGATTATTTCCCCGACGACTTCTTGGTTATCATCGACGAGAGTCACGTTACCGTGCCACAGATACGTGCCATGTATGGTGGCGATGCATCGCGTAAGTTGAACTTGGTGGAGTATGGTTTCCGATTACCGGCTGCCGTAGACAATCGCCCGTTGAAGTTTGAGGAGTTTGAGTCGTTGGTGAAACAAACCATCTATGTGAGTGCAACGCCTGCCGATTATGAGTTGAACCGTTGTGAGGGTATATTTGTAGAACAGATTATACGACCTACCGGATTGCTTGACCCTGTCATCGAGGTGCGTCCGAGTCTTAACCAGATAGACGACCTGCTCGAAGAGATACAATTGCGCATTGAACGCAATGAGCGTGTATTGGTAACTACGCTTACCAAGCGTATGGCCGAGGAGTTGAATAACTACCTGTTGCGCTTGGGGATACGCAGTAACTACATACACTCCGATGTGGATACGCTCGATCGTATACAGATTCTTGAGGACTTGCGATGTGGTGTGTATGACGTATTGGTGGGTGTAAACCTCTTGCGTGAGGGACTTGACCTGCCCGAGGTATCGCTTGTGGCCATCTTGGATGCCGATAAAGAGGGTTTCTTGCGTTCGCACCGTTCGCTTACACAGACCGTGGGTCGTGCCGCCCGCAACCTTAACGATGCAGTGATTATGTATGCCGATAAGATGACCGATAGCATGCAGCTCACCATCGACGAGACCAACCGCCGACGGGAGAAACAATTGGCTTACAATGAGGCTCATGGCATAACACCGCAAGCCATCAATAAGGCTCGACGTGACATACTCACTCGTGCCGATAAAGAGGCTGCAACTCCCGTGCCGTATGCTCATGAGTATACGCCTACGGCCAACATTGCAGCCGACCCGATTGTATCTTATATGAGCGCGCCTCAGTTGCAAAAGGCCATAGAGCGCACCCGCAAGGATATGCTCGATGCGGCTCGACAAATGGACTTTATCGAAGCGGCCCGATTGCGTGATGAAATGCTTAAACTTGAAGATAAATTAAAACTTATAGAACTTGATAATTAATCTTAAATAGATAATGAAATGAAAACAGACATCGAAATAGCTCGTGAAACGAAGCTGAAAAACATCCGAGAGGTTGCCGCTCAAGTGGGCTTCCCCGATGAAGAAGTATTTAATTATGGAAAGTATATTGCCAAAGTGCCGTATAAGTTGATTGATGAGAAGAAGGTTGCCAAGAGTCACCTCATTCTTGTTACAGCTATTACCGCTACCAAGGCCGGTGTGGGAAAGACTACCGTAAGCATAGGCTTGGGTATGGGTTTGAACTACATTGGCAAGAATGCTATTATAGCCCTGCGTGAGCCATCTTTGGGTCCCTGTTTCGGTATGAAGGGTGGTGCTACCGGTGGCGGTTATGCACAGGTGTTGCCCTCGGAGGATATCAACCTTCACTTTACCGGTGACTTCCATGCCATTACATCGGCTAATAACCTGATAGCAGCCTTGCTCGATAATTATCTCTATCACAATCGTTCGAAGCAAGTAGGCTTGAAGAAGGTAATGTGGCGTCGTGTAATGGACATGAACGACCGTTCGTTGCGCAATATCGTATCGGGATTGGGTGGCTCATCTAATGGTATCCCTACTGAGACCGGTTTTGATATCACTCCTGCATCGGAAATTATGGCTATCCTTTGCCTTGCTCGTAGCGTAGAAGACCTCTATGTGCGCGTCGGTCGCATTGTACTCGGTGTACGTTATGACGATACTCCCTTCACAGTCGACGACTTGGGTGTGACAGGTGCTGTGGTAGCTCTCTTGAAGGATGCTATCAATCCTAACCTTGTGCAAACAACAGAACACAATCCTGTCATTATTCACGGTGGCCCGTTTGCCAATATTGCGCATGGTTGCAACTCTGTTATAGCAACCCGTATGGCTATGACGTGGGCCGATTATACTGTGACCGAAGCCGGTTTTGGTGCCGACCTCGGTGCTGAGAAATTCCTCGATATCAAGTGTCGTCAAGCCGGATTGAAGCCCGACCTTACTGTTCTCGTTGCCTCGACCCTTGCGTTGAAGATGCATGGCGGTGTGCCTGAGACTGAAATTAAGTTGCCCAATGCCGAGGGTTTGCGACAAGGTTTTGCCAACCTCGACCGTCATGTGGCCAACTTGCGTAAGTTTGGACAGACCGTTTTGGTATGTTTCAACCGCTTTGCCAGCGATACCGACGATGAGATAGCCATGGTAATGGAGCATTGTGACAAGTTGGGCGTACGTTGCGTTATCAATAACGCCTATGCACAAGGAGGCGCCGGTGCAGCCGACTTGGCTCAAGCAGCAGTGGAACTTATTGAAACACAACCTTCGCAACCCATCAACTATGCCTACGATCTTGAGGATAGCCTCAAAGAGAAGATTACCAAGGTGTGCAAGAATATCTACGGCGCAGGTTCGGTAGTATTTGGTCCTAAAGCTCAGAAAGAGATTGCATTGATAGAGAAGTGGGGCATGGGCAACCTTCCCGTATGTATTGCCAAGACTCAATTCTCATTCAGTGCCGATGCCAAGCGTTATGGTAGCGTAGAAGGATTTGAAATCAACATTAAAGATATCGAACTCAATGCCGGTAGTGGATTTGTCGTAGCCCTTGCAGGCGACATCATGCGCATGCCCGGCTTGAGCAAAACACCGCAAGCCGTCAACATCCACCTCGCCGAGGATGGAAACGTTGAAGGTATCGTGTGATTTTAAGATTCCATATATAACGCAACGCGACCACTTTGACATCAAAGTGGTCGCGTTCTGTTTGAATTATATCTACAATATTAGAGAACGTCGGCGAGAGCAGCGTTGGTGTTCTTAACAGCAGCTGCGCTGGCGTCGAAGAGTGCTTTTTCTTCGGCATTGAGGTCGAGTTCGATGATGCGCTCGATACCCTCTTTACCCAATACAACGGGAACACCGATGCAGAGGTCGCTGTGGCCGTATTCGCCTTCGAGCATAACGCTGCAGGGGATGATGCGTTTTTCGTTGTGGATAATAGCCGATGCTACCATAGCTGCAGCTGCACCGGGAGCATACCATGCCGATGTGCCGAGCAATTTGGTCAATGTAGCACCACCTACCATAGTGTCAGCAGCAATCTTGTCGAGTTGCTCAGCGGGGATAAGACCCGATACGGGGAGACCTTTGTATGTAGCAAAGCGTTTCAAAGGAATCATAGTAGTGTCGCCGTGACCACCTATTACCATACCCTCTACCTCGTTGGCGTTAGCACCAAGGGCTTGGCTCAAGAAATATTTGAAGCGTGAGCTATCCAATGCGCCACCCATACCGATGATGCGGTTTTTGGGGAGATTGGTTACTTTGTGGATGAGGTAAGTCATTGTATCCATGGGGTTGCTTACACATACAATGATAGCGTTGGGTGAGTGCTCGAGTACGCTGTTTACAACCGAGCGAACGATACCGGCGTTTACACCGATGAGCTCTTCACGAGTCATACCGGGCTTGCGGGGAATACCTGATGTGATAATAACCACGTCAGAACCGGCTGTAGCCGAATAGTCGTTGGTTACACCCTTAACAACGGTGTTCATGCACAACAGTTGAGCTGTTTGCATCATATCCATTGCTTTACCTTCCGATACACCTTCTTTGATATCGAGCAATACTACTTCGTCGGCAATACCTTTGAATGCCAATACATTTGCACATGTTGCGCCTACGTTACCGGCGCCTACAACGGTTACTTTTGACATAATTGTAATTGTTTATGTAGTTGTTTTTAAGTTAATTTTATTGTTCCTTTAAGGTAGCCACAAAGTTAGTATATTTTTTATTGTTGAAAAATTTCAGCAATTAAAAATTTACTAAAAAGTTTCAATGCCTATTTACCCTTTGCAATACTACTCTTCTATCACGCCTTTGCCTTCGCGTATTATTTGGGGCTCTCCGTTGGTACAATCTATGATTGTACTGCCTACGATGTCGCCTTCACCACCATCTATGATGTAGTCGACCTGTGTGCCATATACTTCGGTTATCAGTTCGGGGTTGGTAGTGTATTCGGGTTCGTCGTGGTTGGTGGCTATCGATGTCGACAGCAAGGGATTGCCCAACTCTTCGACTATGGCGCGGGCTATGTTGTTGTCGGGTACACGCACTCCTACACTCTTGCGTTGCTTGTAGAGCTTGGGTAGCTCCGAGCCGGCTGGAAGGATAAAAGTGAAAGCTCCCGGCAAGTTCTTGCGCATGAGGCGGTGGGTGGTATTATCGATGCGGGCATAGTGAGCTGCATCGCTCAAGTCTTGACATACAATCGACAATGAGGCTTTGGCGGGGTCGATACCCTTGATGCGACAGATGCGCTCGACAGCACGTACATTTAGGGCATCGCAACCTATGGCATATAGTGTGTCGGTGGGGTAAATGATGATATTGCCGTCGCGCAATGCGTAGACTATCTGTTGAATGGCTCGACGGTTGGGATTGTCGGGGTATATCTTGACGAGTTGCATAGTTGTATGTGTTGTTATTTAATTATATAGCTCTCGATATTGGTAGCTTGAGCATACTTCTCAAGCAGTTCGATAGTCCATTGCATACACTCTTCGAGAGGCATCTCAGTGGCGTATGCGTTGATGGTAATGAGCAAGTGTGTGGTGTCCATTGTTATCTTGGTGCGCTCTTCGTCGCTGGTGGGCGTACCTACACCACCTACGTTGTCGCGATACACGGGCATACCTTCAATGTTGAGTACACCGCGACCTATGCCATGGAACAAGTCGTCGGCTGTACCTACGCCTAATGTCATGTCGCCTTCGATACGGTCGGCATCAAATCCTCCTATTGAGTATCCCGAGCGCATCGATACTACGTTGATAAGGTCTACCAATGTGTTGATGCGGTAGAGGTCGAGACCACGAATGGCACGGCGACACAAGGCCTCCGACGATACGCGATAGCGGGCAGGATCTTTGCCAAAGGTTTTATAGGCTTGTCGAGTGCCGGCGATTGCAGGGCGTTTCGATAGGGTGTCGGTGGCGTATGTGTTGGCGATGCGTGTGGCTTCGGCTTGCAACTCATCCCACAGGGCATCACTCGTTTCGCTGTTTATTACCGAGGCTTTTATGATACCGGCTCGCAGTCCGGGACATGCCTCGGCTACAAGCGACGAAATAGATACTTTCATAGTGCGATTGTTTGATTTGTTGTGCGAAGATAATGCAAATACTCTGTTTTGTCAAATCATTTGGTAGAATAGAATATTATTTCTTATCTTTGTATTTATAAAATTTAAAATTTGCAGATATGAATAAGGTAAGTCCCTTTGTAGCGATTAAGACAGGATGGCAATATACCAAGGAACATTTTATAGTTTCATTAGGTTTGGTGTTGGCATATACGGTTGTAAGTACGCTCTTATCGTTTATTCCCGCCGAAGGAGGCGTGGGTGTGATTGCTCTATTGCTCAATTTCTTTATCAGTATGATATGGTCATTGGGTATTGTTCGTCTATCGATAGAAGTTGTTGATGGCGAAGAGCCTCGTTTCGGCGTATTTAAAGAGGTGTTGCCTCGATTGTGGCATTTCGTTGTGCTTACTATTATTATGTCGATATTTATGCTTATACCGGCATGTGCCATTATAGGCATAGGTGCTGCATCTTGTAGTGTTTCGATTACTACATTATCGGCTTTCGATCCTACAGCTATATCTACTATGTCGCTGTGGGTATTATTGGCTTGTGTACCGGTTGTGTATATATCTATTCGACTTTTCTTTGCACCCTATTTGTTGATAGATCGTGGTGTAGGACCTGTTGAGGCACTCAAGATGAGTTGGAAGGCTTCATACCCTGTACAAGGTCGCATCTTTATATTCCTGTTGCTTGCGTTGCTTGTGGGTATTGCGGGTTTGTTGTGTTTTATCGTCGGTGTTTTTGTATCGATGATTATTACCATGTATGCTCAGGGTGCTCTCTATCGTCAAGTCTTTTCTCCCGGCATTCAAGATCCACTGATTGTTGAAGATGCCAATATAGTTGTGGGTTGATAAATACAACATATAATTATACTGAGTCGTTTCTATCTCGTTAGGAGCGACTCTTTTTTTTGATATATGCCTAATTCTTTTCAGTTTTTGTGTTGATTTCTTGTTGAATTGGTTGTAAAAGCGTATTTTTACGGCAAATTGTGCAGATAAATGGCAAAAGTATATAACGGCATTGTAGTTTCTCTCCGAGTTGTTGTTATGGTAGCAATAGCAGCGTTGTTACAGCTTGTTGTGGGTGATGTACCCGTTGAGTTGTTCCGTTTTCCGCTCAATGTTATTATTGCGGCAGGGTGGCTATATATGATTGTAGAACTATATCGTGCGCGACAACGCAATGCTGTGGCTCGTTATCTCCTCTCGCCCGAGGCTTCGTGGCTTTCGGTGTCGATTGTAGTGATAGCGTGTGTGATAATGGGTTTGCAGCGCAAGCCGGCAGTTATGTCGTTTCCCTTTGCGATAGCAACATTCTTTGTCCTCACACAGTTGGCTATGGTTGTGTTGCGAGGATGGCGCAATGTCGCGGGGATAAGATGGCGGTTTATATTCAATCACGTAGGCCTATGGCTGGTATTGTTTGCCGGCTTTTGGGGTGTACCCGATAGCGACATCATGCGCACAGTAGTTATTCCCGATTGTCCTACCGATGAGGCCTACTATGTGGATGGTCGTAAGACCATATTGGGATACGAAATGCAATTGAAGGATTTTCGAGCCGAATATTTTGACAATGGCGCCCCCTCGTCGTACGAGGCCGATGTGCTGATTGATGGTGAGAACGTTACACTCTCGGTTAACCATCCTTATGCTCGTACGTGGAGCGAAGATATATACCTTACCGGCTATGAGCCGAGCAACAACGGAGTGAGCTGTGTGGTGCAGGTGGTGCGTCACCCCTGGAAGTGGCCCATGGCTACGGGTATTGTCATGCTCATTGCCGGAGCCATTATGATGTTTGTGCAAGGGCCTAAAAGACAAGATATATGATAATAGGATGGAACATATTTACTTGGGTGGCAGTGCTCACAATAGTGCTTGCCGTGGCCGGTGCTGCTATTGCTCTCTATCGCAAAGAGTATAGTACTGTCGCTACGTGGCTTACGCTGATAGCTATACTTGTCTTGGGTGGTTTTATCGTAATGTTGGGTGTGACGCTGGGTCGTCCGCCTATGCGTACGATGGGCGAGACGCGATTGTGGTACTCCTTCTTCATGCTCGTAGCCGGAGCTATCACTTATGCTCGTTGGCGTTATCGTTGGGTGTTGAGTTTCTCTACACTTATGGCTACGGTGTTTATGATTATCAACATAGCACGTCCCGAGATACACGACCACACACTCATGCCCGCCCTACAGAGTGTATGGTTTATACCGCACGTTGCCGTGTATATGTTCTCGTATGCGTTGCTCGGATGTGCTACGCTATTGGCTATATATCAATTCTTTACCAATGATAATATCTACCCGGCCATCGACCGCCTTCTTTATGCCGGAGTTGCATTTTTTACCATAGGAATGTTAACCGGAGCATTGTGGGCCAAAGAGGCTTGGGGTGAATATTGGAGCTGGGATGCCAAGGAGTCGTGGGCGGCTGCAACATGGATGCTCTATATGTTGTCGGTGCACTTGCGCATGATGGGCAAAACCGACCGCCGACTCAGTGGAGCTATACTGATAATCGCTTTCTTGGCATTGCAGATGTGTTGGTATGGAGTAAATTACCTACCCTCAGCAACCGATAGTATACATATTTATAACAGATAATACGTTTAACACATCAAATACACACGACTATGAAAAAGAAATTAATTATCGGAGCATTGGTGCTTGTAGTTGCGTTATTTTTCATCTATCGCATCAGTGTGAAAGCTCCTTCGGGAATTGACTATTCCGATAGAGCAAAAGTCGCTTCTATCTTTATTAAAGGCGACTGCTTGACTTGCCACAGTGCCAATGCTACATTGCCCTTCTATGCCAATGTGCCTGTTGTTGGCGACATGGTAAAGACCGACGTTGCCGAGGGCTATCGCATGTTCGACATGCAACCCTTTATGGATGCTCTTTTGGCCGATCAACCCCTCAAACCTGTCGATATAGCCAAGGTTGAGAAAGTGGCTGAAGATGGTACAATGCCCCCTATGAAATACTATGCATTGCATTGGGGTAGCCAGATTACCGATGAGAAGGCCGACATCGTAGAGGATTGGGCACGTGACTATCGCACACAATATTATGCCGATGGTCTTACCGACGACCGTGCCGGTGAACCTATTCGCCCCATACCTCTCACCCATAATGCCGACGCTCGCAAGGCCAAGTTGGGTCGTATACTCTATCATGATGCACGTCTTTCGGTCGACAATACCGTATCGTGCGCAAGCTGTCACGGCCTCAATACCGCCGGTGTCGACAACAAACAATACTCGGAGGGTGTACAAGCTCAATTGGGCGGTGTCAATGCACCTACTGTATATAATGCCGTTTACAACTTTGTGCAATTCTGGGATGGTCGTGCTGCTACATTGGCCGATCAAGCTGCAGGTCCTCCTCTAAATCCTATCGAGATGGCTTCAACATCGTTCGACGAGATTATTGCCAAGCTCGCTGCCGATAAGGAACTTACTCGTGCGTTTGCCGAGGTATATCCCGAGGGTTGGTCGCAAGCCTCTATTACCGACGCTATCGAGCAATTCGAGATGACACTTATCACTCCCAATTCGCGTTTCGACCAATATCTCCGTGGCAATGACGATGCTATTACCGATGCCGAGGAGGATGGTTATGAGTTGTTCAAGAAATACAACTGTGCCACTTGTCACGTAGGTGTCAACCTCGGTGGTGAGTCGTACGAGTTGATGGGTATGTATAAGCCCTACTTTGTCGACCGTGGTTGGGAACTTACCGTAGAGGATAATGGTCGCTACAAAGAGACACAAGACGAGCGCGACCGTCACCGCTTCAAAGTACCCGGATTGCGCAACATTGCACTCACATGGCCATACTATCACGATGGTAGCCAGATATCGCTCAAAGAGGCTGTATGTAAGATGGGTACATACCAATCGGGTGTAGAACTCACCGACCCCGAAGAGGATCTTATTGTAGCCTTCCTCAACACCCTCACCGGCGAATTTGAAGGTAAAACACTCACAAACGACAACGTACAACCTCAATAAGGAGTGTATAAACAATATCAACAAGCAAGTGTGTCAGACGTAAGTTTGATGCACTTGCTTATTATTATAGGCTACAGGATAAAAACTTAAGTAAACTTTATGTTTCTCGCTCGTTTGTCACTATTTTGGTTGTCGTCCAAGATAGTTACGCTTGGGATAAAAAATAAGTAAACTTATTTTGTTCTCCTCTCGCTTATCGCTATCTTTGCATAAGATAATAATAAATAGCACTTATATGAATATCAAACAGTTGTTGTGCCTTGTGATGGGCTTGTCGCTTAGCATGGGAGCTATGGCTCAGGAGTCTTCGCGTATCATGACTACGTGGGGCGAAAATCTCGACAAAGAGCATGTGTGGGATGTCTATCCTCGTCCTATTATGGAGCGTAGTGAGTGGATTAATCTTAATGGTCAATGGAACTATGCAGTAACTTCATTGCAGGGCGCCACGCCTACGCAGTATGAAGGCGAAATCTTGGTGCCTTTTGCCATCGAATCACAATTGTCGGGTGTCGAGCGTCGACTCGGCGAAAACGATGCATTGTGGTATCAACGCACGTTTACTGTACCCGCTTCGTGGCGTTCGCGTCGCGTGTTGTTGCACTTTGGTGCTGTCGATTGGCAAGCCGATGTGTGGGTAAATGGCGTAAAAGTAGGCCGACATACAGGTGGTTATACACCCTTTTCGTTCGATATCACAGCTGCATTGCGCAAGGGCGAGAACAACCTCGAAGTACGTGTTGTAGATACTACCGATAAAGGTTTTCAACCTCGTGGTAAGCAAGTGAGCAATCCAGGCGGTATATGGTACACACCGGTAAGTGGTATTTGGCAAACTGTGTGGCTTGAGCCTGTTGCCGAAACCTATATAGCCAACTTGCGCACACTACCCGATATCGATACCAATGTGTTGACCGTAGATGTATGCAAGTCGGTCGATTGTCCCGATATCGTAGCCGAAGTTAAGGTGTATGATAATGATAGGTTGGTTGCGCAAGGTAGTAGCGTCAACAATTCGGCTGTAGAGGTGCGTATGCCCGAGGACGTGAAGTTGTGGAGTCCCGATGAGCCTTTCTTGTACGACCTGCAAGTGACAATATCGCGCAATGGCAAGGTACTCGACAAGGTCGACAGCTATGCTGCCATGCGTAAGTTCTCGACACGTCGTGATGCCGATGGTATAGTGCGAATGCAACTCAACAATAAAGATTTATTCCAGTTCGGTACTCTCGACCAAGGGTGGTGGCCCGACGGACTTTACACAGCACCCTCGTATGAGGCTCTTATATATGATATAGATAAGACCAAAGAGTGGGGTTTCAACATGATACGCAAGCACGTAAAGGTAGAGCCTGCTGTGTGGTACGCTCATTGCGACCGTGTGGGCATGATTGTATGGCAGGATATGCCCAGTGGTGACAACTGTTTCCCTTGGCAAAACCGTCAATACTTTGTAGGTGCTGAGAATGAACGTTCGGCTGCATCGGAAGCCAACTTCCGCAAAGAGTGGCGCGAGATTATGGATTATCTCTACTCATATCCCGCTATAGCTGTGTGGGTTCCTTTCAATGAGGCATGGGGACAATTCAAGACTGTCGAGATAACCGAGTGGACACAGAATTATGACCCCTCACGCTTGGTCAATTCGGCCAGTGGTGGCAACTTTTTTGCTTGTGGCGATGTGCTTGACTTGCACAACTATCCTGCCCCCGAGATGTATCTCTTTGATGCAACGCGAGCCAACGTCTTGGGTGAATATGGCGGAATAGGTTACGTCGTTGAGGAACATATCTGGGAGCCCGACCGCAACTGGGGATATATCCAATACAATTCGGTAGAGGCTGTTACCAACGAGTACATAAAATATGGCGAGATGTTGCTCGACTATATCAAACGAGGATTTACAGCGGCTATATATACCCAAACTACCGACGTGGAGGTAGAGGTTAATGGTATTATGACCTACGACCGCAAGGTGGTGAAGATGGACGAGGAGCGCATCCGCGAGATAAATCGTCGCATTTGCAACAGCCTCAATAAGTAAAAGGCATCACGCTGCATGACTCTACGGTCGTGTGTGCGATAAAATTAATTCTTTTTAAGTAGGATGTGTGTGGGTTTTTGCTCATACACATCTTTTATATGGGAGTAATTCACTATTTTTGCAAGGATAAATAAAAAGACTGAGCAACGTGGAGAAATTGAAAAATCCTTGGTTGGGATTGGTAGATAAAGGCTACAACTGCTTTGGTTGTGCTCCCAATAATCCTTGTGGACTCAAGATGGAGTTCTATGAGGATGGCGATGATATAGTGTGCTTTTGGACACCCGATGACAACTATCAGGGATGGCTCAAAACGTTGCATGGAGGTATTCAAGCCACATTGATGGATGAAATATCGGCTTGGGTTATAGCCCGTAAATTACAGACATCAGGTATGACTACAGGAATGAATGTAAAGTATAAACATCCTATCGCAACGGGTGTAAATGAGCGATTGGAGGTGCGTGGTCGCATCAGTGAGATGAAACGAAACTTTGCCTTTATTTATGTAGAGATTATCTATAACAACCAAGTATGCACCGAGGCCGAATTGACTTTCTTTTGCTTCCCACAAGAGAAAGCACAACGCGACTTCTTTTTTTCGGAGTGCTTGACCGAACAAGATAAATGAGATAATAGATAACTTTAATTTTAATCATATATGAACTACGACGATATAAGAAAATATAACAACGATCGCGCTTGCGTAGAGCGTGACGGAAAGTTTGGTTACATCAACCGCGATACCGAAGAGGTGATACCCCTTATATACGATGCCGCGAAGGACTTCTCGGATGGAGTAGCTTTGGTGTGTCGCGAGGGTAAGTGGGGCTGCATCGATGTCGATGGCAACGAAGTATTGCCCATGCAGTATGACGCCGGAGTGAACTTTGTAGATGGTTTCGGTGCAGTGTGTCGCGAAGGCAAATATGCTATTGTCGACAAGACAGGTCGCGAGGTCACTCCCTATCGTTATGACAAGGTGGTGCATCCTTTTGCCGATGGCATTGCTATGGTTACAATCGAAGGCCGATATGGTTATGTCGATACCAAAGGTGTTGAGGTTGTTCCCGTCGAGTACTTGGTAATGGGTCGTTTCTGTGAAGGCTTGGCAGCTACACGTGACGAAGAAACAGGTCTCTATGGCTTTATCGATCGCAACAACCAAGTAATCATCCCCTTTGAATACGACTTTGTCGGCTCGTTTGCCGATGGTCGTGCGGCAGTGTGCCTGCAAGGCAAGTGTGGCTTTATCGATACAACAGGCGATGTAGCCATAGCCATCCAGTATGACTATGTTGGCAATTTTGAGAATGGATTGGCCATCGTAGGCTCGGGCGAGGACTTCTATTATATAGATGTAGAGGGTAACTTTGTCAAAGACTACGACGACAACATCCTCCGCGCCAAAGTGCCCGACTTTATGGATTGATGACGGTGAGGTAGTATCGGGTATCCCTACCCGCAATATACGACAAGGGGGTTGCGCCACAAAACGCAACCCCCTTGTTAGTTGGTCGTATGTAAAGATTAATACTCAAATTTATAACGACCGAGGAAGTCGGCAGTTTTTTGAATCATCTTGTACATGATAATATCGTCTTTCACGAAGGGTACTTCGGCGCGGTAAGCGGCCATGAACTCTTCGAGGATGGGCGATGTCTTTTCGGGACGACGGAAGTCGAGACCTTGTGCACCGTTCATCAACTCGATGGCGAGGATGTTCTCGAGGTTGTCGAGAATCTTGTGCAACTTGGTAGCGGCATTTGCACCCATTGATACGTGGTCCTCTTGACCGTTGCTCGATACGATTGAGTCGCTGGCAGCCGAGAAGCAATACATCTTGTTTTGGCTAACCATAGCAGCGGCAGCGTATTGAGGAATCATGAATCCTGAGTTCAAGCCCGGCTCGGCAACGAGGAATTCGGGCAAGCCGCGGAAGCCCATGATAAGTTGAGCAACACGACGCTCCGAGATATTACCAAGCTCGGCAAGTGCTACTGCGAGGTAGTCGAATACAAGGGCGAGAGGCTCACCGTGGAAGTTACCACCAGAGATGATGCAATCCTCGTCGGGGAAGATTGTGGGGTTGTCGGTAACAGAGTTAATCTCGGTCAACAACACGCCGCTAACGTAGCGGATGGCATCCTTGATAGCACCGTGTACTTGGGGTATGCAACGGAATGAGTAGGGGTCTTGTACGTGTTTCTTGGGCTTGGCGATAAGTTCGCTACCTGCAAGAAGGCGACGGAAGGCCTCGCCTGTCTCAATTTGGCCTTTGTGAGGACGTACTTGGTGAATGTTGTCGTAGAAGGGCTCGATGCGACCATCGAATGCCTCCAATGAGATAGCACCAATCATGTCGGCGCCTTTCATGATGTGGCGGGCGCGGATGATAGCATATACACCGTTTGAGCTCATGAATTGAGTACCATTCAAGAGTGCAAGACCCTCTTTGCTTTGCAACTTAACGGGCTCAAGACCTACTTCTTTCAATACCTCGGCAGCAGGACGGCGCACACCCTTATAGTTTACATCACCTTCGCCAATGAGGGGCAAGAAGAGGTTGGCAAGAGGAGCAAGGTCGCCCGATGCACCCAGCGAACCGCGGTCGTAAACGATGGGGAGGATGTCGTTGTTGTAGAGGTCGAGTACGCGTTGTACAGTAACAACTTGCACACCGCTATGACCCATCGAGAGGGCGTGAGCCTTCAAGAGGAGCATGAGGCGTACAATCTCGGGGTTCAACTCGGTACCTACACTACAAGCGTGGCTCTTAACGAGGTTTTCTTGCAGTGTGGTGAGCTCGTTGGGCGAGATGTTGCGGTTGCACAACGAGCCGAAGCCTGTTGTGATACCGTACAAGGGTACTTCCGATGTCTCGGTCTTGCGGTCGAGATAGTTGCGACACTTTTCGATTTTGGCAATAGCCTCGGGCGAGAGTTCGAGACGAGCTTTGCTTTCGAGAATTTCTTCGATAAGGTCGAATGTGAGTTCACCCGAACCTATATAATAAGTCTTTAGCATAATCCGTGATTTTCTTGAGCGTAAGTAATAAGTTCGTTTTCGTGAACAAGTGCCATAGCCTCAAGTTCTTCGCAAGCAGCTTTCATCTTCTCAACATAAGCTTCATCCTTCAAGCCACTGAGGTTGATGCGAACATTGAGGATAGCGCCGCGAACAGCAGCACGGCAGCACATGATAGCAACACAACTGTCGGTAATAGCGTTGGTGTTGCCATTCTCACCTATATATATAATAGTAGGCATGGCTTCAACGGCAGTGCGAGCTACTTCCATAGGAATTTCGGCAGCGTGCTTGGTAGCCTCTTCGATAACGGCGGCACGGTGTGCTTTTTCTTCGTCAGTCTCTTTGGGAAGTTTGAAGGCGGCAAAAACTTGGTCATAAGCCTCTGAATCGAGGTCGATGAGCTCAACAAAACGAGTGCGCATAGCGTTGAGTTTCTCTGCTGCTGCAGTCATTTCGGCGTCTTTGTCGGCATATTTTTTACGACCTATGGTGAGGTTTGTAACCATTGTACCCAATGCAGTTGCGATAGCAGCGTTGAGAGCCGAGATGCTACCACCACCGGGTACGGGTTCGTTACTTGCTGTTTTTTCTAAGAATGCTGTAACATTAAGGTCTACAAGTTTCATAACTGTGAGTGTTTTATTTAATATGTGAGTATTTTACCTGCTTTGATAGTATATTTTACCGAGTTCATTGCTGTGTAGTAGGGCAATGTGTAGTGTGTGTCGGTGTCAAGTAATACGAGGTCGCCTTGTTTGCCTACCTCTATCGAACCTATCTTGTCGGCACGTCCAATGGCAGCAGCGCCATTGAGTGTCATGGCTGTGATGGCTTCTTCGACAGTGAGGTGCATGTAGATGCATGCCAATGCAAATGTCAAGGGGATACTACCCGAACAACAGCTGCCGGGATTGAGGTCGGTTGCAAGAGCTACAGCGCAGTCGCGGTCGATCATTTCGCGTCCACGTGCATAAGGTTCACGCAAGGTAAATGCAGTGAGGGGCAATAGTGTGGCTACAACATTGTTCTCGCTCATAGCGCGTATACCTTCGTCCGATGCGTGCAAGAGGTGATCGGCACTGAGTGCTTTCAACTCGCCGGCAAGTTCTGAGCCACCGAAGGTTACGATTTCGTCGGCATGGATTTTTACACCGAATCCCATCTCTTTGGCAGCCGAGAGTAGACGACGTGACTGCTCGACGGTGAATACACCCTTTTCGCAGAAGATGTCGCAGTTTTCGGCCAGATTGCGCTCTTTGACGAGAGGTAACATCTCATCGATGATAAAGTCAATGAACTCCTCGTGACGTCCTTTGTATTCGGGAGGGAGAGCATGTGCACCCAAGAATGTAGTTGCAATGTCGACTTTGCGGTCGGGATTGGCATTGATGTCGCGCATAACTTCGAGTTGCTTAATCTCGGCATCGCGGTCAAGGCCATAGCCACTCTTGCCTTCGACTGTAGTAACACCCATGCGACTCATTACCTCAATGAATTTATAAGCCTTTTGCAACAACTCTTCGTGAGTTGCTTCGCGAGTAGCTTTCATTGAGTTGACAATACCGCCACCACGCTCCATGATGCTCATGTAGCTATCGCCACGCATGCGCCACATAAACTCCTCGGGACGGAAACCGCCAAATACCAAGTGGGTATGTGAGTCAACGAATCCGGGCAACAGTACTTGTCCTTGTGCATCGAGTACTTCGTAGCCTTCAGGTATGTTGGGACGGTTGTCGCCTACGTAGGTGATGATACCATCAGTAACCTCTACTGTGCCACAATCGATGATGTGCAGGTCATTCATCTTTTTACCCTTTACGGCAGTGTTACCAAGGGGTGTGATGATGCGTGCATTGGTTATGATTAGGTTGCTCATGTTTTGTTGTTATTATCGGCTAAAGAGATACAGGTCACTATACTGTGTCCTATATCTCTTTTGCTCAATGTGTTGCTAATATGATATTATTCCATGATGCGTGACTCGAGCACTTGGTCCATCGAGAAGTTCTCGATACCGAGGTAGTACTCGGCAGTGTCGATAAGAGCAGCCATAGGAACAAGACCGATGATTTCGCTACCTACGATGCTTACACCATAACGACGAGCCTCGTATTTTACCATTTCGAATGCTTGATAGAGAGCTGTCTTGCTATAGTCGGTCATGTTGATACTTACTTGAGTAATGCCACGCTCAGTGAGGTCTACACCCATAGCTTTGCAGAAACGCAAGCCACCACCGATGAAGCGAATGCGCTTAGCGATGCTGTGTGCGATGTCGAGGCTGGGAGTGTTGAGGTTGATGTTGAAAGCAACCAACGGCATGCGAGCACCTACTGCAACAGTACCTGCTGTAGCGTGACGCTCGGCGGGACCGAAGTCGGGATGCCATTCGGGTTGTTTAATCTTCTCGGCCATACCCTCAAACTCGCCTTTGCGTACAGCTGCAAGGTTCTCACGATAGGGTGCTGAGGCTGATTTTTCATACAAAAATACGGGCAAATTGTAGAGCTCGGCAATCTTAGCACCTACCTCTTTCGACATGGCTACTGCATCGTCCATTGTGCAACCCTTGATGGGGATGAAGGGCACAACGTCAACAGCACCCATACGGGGGTGTTGACCCTCGTGCTTGTTGAGGTCGATAAGTTCAACAGCTTTGCCAACAGCCTCGATAACGGCAGCTTTCAAAGCCTCGGGCTCACCTACAACTGTTACAACGCAACGGTTGTGGTCGGTATCGTTACTGTAATCGAGCAATTTTACACCCTCTTTGGCGCGGAATGCCGATACGATTTTCTCAATTTTTTCCAAGTCGCGGCCCTCGCTGAAATTGGGCACGCACTCCATAATTTTACTCCAACTCATAGTTTTAAAAAAAGTATTTATAAGGTTAATTTTTTATGATTATTTTTTTAATGCTTCTTTGATAACGTCTTTTACCAATTGGTCGTTGGCAATGTACGGCATGGTGATGTCATAGCCGGGCATAGTGCGGTTGAACTCGTCGGTTGTCTCCATTGCGTGAGCATTGCGAGCCCATGAACGACGTGCTACACCACCCATAACGTCCCAGAGCATTGACGAACGCAATATTTCGTCTACACGCTCCGAACCATCGCATACCATACCGAAACCACCATTGATAGACTTGCCGATACCTACACCACCACCATTGTGCAATGCAACAAGGCTCATACCGCGGGCACAGTTACCGGCAAAGCATTGTACAGCCATGTCGGCCATTACGTTACTGCCGTCTTTGATGTTTGATGTTTCGCGGAAGGGTGAATCGGTACCGCTTACGTCGTGGTGGTCGCGACCCAACATGATGGGGCCTACCTCACCATTACGTACCATTTCGTTGAATTTGAGCGCGATATTCATGCGACCCAATGCGTCTTGATAGAGGATGCGAGCTTGTGTACCTACTACGAGGTTGTTTTTCTCGGCATCGCGTATCCATATCCAGTTATCGAGGTCTTGACCGCGACGATTCTTGTCGATGCACTCCATAGCAGCCTTGTCGGTCTTTATCAAGTCCTCGTGCTTGCCGCTGAGACATACCCAACGGAAGGGGCCATAACCATAGTCGAACAACTCGGGACCCATGATATCCTCAACGTATGAGGGCCAGATGAATCCGTCTTTCTCGTCGTAACCATTGCGCGAGATTTCCATTACACCGGCATCGTATACCGACTTCATGAAGGCGTTGCCATAGTCAAAGAAGTATGTGCCACGCGATACCAATGTCTTGATGACGTTGAAGTGACGCACGAGTGTGGCATTTACTTGGCGACAGAACTCCTCGCGGTCTTCTTTCAAGAGACGTGTACGCTCCTCAAACGAAATACCTGCGGGGCAATAACCACCCTCATATACAGCGTGGCATGATGTTTGGTCGCTGAGCAATTCGATGTGTATATTGTTCTCGGCTGCATATTCGAGCAAGTCTACAACGTTACCGTGGAATGCGATAGAGCAAGGCTCCTTGCGCTCCATTGCTTCATGAGCCATGCGGAAGGCTTCGCTCTTATCATCGGTGATATGTTGTACCCAACCTTGAGTGTGGCGAGTAACGATGCGAGAGTAGTCAACCTCGGCAATGATAGAAGCTGCACCGGCGATGTCGGCTGCCTTGGGTTGAGCTCCACTCATACCGCCAAGACCTGACGAAACGAAGAGGTGACCACGCAAGTCGCCATCTTGGGGAACACCCAATTTCATGCGACCAGCATTCAATAATGTATTAAATGTACCGTGTACGATACCTTGAGGACCGATGTACATCCAACCACCGGCTGTCATTTGGCCATAGTTGGCAACACCCATTTGTGCTGCAATCTCCCAATCCTTTTGGTTGTCGAAGAGACCTACCATCATAGAGTTGGTGATGATTACGCGGGGTGCATCGGGTTTCGACTTGAAGAGGCCGAGGGGATGACCCGACTCAACAACCAATGTTTGGTCTTGAGTGAGCTCCTCGAGATATTGCATGATGAGGCGATATTGCATCCAGTTTTGACACACTTGGCCGGTCTCGCCGTAAGTTACCAACTCGTAGGGGTAGAGGGCGATGTCGAAGCAAAGGTTGTTGTCAATCATTACTTGGAATGCTTTACCTTCGATACATTTTCCTTTGTATTCATCGATAGATTTGGCCTTCAAGTCGCCTTGAGGACGGAAACGATAACCGTAAATTTTACCACGAGTAAGCAACTCGTTCATAAACTCGGGAGCCAACTCGGCGTGCAATTCCTGAGGAATGTAACGCAATGCATTTTTCAATGCTACTTCGGTTTGTTCGGGAGTGAGTTTGTAGCCACGGTCGGGCGCACGGCGTATGCCTTCGACAAATGTAGGATAGTCGGGCAATACATTAGGTAATGTGAGTTCCATATTTTTAGTCTATTAAGATTGATTATATGCTTTGTCTATGAGTGAGTTAGCTTGTGTTTGTGGGCTCTCATGCCGCTGCCTTGCTATCTCACTTTTTGTGGTAGTGCAAATATACAAAATCCTGCGCTATTATTCATCCTATTTGTCTACAAATTTTTATATTAAATGTGTAATTGGGCCGGTTGAGCGCTGTTTTGCTCATGAGTCTTGATGGTTATAGCTGATATAATACAACGTGAGCCGTCTCACGACGGCTCACGGGTTGCTTTAAAACTTTACAATCTAATACTATGAAAAAACTGATACAAAGATAAGGCCGTATTTGGAATATGCAAAATTTTATATTAAAAAATATCTCTGTTTTAACAATATTTCTTTTAAAACGCCCGTTGGTTTAACAAATCGTAATGAAGTGTAGAATAGTGTTGCGATGCGTTAATTAATTTGCCGAAACATAATATTGTACTTGATTAGTCGCGATAGAATGTCTATTTTTGCGACCAGAATGGAAGAGGTAAACGAAATATTGATTAGCAGGCTTGAGCAGTGGTATGCTACCCATGCGCGTGAGTTGCCGTGGCGTGCCACACGCGATGCTTATTGTATTTGGGTGTCGGAGATTATCTTGCAACAGACCCGTGTTGCACAGGGCTATGATTATTATCTCCGTTTCATCGAAAGATTTCCCAATGTCAAGGAACTTGCCATGGCGCCCGAAGATGAAGTGATGAAGTATTGGCAAGGATTGGGCTATTATAGTCGCGCACGCAATATGCATGCTGCCGCCAAGGATATAGTATTGCGTTTCGGCGCTGCCTTTCCATCGAATTTTGAGGATATTCGTTCGCTCAAGGGAGTGGGGGATTACACTGCAGCAGCCATTGCTTCTATAGCTTTCGGGTTGCCTCATGCTGTTGTCGATGGAAACGTGTATAGGGTGCTGTCGCGTCTTTTCGGTGTAGATATTCCTATTGATACACCACAAGGTAAACGCTACTTTTCGCAACTCGCTCAGTCGTTGTTACATCGCGACAACCCCGGTCTTTACAATCAGGCTATCATGGAGTTAGGCGCATTGCAATGTACACCCGGGGCATGCGATTGTAGTGATTGTCCATTGTCGGATATATGTGTGGCGTGCGCCTCGCGAACAGTGGCACAACTACCCGTGAAACAAGGAAAAGTTTCGATAAAATCGCGCTATTTTCATTACTTTGTTATTTCCTGTGGTGGGTTTACTTGGTTGAAAAAACGAGAGGGTAAAGATATTTGGCGCAACCTCTATGAATATCCTCTCATTGAGACCCCCGAAGAGGCCGATTTCATCGAAATTCAGCGTACCGAAGAGTATCGAAAATTATTCGATGGAGTGGGCAAAATTGCTTTTGTGGATCAGCCTTACACTTGTCGTCATGTGCTTACGCATCGTGTTATTCATGCTACCTTTTATACCGTTGAGGTTGAGTCGTTTCCTGCGTCTTTGTCGCATCTTACCCCTGTAGCTGTTGCCGATGTCGAGCAATTTGCAGTGTCGAGGCTTACCGAGCTGTATCATCAATATCGCGAAAAAAAACTATTGCATGAGTAATGCAAAAAAACATGTGTCGCTTTAACGGTTTTTCACTCACCTTTCGCTATCTTTGTAGAAGATAGGATGCGGTTCGGAAAAAAAGATAAGTAAACTTGTCTTTTCTTCTCTCACCTTTCACTATCTTTGCCTACAATAAAAAAATATAGAGCCGAACGAACGATAAATGATAGAACGCATAATAATTCTTGAGGGGGTTGACCCTGTATTATTCTACGGAGTAAATAACTGTAATACACAGTGTGTGAAGAACTTGTTTCCAAAGTTGCGACTGGTGGCACGAGGTAATGTGCTCAAAGTAATGGGCGACGAGTTGGAGACTGCCTTGTTTGAAGAGAAAATACAGCAGTTGATAGCCTACTGTGAGGAGCATAATACGCTCAACGAGGAGGTGATTGTAACTATCATTAAAGGCGAAAAACCTATTACCGTTAAGCGTGATGACGACCTTATTATTTACGGTGTTAATGGCAAGCCTATCACAGCACGTTCGGTCAATCAACAGAAACTCGTTAAAGCCTTTGAAGAAAACGACCTCGTTTTTGCATTGGGACCTGCCGGCTCGGGTAAAACCTATGTAGCTATAGCATTGGCTGTAAAAGCGTTGAAAAACAAAGAGGTAAAGCGTATTATCTTGAGTCGCCCCGCTGTTGAGGCCGGTGAAAAACTCGGTTTCTTACCCGGTGATATGAAGGATAAAATCGACCCCTATTTGCAACCTCTATACGATGCCCTACAAGATATGATTCCGCCTCTTAAACTCAAAGAGTTTATGGAGACCAATATCATACAAATAGCCCCCTTGGCATTCATGCGTGGACGCACCCTCAGCGATGCTGTTATCATACTTGATGAGGCGCAAAATACGACAACCCACCAGATGAAAATGTTCCTTACACGTCTGGGTATGAATGCTAAGATGATTGTTACGGGCGACATGACACAGATTGACTTGCCGGCGCAGCAGGTGTCGGGATTGGTACAGGCTGTGCGCATCCTCTCGCGTGTCAAGGGTGTGGGTCGTATCGAATTTAATAAGAAGGATATTGTGCGTCACAAGTTGGTACAACGCATTGTGGAGGCTTACGAGCAACACGACGAGCAAGCCAAACGTGAGAAGGAGGAGCGAAGGGCTGCACAAATAGCCGAGTCAAAATCAAAGGACGAAAATACTGAAAACAATAACAATTAAATATATTATACTATGAGCAACGCATTAGTAAAAACAGACTTTAACTTCCCCGGACAAAAGGGTGTATATCATGGAAAGGTTCGTGATGTTTATAACATCGATGACGAACTCTTGGTAATGGTGGCAAGCGACCGTATCTCGGCATTTGATGTTATCTTGCCCGAAGGTATCCCTTATAAAGGTCAAGTATTGAATCAAATTGCGGCCAAGTTCCTTGATGCTACAGCCGATATTGTTCCCAACTGGAAGATGGCTACTCCCGATCCTATGGTAACTGTAGGTGTGCGTTGTGAGCCTTTCAAAGTCGAAATGGTGGTACGTGGCTATCTTACAGGTCATGCATGGCGCGAGTATAAAGAGGGTAAACGCACTATCTGTGGCGAGCCTATGCCCGAGGGTATGCGTGAGAACGAGAAGTTCCCTCAACCTATTATCACTCCTACAACCAAGGCCGATGAAGGTCATGACGAAGATATCTCGAAAGCCGAAATCATCGAGCGTGGTATCGTGTCGCGTGAGGACTATGAACAATTGGAGAAATATACTCTTGCCCTCTATCAACGTGGTTGCGAAATAGCTGCCGAGAAGGGTCTTATCCTTGTTGATACCAAGTATGAGTTTGGTAAGAAGGATGGCAAAATCATCTTGATTGATGAGATTCACACCCCCGACTCGTCACGTTATTTCTATGCCGAAGGTTACGAGGAGCGTTTGGCTAAGGGCGAAGACCAACGTCAACTCTCAAAAGAGTTTGTGCGTCAATGGCTTATTGCCAATGGTTTCCAAGGTAAAGAGGGGCAAACCGTACCCGAAATGACTCCTGAATACTGCGATAGTGTTACTGATCGTTATGTGGAGTTGTACGAGAACATTGTTGGCGAAAAGTTCGTGAAGGCTGAGGTTGCCGATATCGCAGCTCGCATTGAACGTAACGTAACTGAATATCTCAAAAATCGTTGATTGCAATATGAAAGCCGAGGAGGTAAAACCTTACGATGCGAATGCCGCTAAGACCGGTCAGGTGCGCGATATGTTTGACTCTATTGCACCGGCCTACGACGTAATGAACCGTATGATGACATTCGGTATCGATACCATTTGGCGACGTAAGGCTGTCGACATGGTGGGAGCATACAAGCCTCGACGAGTGCTTGATGTGGCTACCGGTACGGGCGACTTGGCTTTTCTTATCGACGAACGACTCAAGCCCGAGTCTTTGTTGGGTATAGACCTCTCGGCCGGCATGTTGGCTGTGGCGCGCGATAAAGCGCGTGAGCGCGGTGTTGCCGATAGAGTTTCGTTTGCCATCGAAGATTGCCTTTCGCTCTCGTTGCCCGACAATAGCTACGACGCTATCACCGTAGCCTATGGAGTGCGAAATTTTGAAAATTTGGCACAAGGTTTTGCCGAGATGTATCGAGTATTGTCGCCCGGTGGTGTGTTGTGTGTTATAGAGTTATCTACACCCGAGCATTTTCCCATGCGACAGCTCTACAAGTTCTATACTTACACCATTATACCCTTGGTAGGGCGCATTGTATCGCGCGACAAGCAAGCCTATACCTACCTGCCTCGTTCGGTGGCAGCCGTAGCACAAGGCGAGGAGATGCTCGATATATTCCGCACGGCAGGTTTCAAAAATTGCCGTCTGCGTCGTCTCACCTTCGGTGCTTGCACCATTTACATGGGCGAGAAATAACGGTTGAGTAGATCTTAAATACTACAAAAAAATCCACCCGTGGGTGGATTTTTTTATTGTTCTATCGCATTTGTTATTACAACTTGCTTATGGTCTCGTCAAGCCATTGTATCTTGAGGTTGTATGCCTCTATCATGCGTGCTACGGCTTCGTTGTAGGGCATGGTTTCGTCGCCGTTGATGCGCTCGCTGATAGGCCACAGTTCGATATTGATGTTGTTCGATACCTCTATTTTGAGACTCTCGCCCTGAATGTATGCGGGGACTGTCTCAAACTTGGGCTTGAGCAGTGCCCAACGCTCTTTGAGTTGCGCTATAAACTCGGCATCCTTAAATAGTTGTTCGTAGTATAAAGGACCTTCCATGCAACTGTACTCGGCCGAACGGTCGGGGGTGAATGTTCCCCAATCAAAGTCCCATATCGGACCGGCCTTCAGCACATCGTTGCGGTCTTTATACATATAGGTGCTCTTGGGATGCTCGGGCTCTTCATTGTTGGTGAGTTCATGTACAAGCCACCAGTCGATGAATGTGGTAAAGTCGATGTATGATGCCCATTGTCGACCCTCGAGGTTGTTGTATAACTCATTCTCGAAGTTGTTGATGTAATTCTCAATATAGTCAAACTGCTGTTGGACAAGTACATCTTCATCAGGCTCTTTAAACATGTAGGGGAGCTTGCATGTTTGCGAGTGAAATCGGTTGACCTCATCAAAGTTGGTATCTAATTCGAGCAAATATCCACCTGTGATGGATTCGCCTATTGTATCACTACTCTCCATTTCGCAGATGTTTACACGATTTTCGTCGACCTTGATTTGTTCACATAGGTAGTAGTTGCCTTGGTGCTCGCCGTTGAGTATCAGCTCGATGTGTTGGCCACGGGGTGTCCATGCAAGGTCGGTGAGTGTCGATATATAGAATGCTGTGTGGTTGCGCAATAGCGTGCGGTCGAGATAGTTGGCCAACAATACCCAACGTTTGTGCTTGGGCATGCCCAATATCGAGGCTTTGCTATCCAATTTCAGCGCATAAGGTTTCTTTGCATAGTTCCATGTTGAGTTGCCACGACCTCTTATATTGGTTGTACCTTCATAGTCGATGCTGCCATCGCTGTTGTACAGGCGCATGTCGCAGTCGCTCAACCAATCGTGATATTTGTCGGGAATAGCGGCTTGGTCGGGCGTATTGATATACAATACGGGGAGTTCCGATGTGGCAATCTCCAAGGTATATCGATTGGTTTCGCCGGTTGACGATATAATCGTGTATGTAACAGGTATGCTGAAGTCGTTGGTGGTTATTTCGCTTATCTGTTCTATATTGTTTGCCAATACCTTCTCTCCATTGGTCTCAAATGTGGCGACAAGTTTGCCCAAGTTGATGTTGTAGGGGATAAATTGTCGACGACAGTTGTTGCTGTTGAAGGTAATGTGAATATCTTCTGATAGCGATGGGTTGTGTTCCTTAAGGAATGAGAACGAGGTGAAGATGTTGCCCGCATACTTGATGCCGAATGATGAGGATGATATCTGTACCGGTGTTCCTGTCGAGTTGGCTACCGAGAGTACCAAGGCGGCATCTTCGTCATAAAGAGTCGATACATTAAGGTCCTCGATGTATGCCCGGTATTGTCCCTCTTTCATGATACCTTGTTCGTTGTATACTTGCTCGACCTTGCTCAACTTGTAGTTGGTGGGCGCAGTTACATAAGAGCCGGCACGTGTTGTTATACAATCAAGTTCTATCTGGCACGAGTCGGATGTAATGTCATAGTTGAATAGTGCATTAGACGGATTTACGCGAAACTCTATGCTTGCGGTTGTGCCTGTAGCCAATAGTACGGGTCGGGTGGCAAGTATGGCTATACCGGTGGGCATGATATACTCTTTGTTAAATGTAAAGCTACTGCCATCGGCCATGGTAATGGTTATGGAGTGATCAATATCGCTCTGTGTGATAGAGTGTATAATTTTGGAGGGATCGGAGGTGTGAGGCGTTTGGATGATGTCAATAATATTCTCGGGGTCGTTGGCATAGTGTATCACAAAGATATAATAACCCTCCTCGTCGGTAGTGACATACATGGCAACAGGGGCCTTTACATGTTCGCCATTATTGTCCATAATGCGGGTAAAGGTAGCTCCGTTGTCATACGATAAGCACCAATATCCGTCTTGGTCAATCTTTAGGTAGGGAGTGTGACTCTTGGGGTCGCCGTTATATACCTGCATTACCCTGCCGTCCGATAGTGTGATTACCCAGCTGCCGGCTTGTTCGTCCGACGGCTCTACGCTGTTGATAAGTGCTCCGTTGGCATGTAATCCCTCAAATACTTCTACTGCATTTTCTACATCAGTAATGCGTAGTTCGAGGCTGTCAAGGCGATTTTGCAAATCATCAATGTCGCTTTCTATGTTTTCAATGCGTTCGCACGAAGTCAATATTATGGCTGCTGTGACCAGAAGTAATAGTTTTTTTAGCATAATCGTGTAGTGTGAGTTGTGGTATGCAAATGTAAGAAATAATCATTATCTTTGCGCCATATAAGTGTAAAATGTTATAGATGAAAGATTTTATCCATACCCAGATGGCGAGTGAGCGAGCCATCCTTGTAGGTCTTATCACTGCCAATCAGAATGAGGCCAAGACTAATGAGTATCTTGATGAACTTGCCTTCCTTGCCGAGACGGCCGGAGCGCAACCCGAACGCCGATTCTTGCAACGTCTCGACTATCCCAATACCCGCACCTATGTGGGAACGGGTAAGTTGCAGGAGATAAAGGAGTATATCGAGATGCGTGCCGACGATGAAGATGGCGGTGTGGGCTTGGTGATATTCGATGACGAATTATCTCCCAAACAGTTGCAAAACATAGAGCGTGAGTTGCAGGTGAAAATTCTTGACCGCACAACTCTCATTCTCGACATATTTGCCCTTCGTGCACAGACTGCCAATGCCAAGACTCAGGTGGAATTGGCTCAATATCAGTATCTGTTGCCTCGACTTACTCGCTTGTGGACTCACTTGGAGCGTCAACGTGGTGGTATCGGTATGCGTGGTCCCGGTGAAACTCAGATTGAGACCGACCGTCGTATTATCCTCGACCGCATTTCGCGACTGAAGGAGGAGTTGCGCAGCATCGACCGCCAGAAGGTTATCCAACGCAAAAATCGTGGAAAAATGGTGCGTGTGGCTCTCGTGGGTTATACCAACGTGGGTAAATCGACACTGATGAACTTGCTGAGCAAGTCGGAGGTTTTTGCTGAGAACAAGCTCTTTGCAACCCTCGACACTACTGTGCGCAAGGTGATTATCGACAACTTGCCCTTCTTGCTTTCCGATACTGTCGGATTTATACGCAAGTTGCCCACTCACTTGGTCGACTCGTTCAAGTCGACTCTCGATGAGGTGCGCGAAGCCGATATGTTGGTACATGTGGTCGATATTTCGCACCCCGCATTCGAGGAGCAAATCGAGGTGGTCAATCGCACCTTGCACGACATCTGTCCCAATGAGGATAAGCCTATGATTATTGTCTTCAACAAGATAGACGCATTTACATACGTCGAGAAGGCTGCCGACGACCTTACCCCTCGCACGCGCGAGAATATTTCGCTCGACGAGTTGCGCGAGACTTGGATGGCCAAGATGAATGAGAATTGCATATTCATTTCGGCTACCGAGCGTGACAATATCGAGGAGTTGAAGGCTATGCTATACCAACGTGTCAAGGAGATACACACCCAACGTTTCCCCTACAACGACTTTTTGTTTCAGCACTACGAAGACATTACAGACGAACAATAAGTTATGGAAGCGCCTTTTATATACGAACTTGAATTTAAAGTACGTGACTACGAGCTCGACATTGAGGGTATAGTCAATAATGCCAATTATCAACACTATCTCGAGCACACCCGCCACGAGTTTATGTTGTCGTTAGGACCCGGTTTTGGCGAACTTGTAGCGCAAGGTATAGCACCGGTCGTAACACGGGTCGAAATTCACTACAAGACTCCGTTGCGTAGTGGCGATACCTTCCTCTCGCGCCTCTATGTGCGCAGGGTAGGGGTGAGATATGTTTTCTATCAAGAGATAGTGAAGACCACCGGTGAGTGTTGTGTAAAGGCCGAGGTCGATACCGTCTTTACCCGCAATGGTCGCCCCACTCGCGGCGATGAGTTTGCTCCATATTACAACAAGTTGGTAAGCGAAGAGTAATCTATGGATACATTTGCCGACGAACAACTGCGCTATCGCATAGCCTTGGCCAATATCAAGAGCATGAATCGCCTCTTGGCCGAGACCTTGTTGCAACAAACAGGCGACGTGTCGGCATTCTTTACCCTATCGCCCAAGGAACTTACCGACCTTACAGGGTGGGATAGCTCGCTCTTCTCGCAAGAGGAGCGTGGCCGAGCCTTGCGCATGGCGGCCGAGGAGGTAGCCTTTGTCCGCAAGAAGGGTATTACACCGCTCTTTTTCACCGACGACGATTATCCCCAACGATTGCTTGAGTGTGACGACGCACCCATTATGCTCTATTATAAGGGCTGCAGTGCCGCCTTGCAAGCATCGCACGTGGTGAGTATCGTGGGTACGCGCCACGCCACCCCTTATGGCAAGAACTTTGTGGAGACACTCGTGCGTGACTTGTCGGACACCTGCCCCGACACGCTGATAGTGAGCGGACTGGCGTATGGCATCGATGTTACTGCACATCGAGCTGCATTGCATTATGGACTGCCCACGGTAGCCGTCTTGGCTCATGGACTCAACACCATCTATCCCGCACAACATCGCAATACAGCCGTCGATATGCTCGACCGTGGTGGCCTCCTCACCGAATACGCCTCGTCGCAGATAACCCACAAAGGATTTTTCCTTGCGCGTAATCGCATCGTAGCCGGACTGGCCGACGCCGTGGTCGTAGTCGAGTCGGGCATCAAGGGTGGCTCGCTATTTACAGCCACCATTGCAGGCGACTATCATCGCGACGTATTTGCCCTGCCAGGTAGGGTAGGCGACATATCGTCGATGGGATGCAACAACCTCATACGCAACAACAAAGCCGCCCTCATTACCTGTGCCGACGACCTTATCGAGGCCATGGGTTGGGCTGCACGCAGTGCCAAGCCCGCACAAGCCCCCCTCGCAACATTCGACACAGCCGACCTCACCCCCGACGAGCAAAACATCATGCAATACCTCACCACCCAAGGCGAAGGACAAATAAACCGCATGGCAGTAGAACTCAACACCCCCATAGCCACCCTCTCCGCCACCCTCGTCGAACTCGAATTCAAAGCCCGCGTCATCGCCTTCCCCGGCGGCATATACCGCCCGGTGTGATTATCCTATATTACTCGTGTCCGATAAAAATTGAAGATACTCCTTTTATCGCTTTCAGCGAAATCATGCCAATAAGGAGCTTTTTCTTGCATGGTAGTATTGCGTTGTAATTGAACGGTATTATTTATCTCACCCTGCATTTGTTGTGCGCTGATAATAAAAATTTACACTTTACACAATTTTATCGCTTTTTTGCAGTTATAATATATGGTATATAATAAGACTATGCGCCGTGTATTACGACATATTATCCTTGTAGCCTTGTGTGTGTGGCCTTTTGTGGCGCAGGCACAGACCGATATTCAGCTTTCGCAATATTGGGCTGCACCGTCGTACTATAACGCGGGTGCTACGGGTCAGGGCGATAAGATGAACTTCCTTGTGGGTACTCGTCAGCAGTGGATAGGTATCGAGGGCGCTCCGTCGTCGTTCTGGGGTAGGGCCGATATGCCGTTGCGCTTCTTGGGCGGTCATCATGGTGTGGGTATTGCCTTCAGCAGTACGCAGGAGGGCTTGTTCTCCAACATGGTGATAGGTGCGCAGTATGCCTACAAGCTCAAGATTAAGAAGAGTTTCCTTTGCTTTGGCGTACAGCTCGGTATGGTAGACCAGAAGTTCGACGGCTCGAAGGTGGAGATACCCAGTAGCGACCACCACACACCGCCGGGCGAGGACGAGGATATTCCCACTACCGAGGTGTCGGGTATGGCGTTCGATGCCGCCTTTGGTGTGTACTATGTGCACCCCTACTTCCATGTAGGATTGTCGGCTACGCACCTCACCGAGCCTACTGTGCGTTACCAAGATAGTGGCTCGGAGAATGAGAACGGATTTGAATTTTTTGTGCCTCGACAATTTTATTTTATGGCAGGAGGCAATATCCCGTTGAGAAATCCGTTATATGAAGTACAGCCCTCAATGATGGTATCGACCGACTTGAACGTGTTTACAGCCGAAGCGACGGTGCGATTGCGTTACAACAAGCTCTTTTGGGGTGGTATAGGATATCGCTGGAACGATGCGGTGTCGGTAATGCTGGGTGCTGAGTTTAAGGGATTCATCGTAGGATATTCATACGACCTGCCGGTGACAGCCGTGCTCAAGGCCAGCAGTGGCAGCCATGAGGTGTTTGTGGGGTATAGTATGAAACTCGATTTATCAGATAAAAATAAAACCAAACATAAAAGTATTCGTATACTGTAAGTTATGAAAAGAAGTTTGATGTTCTTAATCGCCGCCGCAACACTGTTGGCAGCATGCGCACCGGGCAATCAGAACTCGGGCGAGGTGACAGGTGTAGGTGGTGTGTCGTGGGCCGAGCCCGCCCCCTATGGTATGGTATTGGTGAGCCGTGGTGCTTACAAGATGGGTCCTGCCGAGAAAGATAGCGTGTGGGGCGTTGCCAAGGATGCTCATGGTATTTCGGTAGATGCATTCTATATGGACGAGACTGAGATTACCAACTCGAAGTATAAGCAATTTGTATTCTGGGTGCGCGACTCTATCATTCGCGAACGCCTTGCCGACCCCGCATACGGCGGTAACGAAGTCTTTAAGATTGAGGAGGACAAAGAGGGCAATCCTATCAAACCCTACCTCAACTGGAACAAGGCTATACCCTGGCGCAATCCCAATGAGGACGAAGCTCGTGCCATCGAGAGTGTATATCGCATTAACCCCATTACAGGTCGCAAGGAGCTGGATGTGGCACAACTCAACTATCGCTATGAGGTGTATGACTATACCGAGGCTTCGAAGCGTCGCAACCGTCTCAATCCCGAGTTGCGCAACCTCAATACCGATGTGCCTGTCGACTACGACGAGATTATCATGATATCGAAAGATACCGCCTACATCGACGAGGAGGGTAAGATACATCGCGAAACAATCACTCGTCAGTTGTCGAGCGAGTACGATTTCTTGAACACATACATTGTTAATATATATCCCGACACAACTGTGTGGATTAACGACTTTGACAATGCCTACAACGAACCCTATGTGCGCATGTACTTTGCACACGCCGGATACAACGACTATCCCGTAGTAGGCGTGTCGTGGGATCAGGCCAATGCCTTCTGCCAATGGCGCACTCAATACTACATGGCGGCACTGGGTAGCAACCCCATTATTGTCGAGCCCTATCGCCTGCCTACCGAGGCCGAGTGGGAGTTTGCCGCACGCATGGGCGACAGCAAGAACATGTTCCCTTGGGAGGGTAATGATTCGGCCGACGATCGTGGCTGCTTCTATGCCAACTTTAAGCCCGGCGATGGCGACTATGTGCGCGACGGACACCTTATCACAGCACGTGTGGGCACATATACACCCAACGACTTTGGCTTGTATGATATGGCCGGTAACGTGTCGGAATGGACTTCAACATCGTACAATGAGGCATTGAGCCACATCACCAGCGATATGAATCCCGAGTACAAGTACAATGCAGCCAAGGAAGATCCCTACCGCATGAAACGCAAGATAGTACGCGGTGGCTCATGGAAGGATGTGTCGCACTATGTACGTTCCGACCTCCGCATGTGGGAGTATCAAAACGAGCAACGCTCATACATCGGCTTCCGCTGTGTACGCACCCAAGTAGGTTTTGCCAAGGGTCGCGGTAAATAATTGTAATGTGTAATTTCATCAAGGCATAATAAGATGGGAAAGTATAAAAAATATAAGGGTAAAATAGCAGAGTTCTTGTCGAGCGACAAGGGACAACGTTTTTTCAACTTTGCATATAGTATAGGTGCGGCCGTCGTTATCTGGGGTGCACTGTTCAAGATTCTACACCTCCCCGGTGGCAACTTCCTCTTGTCGTTGGGTATGGGTACCGAGGTTGTTATGTTTATCCTCTCGGCATTCGATAACCCCGGCAAGTCGTACCATTGGGAAGATGTATTTCCTGTACTTGCTACACGCGACGAAGAAGATCGTCCCCAATTCGGTGGTGGCGGTGGCGGTATCGTAGGTGGTAATGGCGGTACTGTTATTATCAACGGCGCTCCCGAAGGTGGCGTTGTAGGCGATGTAGTAGGCGGTAGCAATATAGGCAATAGTGGTGTGCAAGTAACACCTGCCGATGCGCGTCGTGCTGTGGGTATACCCGAGGGCATCGACCTCAGCGAAGAGGACTCGAAGAGCCTGAGCGAAAGTATACAAAAGATGTCGGCTGCAGCCGACCAGCTCTCACGCATGGCCGAGCTTACCGATGCTACACAACAATATCTCTCACAATTGGCAGCTATTTCGACCCAAATGGACCAATTGCGTGCTGCTACCGAGTCGCTTACACAGGTATCTAACACATTGCTCAACTCTTATCAGGCTATCACATCTAACTCCGATGGACTGAATGAACAATCGACCGGTTATGTAGAGCAAATGGAGACACTCAACCGCAATATCAACGGATTGAATACAATCTACGAGATACAGTTGAAGAGTGTAAGCTCGCAACTCGATAATATCGACCGTGTCAATACCGGTATTAAGAATATCAGCCGTATGTATGAGTCGGCTATGGGCGATAGCGACCGTTATTGCCGTGAGACCGAGAAGATGACTCAGTACATACAACAACTCAACTCGGTGTATGAGAAGATGATTACAGCCATGACCATCAACATGTATCATCCTATGGCGGCATCAGTGTCACAACCCACACCTGCCCCCCAAGAGCCCGAGAAAGATAACACAACTACAACCGAAGATAACGCATAACACCTATGGCTGGAAATAGCACAAAACTCACCCCTCGTCAGAAGATGATAAACCTTATGTATATCGTCTTGACTGCGATGTTGGCGTTGAACGTGTCGAGCGATGTGCTCAACGGTTTTCGTCAGGTCGAAGAGGGCTTGGGTCGCACCACAGCTACGGCTTCGGCTCGTAATGAGGCTTTGTATCAACAATTGGCCGATTTCAATGAGCAAAATCCCGAGAAGGGTGGTGTGTGGTATAATAAGTCGCTCGAATTGAATGAGCGTACAACCAAACTATATAATTATATCGACTCGCTCAAACTTATCATCGTACAAAAAGCCGACGGTAAAGATGCCGATATAAAGAATATCAAGAGTCAAGACGACCTTGAGGCTGCATCGTATGTCATGTTGTCGCCCTCGATGCGTCATGGTGGTCGCCTGCGCGAGTCAATAACCGACTATCGCACATACGTGAGCGGATTGATGCCCGACTCAATCAAGAAGGCTACCGTTGAGGAGTGCTTGTCGACAACAATCAATTCGCGTGCCGAGCAAATCAATCCTATTGCATGGGAAACCACTCTCTTTGAGAATATGCCCGTTATCGCCGCCATTACAATCCTCACCAAGATGCAGAGCGACGTGTTGTATGTCGAGCAAATGGCACTCAATACGCTCATTACCAATATCGATGCAAGTGACGCGCGTGTAAACAAACTCGATGCCGTTGTGATACCCAACTCAAAGGTTATCATGCGAGGCAGTAAGTATAGTGCCAACATCGTATTGGCGGCTATCGATACTACTCAAGTGCCCAATATCTACATCAACGACGAACAATTGCCCCTCGATAAGAATGGCTTGTATGAGGTGTTCTGCGGAACAACCGGTGTGTATGATTACAATGGTTATCTCGAAGTACCTCATGGCGATGGTACAACTACACGCCACGATTTCATGTCGAGCTATACTGTTATCGAGCCTTCGGCTACCGTATCGGCAACGATGATGAATGTGATGTATGCCGGTATCTCCAACCCCGTGAGTATATCAGTACCGGGTATCCCCAATAATGCTGTACAAGCAACCATGACCAACGGTACACTTACTCGCAACGGCGACTTCTGGGAAGCCAAGCCCGCTACTGTTGGCGAAGATGCTGTCATAACTGTTACAGCTACTATGGACGGACACACACAGACTGTAGCCACAACGGCATTCCGTGTGCGTCGATTGCCCGACCCCACGCCCTATATACCTTATAAAGATGCCAATGGTCAAGAGCTTCACTACAAAGGCGGAAAACCCTTCTCGAAAGGTTTGTTGCGTGGCGTGACAACACTTGGAGCCGCTATCGATGACGGTTTGGTAAATGTATCGTTCAACGTGTTGAGCTTCGAACTTGTTACTTTCGACCAAATGGGTAATGCCATGCTCGAAAAGTCGGAAGGTGCAAACTTCTCAAAACGACAAAACGACGCTATCAACCGCTTGAGTCGAGGTAAGCGATTCTATATATCGAACATCAAGGCAATAGGACCTGATGGTATTACACGCGACCTCTCGCCCATAGAAGTGATAGTAAATTGATAAACCCAATATAAACGCATAAAAACATATATAATTATGAAAATGTTCCGTGCTCTCATCGTTACCGTAGCTGTAGCTATGCTTGCCATCACTGCTGCCGATGCGCAGGTAGTGCGTCGTGCCGACAAGGATGCCGCTACGAAGAAAACCGATAATGAGATAAACCTTTCAGTACGAGCCAGAGGACTCTACGAGTCGAACTCCCCGGCCGAGAAAGATATCCCTTGGATGCGTGTGGTATATCGCCAGCTCGATCTTACCAAGGATGCCAACCTCCCGCTTTACTATCCCGAGGATCCTACCGAGGAGTTGCAAAACCTCTTCCGCATACTCCTGCGTCTGCTCGCCGAAAACAAGGTTACTGCCTATGAGTACCTCGACGGTCGTGAGGTGTTTACCGACAAGTACAAGGTGAATGTGCGCGAAATGCTCGACCGTTTCTCAATCATTTATACCGAGCAGAAGGGTAGTACCGAGAAGAATCCTCTTTTTGCCATCGACGAGAGCGATGTACCTTGCTACGAAGTGTTGTCATACTATCTTATCGAGAAGTGGGCGTTCAATCGTGGAACATCGCGTTTCGATGTGATGATTGAGGCCATTTGCCCTGTCTTGCACCGTAGTGGCGACTTTGGTGGCGAGCCTTTGCGTTACCCCATGTTCTGGCTCAAGTACGATGATATTCGTCCCTATCTGGCACAACAATACATCATAACTGGCGATGCCAACCAAGTAATGCAACACAACTACGACGACTATTTCAAGATGAATATGTATGATGGCGACATCTACAAGACTCGCAACCTACGCAATCAATCGCTCATGCAACAGTATCCTACCGACTCGCTCTTGCGTCATGCACAAGATAGTATCGAGAATACATTGCAATCGTTTGAGAAAGGCCTGTGGGTGTTGACACCCGAAGAGAAGGCTGCTCTTGAAGAAGAGAACGCCGAAGCCGAAGGTGACGAGGCTGTAGCCGATGCGACCAAGGAAGACAAAAAACGCTCGGTAAAGCAAAGCGAAAAGAAGGAGTCCAAGTCGGAGTCGCGCTCATCTCGCAGTGGAGCCAAGGAGAAAAAAGCTAAGAAACCCAAAGCCCAAAAGTCATCAAGCTCAAGCAGTAGCAACGCTCCCGTACGCTCGGTTCGCCGCACCAAGTAATAACTTTATTTCTTTATATTAATACAACGCCTCGGTGATTCATCGAGGTGTTTTTTTTATTATATTATGATTATTGTTTGTTGTTAACGAATATAATATTACATTTGTGGTGGTAATACTTGTGTTTTATCGCAAAATATTCTTTTGTTGCTGAATTCTGATAGTTGTAATATTTGTATTTTATTTCAGTGTATCTGTGAAATATTATATAAGAATGCAACACCTGTAGTCGATATGAATAATTAAAATAGAAAGAGCTATGAATAAGGTTGATGTTTTAGCGAAGCTTCGAAATGTATTGTTCCTGACTGCTTTGGTAGCGATTACATCTGTTGCCATGGCGCAAGAACCCAATGTGTGGTTATATGGCAATGGGCGTGTCACTCACGAGATAGATGCAGATAGTATTGCTGTTATAGAGTCGGATGTGCCTGTGTTGCCGGGTTATCGTGGCTTATTTTATATCAGCCGTTATGTTGATGATGAAAGTCTCAATACCGAAAACGTTTTGTATATCGATGGTAAAGAGGTAGAACTCATAGACCCCGAAACGGGAAATAAACATCGTTTCCAAAGAGCAGCTGTCAATGATAAAGGCGACCTTTTTATTCTTTCTTATTATTATGAGGAAGATGAAACGGAAGTAAAATGTATGTGGAAAAATGGTGAAATCTTTTGGAAAGAAATCATAGACGAAGATTATAGTGGTATTTCAAATATAATATTTGACGGTGATAATGTTTATGTAGAAGGCTATACCAGTGAATTTAATACAGATAAACGGAAGTATTTCTATAAGAAAAATGACGAAGAACTGATATTTTACCATACAGAAAGAGATCTTTATGATGGTTGGGTAGAAGATTTTACAGTTGAAGATGATATAATACACTATTGTTTGAGACGATGGACAGAGTATGGAACAATAAGCGAAAACTTCTATAGTTCAATTGTAAATTGGTTCTATGTATATCATGGCATCGGTAACGGTTCTTGGCTAACTACCCCCGACAAAAGTTATGATTTAGGTTTGAGTAATGTTACCTATTATAAAGGAGACTACTATGCATGCGGTCGAAAATATTTTTATTGGGATAGTCAAGGAATCAGTAAAGAATACTTTTTTATAGTGTCGTCGCAAGGCGAAACAGTGTGTGAGTACGACCCCCAAAGAATCTATTTTGATGAGGGCGGTAATATGTGGGTACACGGTTGGCTGATAGATAAAAACGAGGATGGTATCGACGACTATTATGGCTACGCAACCGATGGTATTCACTTCTGGAAGAATGGCAGTTACTATGGACGTTATCTCTATCAAAAAAATCTTGTTACAGAATACGAAAATGATGAAGAATCGGTAGAGAGTTTTTTTATGTGTGACAATGATTTCTACGCTATTATGAGAACTCCTAATAGGGATGATAATGGTAATGAGATAAGATGCAAATCGGCGCTGGTACGCAATGAAAAACCGATATGGGTGATAGATGGATTTATTAACAAAGTTTTATTTTATTAGCCTATGAAAAAGTATGATATAAACCGAATTATAATGTTGGTGGCAGTGGCTTTGTTGTCGATGTTGCCATCACAAGCCGAGCCCGGTATTTCTATTGTAAGTAGCAGTACATCGGCTGAGCAGTCCTATCTATTGTCTATAATAGGCCGTATAGAGGTGAAGGCTAATACTATTTCGCTCATATCGCATGAGGGTGAATGTTTGGCTACAGAGCCTATCGATGTGGCCTTAAAGTTGGTTTTCAATACCTATTCATCGTTACCAACCGTCAGTGATGAAAGTCAAGAGCCAACGGTGTGTTTCTCGGAGCAAAACGATGTAGTGCAAGTTCAAGGATTGGCATCTTCGTGTGTCGTGCGGGTTTTCTCGCTGCAGGGTGTACTTGTTTTGCAACAAACTTTACCGCAGGGTTATGGCGAGGTCGATTGCAGTGCCTTGATGTCGGGCTATTACATCTTGCAAGTAGGCACTCGCGTTGTAAAGATATATAAGAGGTAGAACATCAAAACAGAGAGCCATATGAACCGTCGTGTTATTACAATATTTATTGCTCTTGTAGCGTTTTTGGCAGGAGCCGATACATTCAAAAGTTTCGTCTTTTATAAAAATGGCGAAAGAGTGGTTACAGTGCCGGTTGCCGATGTCGACAGCATGGTGTTTGTTCGTCCGGAAACAACTCCTGATGAACCTGATACCCCGCCTGTTAACCCTGATAGTCCAGAAGATACAGTTCCTGAAATTCCTGTCGACACTGTGCCGGATGTACCAACCGATACCGTACCCGATGTGCCGGAACCTCCACAATTTGAGATGGTAGACCTGGGCTTGTCGGTCATGTGGGCCTCGATGAATGTGGGTGCAACTACCCCTGATGACTATGGTAACTATTATGCTTGGGGTGAACTTGAGCCTAAAGATTATTACGATGTATCTAACTATTCGTATCAAGGAACTTATTTGGGCGATGATATAGGTGCTACTCAATACGATGTGGCAACAGCTACGCATGGTGATAAATGGCGTATGCCATCGCAATTGGAGTGTAAAGAACTTATAACCCGTTGTACATGGTCGTGGGAGCAGTATGGCACAGATGGAAATTGGGGTATAAAGGTGACCGGACCCAATGGCAATAGCATATTCTTACCTGCCGGTGGATATGTAAATTACTATGGCAAAATGCGTCAAGGAGATTATGGCTCTTACTGGACATCAACAGCCGATTATACCGATCAATCGCACTACTTTTGCTTTGAGTCTTCACGCTTCGAGCAGACCTCGTGGGATGGTGCTACTTATGTAGGACAATTGGTGCGACCTGTTTATGGCGACAAGCCTTCGGTGACAGAGGGCGCATTGTATGATTTCTATGTAGCTGCAAATGGTCATGCTTGGAACAATAATAGTGGCTGGCTCTCCGATGCGCCTCTATCGGAGTGGTATGGCATAGAGACTGATGCCGAGGGTAATGTGGTGAAAATTTCGTTGCCCGATAACAATCTGTCGGGTGAATGTCTGATAGATAGCCGTCTCAATACAATTGCAGAAGTGGATTTTCGTGGTGCCCGTTTTGACAAGGTAAGTATCAATACCGGAATAAAGATGAAAGTTTTGGTGCTTGATGATTGTATGAATGTCAAAGGTCGTGTTGAAGATTTTGCCACCGAGAAACTGATATTGAAGAATGTACTCGATATGGGAACTTTGCGAGGAAGTTGCGATACCTTAGAGGTATATAATTGTCAATTTACCGAGGCAAATCAGCCTCTTGGTGCTGTAACAACATCTTCGATAAAATTGTCGGGCTGTGAGATGCTCAATATAGGTGGCTCTGCCAATGAAATATATGTCGAGAATAGTCGCATTACTGAGACATGGTATTTTGTTACTCGCGAAAAATTTACAGCCGTAAATAGTTATTTAAGTACCGTTTGTAGCGGAGATTTCTACGATGGTGCGCTTCTTACATTCGACAATGCTACTTTGTGGCGTGTAAATTGGAATGAAAATATTACAGTTACTGTTACCTTCTCATTTGTATTTAACTATGATACTTGGTATCAATACTTCCCCTATTAAGAAAGTCGTACTGTAGCCAAAGACAGTAGATATTTTATCTTGTAATCACAGCACGCCCCGCAAGGTTGATGACCAAGCGGGGCGTGCTGTGATATGGATTGTCTTCCTCTCGTTTATGCCAATGCAAGTACGAGTACTTGGGCGGTGAGAATACGTAAGAACATTGTTAAGGGATATACGGTTGTATATGCTACCGAGGGAGCGTCGTTGCCGGCTACCTTGTTGCTATAGGCAAGTGCTGGGGGATCGGTGCAAGCACCGGCCATAAGACCCATGAGGGTATAATAGTTGAGCTTGTAATATCCACGTGCTACCGAGCCTACGATGAGCAAGGGGATGATGGTGATGAGGAAGCCCCACAATACCCACATAAGACCACCTTCCATGATTGTCTTAACAAATTCGCCTCCGGCTCCTATACCCACGCTGGCAAGGAAGAGGCTGATACCTACCTCGCGCAACATGAGGTTGGCACTTGTTGATGTATAGGTGGTGAGGCGCATTTTGTGACCATAACGACCAATGAGGATGGCAATGATAAGCGGACCACCGGCGAGACCAAGTTTCAAGGGTACGGGCATTCCGGGTACTGCAAAAGGCATGCTACCGAATACAATACCTATCATGATACCGATAAAGATGGTAAACAAGTTGGGGTGGTTGAGGTGCTTCATCGAGTTACCCAACTTCTCGGCCAAGCGGTCAATATCTTCGTCTTTACCTACAACAGTAACACGGTCGCCCATTTGCAAGGCGAGGTTGGGGCTGGCAAGAAGGTCGACACCGGCACGAGTAACACGAGTAACATTCAAGCGATAACCCATGCGCAGGCGCATAGAACCCAATTTGCGACCGTTGTACTCCTCCTTCGATACCAAGATGCTGCGCGATACGACGGGTGCTTGTATGGCCTCCCAGTCCATCTCTATTTTAGGTCCGATGAAGGCTGTCAAGGCCTCTTCGTCTTGTTCCGAAAGTACACAGAGCAACAAATCGCCCTCTTCGAGTATTGTGGTAGAGTTGGGGATGATTACCTCGTTGTTGTGATTGATACGCGAAACTACGAAGTTACGGTTAATCATCGACGATAATTCACTGAGCTTGCGACCTGCAATAAGTTTGTTCTCGATACGATAAGTAACGATGTGAGGAGCCAATTGGCTGTCATTTTGCTCGCGCTCGATTTGCTCAGTCTCTTCGTTGAATTTCACACGGAATATGGCACGGATAAGAATCATTGCGAGGATAATACCTACTACACCCAAGGGGTAGGCTACGGCATATCCGAGTGCCAATTGCGGTACTTGGTAGATAACACCATCGGTGTAGAGCTGGTTGAGGGCTTGCTCGGCAGCACCCAATCCGGGGGTGTTGGTAACAGCACCCGAGAGGATACCCACAATCATGAGTCCGATGCTATCGTCGAAGAAGAAGATAACAAGTGCTACAATGATGTTGAGTGCGATAATCGCCATTGCCATCATGTTGAGCTTGATACCTTCGCTCTTGAAGGATGCGAAGAAACCGGGGCCTACTTGAAGACCGATTGAAAATACAAAGAGTATGAGTCCAAACTCTTTGACAAAGTGGAGTATCTCGCCGTTTACGGTGAGACCAAAGTGTCCTAATAGAATACCCACAAAGAGTACAAAAGTAACACCCAGAGAAACTCCAAAAATCTTGATACGACCCAGCAATACACCTGCTGCTATGACCAATGCATAGAGAAATGCGGTGTGGGCAATTGAGGTACCACAGATTAAGTTAGTTAACCATTCCATTCTCTCGATTTTAGTTGTGGTTTGTAATTAAATTTGATGTTTGTATTTTATGGCGCGAAGTTAGGCAAAATATAAATCTCAACCAACAAAAAGACTATTTAATATTTTTTTAGATTGTGAAAGTACTATCTTTGTGCTTAAATATATGTTGTGATGAAGAAGAAACTTGTAATATTTGACCTTGATGGTACGTTGCTCGATACAATCGAGGACTTGGCAGTATCGGCCAATTATGCGCTTGAAGTGTGTGGCTATCCGTTGCACGAGGTGAGTGAATATCCTCGTTTTGTGGGTAACGGTATCAGTAAACTGCTCGAACGTGCACTGCCTGTTGAGGCGCGTTGTGAGCGGGAGGTCGAGCGCTTGCGGCAACTCTTTATGCCCTATTACGATGCACACAATGCAGTACATACACGCCCTTATGCCGGGGTGGAAGCACTGCTCGATACATTGCATACGTGTGGCGTGATGTTGGCTGTGGCATCCAACAAGTATCACAGCGCAACGGTACAGATTGTAAAGCATTATTTCCCCACAATCCCGTTTGTAGCAGTGTTGGGACAACGCGATGATGTGCCCAAGAAGCCCCACCCGGCTATTGTACACGAGATACTTGCTACAGCACAAGTCTCGGCACAAGAGGCTCTGTATGTGGGCGACTCGGATGTAGATATGCACACAGCATCATCGGCAGGGGTGGAGTCGGTAGGTGTAACTTGGGGATTTCGCTCGGAAGATAATCTTCGTGAAGCGGGCGCCTGTCACATCATCCACCGCGCCGACAATCTGTTGCAATGGGTGTGAGGCTATAAGCCCGGTTCTTTATCGATGTCAAATCCTTGCTCGCGGAAGTATGCCATTGTGTGCTTACCGATGGACTCCTCGTAGTAGTCGACCATCTGTTGGCTCCAAGGAATGTAGCGTGCGAGGGTGTGCGACTCGTTGTGGCGGCCTATCACGTCGTCATATTTCTCCAACTTTTCGGCTACGCCTTCATCGTTGTATCGATTGAGGTGTATAAACAGCGATTGTTCTTGTTTGGGGCGCTTGTCGGGTATCTCGCGCGGATAACCTATGGTAAGTCCGCATATAATAGCTGTGCCTTCGGGTAACTTGAGCAGTCGCGACAACTCCTCGGGTGCAGCTGTGCGAATGTAACCGATGCAACAGCAGCCCAATCCCAATCCCTCGGCCATTATGCGGGCATTACTCATGGCTATGGTTGCATCAATTGCACCTACCAATATGCCGTCGAGTGTTTGTTGTATAGGTTGCAACTTCAAGCCTTTAGCTTCGGCGTATACGTCCATCTTGTGATAGTCGCTGATAAATACCATGAATAGGGCGCAGGTCTTTATCTGCTTTTGCTTGGTAAGTTCATATATTTGCTCTTTTATCTCTTGGTCCTCAATAGCTATTACGCTGAATTGTTGTCCGTTGTGGCTTGTAGGTGATGTTGTGATAGCATCGTAGATGAGCTGTTTTTTCTCCTCTTCGATAGCCATGCGCTCGTATCTTCTCACCGAGCGACGCTCCAATATGGTTTCTACTATGTTTTTCATAGGTCTGTAGGGTTTTATTTGTTTGTTGGGTTATTCAATATGTGTCAAACTTTGTCGTTTGCTTTGCAAATGTATATATGTGTGTGCATAAATGCAAACAAAATGACTAAAAATATTGAAAAAATAGATAAAAAGGAGTGGTTTGTAATAGGGATTTGTGCGACCTATATGCTATGGCTTATTGTATGATTATATTTTGCCAAGCAATTCAAGACCTTTTTTCATGTAGTTAAACTCCATATCACGTTCTTTGATTACCTTGTCGTTCCACGTGATAATGTCCACGTCGAGTGGGATAATGCCTTGTGCCTTGCTCTCGGGGGTGCGACCGGCTTGAGCTTCCCATTGCTTAAATGTGGCGCGTAGCTCATCGTATTCGGCCTCGGTCTCTATCAATATTAATGCGTTGGCATAGGGGAGTGTTGCGGTAGAGCCTTCGGCAGGCGTTTCGTAAATAGGCGTTTGAGCCTTGATGCAGGCTATTGGGGCTATTGCGACAATGGCATCGTCAAGTCTTTTTTTCTTGTCGGGTGTGTTGGCTCCGAGGCTGATTAGTGCTTTTGCCATGTTTTAGTTTGATTTGAGGGTAATCAAGGTTATTTCGGGGGTAGCACCCAATCGAGTAGGTGTCATGGTGCATCCTATACCTATGTTTACGTATAGATATTGCTCTCCCTCGTTGTAGAGTCCGCCCCATTCGGGGTAGTGGGCTTCAATGGGAGAGTAACCACAAATTTCGATTTGCAGTGCGTGTGTGTGCCCCGCCATCATAAGGTCTATGTTGCTGTTGGGTAGCACCTCGGCACGCCAATGTCGAGGGTTGTGACTGATAAGTAGTTTATATGTGTCACTATGCAAGTCGGGGTAGGCCTCTTCCAGATTGCCGTATTGTTGAAATGGCGGTTCGCCCCAGTTTTCGACGCCTATTATTGCAATAGAATCGCCATTGTAGTAGATGTGTGACGATGCATTGTTGAGCAGTGTCCAGCCCATATCGGCTTGTAGTTGACAGAGTCTGTCAAGGTTGGCTTGATGAGCCTCTCGCGATGGCCATTTAACAAAGTCGCCATAGTCATGATTGCCCAATACCGAGTATACGCCGTCGCGAGCTTTCAGTTGCGATAGAATGTCAATGTATTTATCCAATTCGGTTGATTTGCGATTGACCATATCGCCCGAGTATACAATCATATCGGGCTTCAATTCGTTGATGCGGTCGACCACTCTTTGTGCAAAGGGGCGTGAGTATAGAGTCTCTAAATGCAGGTCGGAAAAGTGTACGATACGATAGCCGTCGAAGCTCTTGGGTAGGCGTTTGCTTTCCACTTCAACCTCGTTGACATTCGTGCGGTATCGGTTGATGGTACTGCCTATGAGGAGTATCACGCTCAGTATAGCCACGGCGACACCTATATATCCTGCCAAACAGCCTCTTGGTCGCTTGATATAGTCGAATATCGATATAAGTGTATAGCACAGCTTGGGTATGTATAGTACCATAAAGCCATACATAACCCACACAAGTGTAGGTATGCTATCCTCCAATCCGCCCAGAGAGGCAATGCAACCTATCACCGACAGTGATGCAATGGCAATGGCGTGTATCGACATATAAATCGTAGCGCCACGCTTGCCGTAACGAGGCTTTATGATGCGGTGTACAACGTAGAGATTACACAATATTGCACACAGCAATAGGATTACAATACCTGTCAGGTGAAAGAGTACTTGCATATGTAGTAGTGGATTATGCTATTCCTTGGGCCTCTAATTTGTTTTTAAGAGGATTGGAGTACATGAGCAACATTTTCTCACGCATAAATTGGTAATCCTCGATGGCAAATTCGCCCAATTTGGCAATTTGACCTTGAATGTACTTCTCAAAGTCCTCTTTTTGTTCGGGAGTGTATTCGTTGGCAAATCGATTCTCCTTGTATAGCATATCGTAAGCAATGTAGTTGCACGGATATATGCGATAGTTGAGGTGGATGTGTCGGTCGATAATTTGACACACCGATCGCAATATTGTTGCTTTGTCACTTTCGCCTTCAAGTTGCGCCAACTCATCATTGATGCAAGGTGTAAAACCATAGTGTACAGTACCTTTATATCCCATGATGCCGGTTTGCATATTCACGAGGTCGTCGCGTTGACTTTTCTTGAAGTCGGGGTTTTTGCTCTTTTGCAGGAACTCATAGGCCTTGAGGCTGTCGCAAGGGTCATACTCGTACGATATAGCAACGGGAGCGATGTTCAATTCGCGTATAGAGTCGATAAGATTACCTTTCTTGCCCAATGAGAGCATTTTTATAAGAGCGTCTTGAGTGCGGTCGTTCGAGTCCTTGGCACGTCCCTCGCGTTGAGCAATCCACACCGACTGGTGTTTTTGATTGATGGCATAATGTATGTAAGCCGATAGTTGCATGGCAGCCTCAAGAGCTTGACGCACACCTACACCGCGTTTTACAATAAAACTCTTGTTGATGCGAACAAGGTCCTCAATCCATTGGTATATAAGCAAGTTGCTTCCAATGGCTATTTCGCATGTGTTGTGTCGGTTGTTAAGCAGTACCAAGCATAGGAATGAGGCATCCAATACGATGTCGCGGTGGTTTGACAGGAAGGTATAATTCTTGTCGTGAGCAAGGCAATCAATACCACTGTTCTCCAATCCGTTGGTTGTATTTTTTATCAGTTTGTATAAGAATTTTGCAATAATCTGCTCTTGAAAATCCGCTATAGAGTTGATGCTGAGTAGCATCTTGGCAAACATCTCAAACTCTACCTCAGGCATTACTGTCGCTATTACCTGCTTGAAGGCGGGCTCCTGTATCAATGTGGCTACCTTCTCGTGGTATTCGTTGTCGTTGTACGGTCGAATTTCGTCAAAGTTTGTAGTCTGTATCATATCTTATGGTATTATTTTCGTGTTAAAGTAAACGATAGAATTATTATTCCTCCTCATTGATTTCGCGCGAAGATATGTATTGTCTCCAGCGCTCTATCAGCTGAGTCATATCAGTGGGAACTTCGGTGTCGAAAAACAACTCTTCGCCCGTGCGAGGGTGTATGAAACCCAATGTCTTGGCGTGAAGTGCCTGTCGGGGGCATGTCTCAAAGCAGTTTTGTACAAATTGGCGGTACTTGGCAAAGGTCGTTCCTCGTAATATCTGATTGCCACCATATCGCTCATCGTTGAAGAGGGTGTGACCGATGTGCTTCATGTGGACTCTGATTTGGTGCGTGCGACCGGTCTCCAATACACACTCTACGACCGAGACGTATCCCAGTCGCTCGATGGTACGGTAGTGGGTGACAGCACTCTTGCCACATTCACCGTTGGGGTACACGGTCATTTGCAGACGGTCTTTGGTGCTACGCCCTATATGACCCTCGATGCGACCTTCGTCGTTTTCCATAGCACCCCACACAAGTGCTACATACTTGCGCTTGGTTGTTTTGTTGAAGAATTGCAGTCCCAAGTGAGTCTTTGCCTCGGGCGTCTTGGCTATAACAAGTAGTCCCGATGTATCCTTGTCGATGCGATGAACAAGTCCCAGACGAGGGTCGCTAACATCATACTCGGGGTTGTCGCGGAAATGCCATGCCAATGCATTGACAAGAGTACCGCTGTAATTGCCGTGTCCGGGGTGTACCACCAGTCCGGCAGGCTTGTTTACCACCAATACATCGGCATCTTCGTATACGATATTGAGGGGAATATCCTGAGCAATGATTTCGCACTCATATCGGGGACGATCCATTACAATCGACACTACATCCAGAGGCTTTACTCGATAGTTCGACTTTACAGGCTTGCCATTTACAAGTATGCAACCCGCCTCGGCCGCCTGTTGTATGCGGTTGCGAGAGGCATTCTCCATGCGTGTGACAAGGAACTTGTCTACGCGTAGCAGTGTCTGTCCCTTATCGGCAACAAAGCGAAAGTGTTCATAGAGTTCTCTCTCGTTGTCGTCGGTAAGTATTATGTCATCACCGGTATATATATCTTCGCTCATGGGCTTCTGTGTCGTACTGTTATTCTATTACAAACATCATCTCATCGTCGTCACCCTCGGCTGTAGAGTCGCTCTCGGCAACTTGCTCTCCTTCGCCCACGATAAGCGTGATGCGACTTGATGTAGGTAACTTCTCGTTTTCCGAGATAGACTTTCCATCATGTTTTACATCCAATACAAGACCCTTGTAAGGCGAAGGCTCTAATCGGACACTGATATTCTTGAAACCTACGCTCTTGAGTTGTGCTTCGGCTTGACGTATTGAGGTGTTGATAATGGCAGGAATCTTGGCCGACTTGGGCGAGTAGGCGTTAATGGTGAGATAGATGGTGCGCTCCTCCTTTACCTTGGTGTCGGCGGCCGGAACTTGCTCGACAATCATACCCGGTGTGGCACGGTCGTTAAATACCGAGTCGATAATCTCGTATTTCAAGTTGTGACGTTTAAATATGTCGGCAGCCTCTTCGACCGATAAGTACTTCACCGAAGGCAACAACGTGAGGTCGTCGTGACGAGTGTATGACCTGAGCCACACATTAAGGGCAATGAAGAGTATTATCAATATGACAAACATCATCAATAAGTTCGATATGATGCGATGATTTCTCAGAAATGCAAAAATTTTGTCCATACTTATCCAATATATTATTGTCTACAAAGATAGTGTTTTTAGCCGTAATGTCAAGTCAAAAAGTATAATATAATGTTGTTGAATTTTAACAATAAACGCTGTTGCGAAATATAATTCTTTAGTAGTAAGATGTATAAAAGAATTTGATGCAGATGTGTATGTTAACATATTATACTTAAAAAATCTAACATTTGTTGTTAGGTTGCTATGAAAAAATTAACTTTGCAGTCGATATATTATTTGTGAAGTCAATCATACACAGGAAAAATGAAAAATAACAAACTGATTTTAGGAATCATAGCCGGATTGTCGGTGGCATTGATAGCTATCCTTATCGCTTTTATCGTTCAGAGTACCAAGCAGTCGAAGCAAATAGAGCAACTCGAAGTAGAGAAGGAGCGTATGGAACTCGAACATGAATATGCTGACCTTGCCGAGCAATATGCTCTGTATGAGGGTCAAAAGATGGTGCTGAAAAATGACTCACTGATTGAACGACTCGAAGCGGAGCAAATCAAGGTGCAACGCTTATATGAGGAGTTGAAGTCGGAGAAAGCTACCAGCGCCAAGCGTATTGCTGAGTTGCGTAAGGAGTTGGAGACCTTGCGTGGTATCATGCGCGTATATGTGGCTCAGATTGATTCGCTCAACCAAGAAAACAAGAACCTTCGTGCCGAGAATCGCAAGGTACGCAAGAAATATGAAGATATTTCGGCTCGTGCCGAGGAGCTGCTCAATGAGCGCGATTCGCTTACTGCCAAGGTTACAATAGCCTCGAAACTTGATGCGGTAAATATTCAAGTAACTCCCTTGCGCTCAAATGGTAAGGTTGCAAAGTCGATTAAGCAGATAGCCAAGTTGGAGATAACCTTCTCGATAGCCAAGAATGTAACGGCCTCTACCGGCGAGAAGATGATATATGCTCGCTTGCGTAAGCCCGATGGCGACATCATGATTAAGAGCGATAGCAATCTCTTCCCGTTTGAAGATAGTGAGATACCCTATTCTTGTGCCAAGATGATAGAGTATGCCGGCGATGAAATAAGCGAGGTCGCTATGTATTGGGATGTCGATGAATATCTGTATCCCGGCGACTATGAGGTTGAGATTTTTGCCGATAACTATGTAATAGGTAGTGGAGCATTTTCCTTGAAAAAGTAATCTTGAAATAGATGTATAAAAAAGGTTAAATCTCGGGTCATTCGATTGGCTCGAATGTTTATAAAGCAGTTCTCTGTTGCAGAGAGCTGCTTTTTCTTTCTATATACTCCGACAGAAATGAACAGACTACGAGCCTTCGCATTATATTTTGCCATAGTGTTGTGCATGATTGTGTGCAATGCCACACCTATATGCAATACGGTTACGCTCGATTCGTGTCGTATGTGGGCTTTGCGATGCAACAAAACCTTGCAAATTGCCCATGAGACAGTGGAGCAGAGTGCTTGTCTGCGTCGTGCCGCACGTGGTGCCTATCTGCCTGCAATAGACTTTGCAGGAGCCTATTTTTACAACCAGAAGCCTACTCGGTTGGTTGATGTAGATAACCTTCGCAGTGCAATATCGCAACTTGGTGTCTCGGCTTCGTTGGCATCGGTTTTTATCCCTGATGATTTCTTGGAGCTCGATACACGCCAGGTTGCAATAGGTGCTGTGACGCTTGCACAACCTATATACATGGGTGGCAAGATTTTGGCAATGAACGATATGGCTGCAAATGCCGAGTTGTTGGCTCACTCGCAACGCAACCTTACGGAGATAGAGGTGATTACAGCCGTTGATGATGTCTACTGGTTGGTGGTGTCGTTGGAGCATAAGTTGCAGTTGGCGCAGAGTTTTGTGTCGCTTCTTGAGAATTTGCACAATGATATGACCGACCTGATAAATGAAGGCTTGGCTACCCAAAGCGATGGCCTTGCTGTGTCGGTGGCCAAGAATGAGGCCGATGTGATGCTTACGAAAGCAGAGAACGGATTGGTATCGGCGCGAATGATGTTGGCACAATTGTGTGGTATGCCTATTGATACGGTTTTTGAGTTGCGTGATGTAGTATTTTTTCAAGAGCCTCCAATGCTTGCGTCTTATGCGATGAGTGGCATTTATAGTCGTCGTGAAGAGGTGCAGAGTCTGCGTATACTCTCGCGTATGGCGCATGCACAGCAGCGATTGGCACTATCTGCCATGTTGCCATCGGTGGCTTTGGTAGGTATGTATAGCCTGAGTTTGCCCAATTTATATAATGGATTCAAAACATCGTTTGATGGGATGTTCAGTGTAGGTGTTATGGTGCACATCCCTATATTTCATTGGGGAACAGATTATTATCGTTACAAGGCGGCACGCAGTGTAGTTACAATAGCCAATATAGAGATTGAGGCTGCAAAGGATCGTATAGCATTGCAGGTTAATGAAGCTCGGCATCGCTATAATGAGGCCGGTGCGATATATAAGATGTGTGTAAAAAACAGTGAACAGGCCGAGTTGAACTTGCGTAACGCACAATATGCCTTTGATGAAGGGGTGTATACCTATACTCAACTGCTGGCGGCACAAACAGCCTGGCGGGAAGCCTCCTCTGAGTTGATAGACGCCCGTGTTGCTGTGTCGGTGGCATACGACAGCTATACAAGGGCTGTAGGCTTGCCTTTATATTGAAAATAGTGATTACAAATAAGATGAAAAAAAGAACATTACAGTCGCTCCTTTTACTGATACTTGTTGTCGTGATATTAGTGGCGGCATTTGTAGGATTGTTTTTGTTGCGTCCTTCTGCCCCGGTGTTACAAGGCGAGATAGTTGCAGAGCAGATAAGAATATCGGGGGTGTTGGCCGGTAGGGTAACTCAACTGTTTGTCTCAGAAGGCGAATATGTAACAGAAGGCGATACATTGGTGAGTATACACTCTTCGTTGGTAGAGGCTCAGCTTTCGGTGGCAACAGCGATGCGCATGGCAGCACAGGCCGAGACAGAGTTGGTAGATGCCGGAGCAAGACAAGAAGTCGTACAGGCTGCTTATGATGTGCTGTTACAGGCACAAGCTGCTTTTGCTGTGGCCGAAAAAAGTTATTCTCGTGTACATTCTCTCTATAAAAAGGGTGTGGTATCGGCTCAAAAATACGATGAGGCCTTGGCAGCCTATGATATGGCCAAAGCTGCCGAGGGTGTTGCTCGTTCACAATATGAAATGACTGTAAGTGGTGCGCGTCGGGAAGAACGGAAGGCGTCCGAAGCCATGTTGCAAGTAGCCGAGGGTGGCGTTGCCGAAGTAGAGTCTTTGCTTCAAGATGCTATCCTTGTATCGCCTCGTTCAGGTGTTGTGAGTGAAATATTTCCGTTGGAAGGCGAATTGATAAGCTTGGGTGCTCCTGTTATGAATATATTGCTGCTCGACCAGCTGTGGGTGTCATTCAATGTACGCGAAGATTTATTGCAACGAATGTCTCTTGGATCGCAACATATAGCCGTTGTTCCTGCATTGGATAATAAGGAGGTTGAGTTGGAGGTATATTATGTAAAAGATATGGGTAACTATGCAGTGTGGAGAGCTACTCGTGCAGAGGGAGAGTATGATGCAAAGACGTTTAATGTGCGCATGCGTCCATTGAATACTATAGACGGATTGTTGCCCGGAATGACGGTTTTGCTGACAGACATTCAGTAAGGCCTATATGGTTTGTAAAGATAGAGATATGAGTACTCTGTGGCGAATAATGGTGCGTGAGTGGAGGCGTATTGTTGCTCAGCCTCTCTGTTGGGGGTGCATGATAGGTGCTCCATTGTTCGGTATATTGTTTTTTGTAACATTGCTCAACGAAGGCTTGCCGGAACATATACCTACAGCTGTGGTCGACTTGGATAATAGTGCCTTATCGCGTAGTTTTGTGCGACAGTTGCAGGCTCAACAAGCTATCAATATTGCATTGCAATGCGATACCTATATCGATGCAGTGCAAGCTATGCAACGTAATGAGGTATATGGCTTTGTGCTCATTCCCTCTCGTTTTGAAGAGTTGCTGTTTGATGGCAAGCAACCGCCTCTTTCGTTTTATACCAACGATGCGTATCTTATACCCGGATCGTTGTTGTATGAGTGTTACACAACACAATCTATGTTGATGTCGGCCGCTGTGATACAAGACTTGTTGTTGTCGTTGGGTTTTTCCCCACAACGCATTATGTCGCTTTTGCAGCCTATAGCTATCGATTCTCATGCATTGGGCAATCCTTGGGTCAATTATTCAATATACCTGAGCAATTCATTTTTACCGGCAATGTTACAACTCATGGTGCTTTTGGTGACAATGTATGCTGTTGCAAGTGAATTTAAGAAGGGTAGTGTACGTAGTTGGCTGCTTGCAGCCCGTGGCTCATTTTTGATGGCTCTTGCAGGTAAGTTGTTGGTGTATACATTGGTCTTTTTTGTTGAAGGTGTCTTATTGCAATCGATGCTCTATGGTTATCTGCATTTTCCGTTACACACATCTATATGGCGCATGATGTGTGCTATGTTTTTGTTGGTGGTGGCATCTCAATCAATAGTCCTCATAGTGTTATCGTTGGTTTCATCACACTCTATTGCATTCAGTGCAGTGAGTGTCTTGGGTGTAGTTTCGTTTTCGTTAGGAGGATTTTCTTTTCCTGTGCCCGATATGTATGCTCCATTCAAGGTACTTACCAATTTATTGCCTGTGCGTCATTATTTTCTCATATATGTCAATAATGCACTCAACGGCTATCCGCTCTATTATTGTCGAGATGCGTATATGGCTCTTCTTTTGTTTGTGGTGATAGCCCTGTTGATGTTGCCTCGTATGTATCGTGCTGTAGTTTGTTATGAAAGGAATGAAAATGTTGAAACGTTTAAATCTTGAAATAACCGTTCTCTTTTATTATTGGCGCAGGGAGTATATTCAAGTATTTCGTAATGTAGAAGCCTTGGTGTTTTTTGTGTTACTCCCGTTGGCCTATCCTATACTCTATGCCTTGATATACAACCCTGAAGAGGTGACCGATGTGCCTGTTGCTGTGGTTGATAATAGCCGTAGCCGATTGAGCCGTGAGATAGTGCATAATTTTGATGCGACACCTGCGGCACAAGTCATTGGTTGTTGTGCCAATATTGATGAGGCCAAATCACTGATGATGCAGCGTGCTTGTTATGCTGTGTTGGTAATACCCGAGGAGATTGACAAAAAGTTGTTGCGAAACGAGCAGGGTATTCTGCTCTTTTATACAGATATGAGCCTCTTGCTCAATTACAAGTCGTTATATATGGCTCTTACCGATGTGACTTTGGATATGGGTGCGACAATGCGACTTCGTACATTACCCATTGGTGTATCAAGTTCTATTACCGATATAGCAACCCAACCTATTCCATATACCTCGATAGTGATGTACAACCCTACATCGGGTGTGGCATCGTTTCTTATTCCTGCTGTTTTGGTATTGATATTACAGCAAAGCATAGTCTTGGGTATAGCTGTGCTTGCCGCAACACGGCATGAGCAAGCAAGACGGTGGTATGCTCCGCATCACATAGTGGCGCAATTGTGTGGTCGCACACTTTGTTATCTCTCTATCTACATTTTCAATACTATCTATCTGTTACATTATCTACCTTATATATTTGGTTATCCGCAGATGGGTGATGTGATAGATATATTGCTCTTATCGTTGCCGATGATACTATCATCGGTATTCATGGCAAGCATGCTGTCGGTGTGGGTACGAGAGCGCGAGCATGTATATCTGGCCTTTGTTTTTACATCTGTAATATTTATTTTTCTGTCGGGTATAGCATGGCCACGGTATGCTATGCCGTTGGTGTGGCGTTTTATGAGCTATATGGTGCCATCTACGTGGGGTATAGAGGGTTTTGTGCAAATAAACACAATGGGAGCCACTCTTGCACAAGCCTCTCGAGCCTATATAGCATTGTGGTTGCTTACCATGGTTTATGGTATATTGGCTGTACTGACCTTGCACTACGAATGTCGAAAAAGCAAATATAAATTATAGGCCGATGACTGATATTTGGAGCAAGTAATGACGGTAGTATAAAAAGAAATGTGTGTTTTTACATAATGTAGACTACGGTTCGGAATAAAAACTTGGGGTAAACTAGGTTTTCTTCACTCACCATTCACTATATTGATAGAATATAGGATGCGGTTCGGAATAAAAACTTAAGTAAACTTAGTTTTTCTTCACTCACCTTTCACTATATTTGCAGTGATATGCAATGCATGTCTTATATGTTGTTGGTTAAACCTATAGATGTAATGTGCCTATATTGCTTGCATGTAGGTGTATTTTTAAATTAAGTATCAATAACGATGAAAGAGAAACTATTGACCGTATCGTCGGCCATTTTATTGGCAGTAGGGGTATGTGCCGAGATACCACAAGGATATTATGATGATGCCATAGGGAAGAGTGGCAAAACCCTACAAACAACTTTGTCCAAAATTATAAATCATAGCGACCCCGGCTATGATGCGCTGTGGGATATATACGAGATTACCGACCGTCGTGACGATGGCAAGGTGTGGGATATGTATTCGAATACAAGCAATTTTACATTTGGTAGCGACCAGTGTGGTAATTATGGCGACGAGGGCGATTGTTATAATCGTGAGCACTCTATACCCAAGAGTTGGCGAGGTGGGACAAAATACTCCGATGCTCACATTGTTGTACCTACCGATGGCTATGTGAACAACCGACGAAGCAACTATCCCTTTGGCGAAGTTGGCTCGTCGAGCTATGTGTCCGATAATAGTTTCTCAAAGTTGGGTACGTGTAAAACATCGGGTTATTCAGGTACTGTCTTTGAGCCGAATGATGTGTATAAAGGCGATTTTGCCCGTATATATTTCTATGCTGCTACCCGTTATTATGCCGAGTGTGGTAATTGGAGTGGCGATGGCTTTAGTGGCTCTTTCCCTTATCTCGACGAGTGGGTGCGTGAGATGATGTTGCGTTGGCACGAACTTGACCCTGTCAGTCAGAAGGAGATTGATCGCAACGATGCTGTATATGCTTCACGACAAGGCAATCGCAATCCTTTTGTCGATTATCCCGAGTTGGTTGACCTTATATTTGGCGATAATACCAACGAAGCGTTCAATCCGGGCGATGCTCCGCAGCCTCCTGTCGAGGAGTTTGTGGCTGTCGATGCAACCGATATAACTGCTACGAGCTTTCAGGCCAATTGGACAAGACATCCCCAAGCCACCGACTATGAACTTGCCGTGTGGTATAACGACGGTGGAGAGGGTCAGGCACAAACACTATTTGATGTCGATTTTGCCGATGGAGTGCCCTCGGGATGGTCTACGATGGGATATGCCGTAAAGGAGAATGATGCCGTTCGCTTGGCTTCGGGCAGTAAAGATGGTGTGGTGATAACATCGGCACTCGATCTTAGCGTGCCGGCTACACTTACTGTGTCGTGCATGCCCTACAAGACATCCGACAACTCGGTACTATACATCTTGGTCGATGGCAATGAGGTTGCGCAAGTCGATTGTGCCTCGGGAAAAGTGACACAGGAGATTGTTCTTGAGCCGGCTACGTCACAATCTGCTATATCATTCAAGGCCGAGAAGTCACGTCGCGTATATCTTCAGTCGGCTACATTGACAACCGGTGGTGCTACGCAAATATTGGTTGACGGCTATCCTCGTCGAGTAGGCAATGTGTTGAGTTATACAGTCGATAATCTGGATAGTAACCGTGATTACTATTATAATGTCACAGCTTATAATGGCACTGAGAAATTGGAGGTTTCCAACACCATATCAGTGCCCATTGCTACAGCCTTGAACAGTGTCGAGTCCGATATACCTCAAGGAGTGTTTGTGTATGCTTATAATGGAGTGGTATATGTCGATGACGCACCTATCCATGCTCGCATCAATTGTTATTCGCTCGACGGTACTTTGTGTGATACTCACACCGTGCATGCTACCCGTGAGGCTATTCCTATGCATCGTGCCGGAGTATATATCGTGCAAATTGTGTGTGAACAAGGATGCTATGCCACTCGTGTAGCTGTATACTAATTGTAGAAATCAAAATGATTGTACCCATGCGATTCTCCTCTCTATTCTTGATGCTGTTATCAACCCTTATCATGTATGCCGATATTCCGGTCGGCTATTATGATAAAGCTGAGGGCAAGAAAGATGCCGAGTTAAAGGCTGCAATGCATGCGATTATCGCGCCCCACACACGCATTGAGTATGGCTCCAATGGTACTTGGGAGGTGTTTCGCACCAGCGATGTGCGAGCCGATGGCTCTATATGGGATATGTACTCGGCTGTAGTGCGTTATTTCCCCGAGTCGGGTTCACATCCCGATATGCACATCGAGCATTGTGTACCCAAAAGTTGGTGGGGTGAAGAGAGTTCATTCATCTATGATGCCTCTTTCGACCTGCATCATCTTGTTCCTGCCGATGCCTCGGCCAATATGTCTAAGGGTAATCGCATATTGGGTGTAGTAGACGAAAGTATCGATAAACCCACCCTCGACAACGGTGTTTCTAAGTCGGGCAAGGCTCGCATTGGCGATGTTATTCATTCGGTGTTTGAGCCTCATGATGATTACAAAGGCGACTTTGCCCGTATGTATATGTATGTAGTTACATGCTATCAAGATTATACTTGGCAGTCGAATGGTGTCAACATGTTTAATACCGAGGCTTATCCTACGCTCAACGAGTATGCTCGCGAATTACTTATGGATTGGCATCGATTGGATCCGGTGAGTGTCAAGGAGATAGATAGAAACGAGGTGGTATATAGTGTGCAAAAAAATAGAAATCCATTTATCGACTTTCCTCTGTTGGCCGAGTACTTGTGGGGCGACAGTATAGGGTGTGCTTTTACTACCGATGTGCTGGTAGCTCCTGTAGATATAAGTATCGATGAATTGTCGTACAACAAAATTGAGTGTAGTTGGAGCGAAGTATCTGCGGCTGAGGCGTATGAGGTCAATTGTACAACTACCCAAGGTGTAGCTCCTGTTACCGTCAGTGAGGGGTTTGATGAGGTTTCGACCAATGGCAAGCCACTCCCCGCGGGTTGGTCGGGTAATGCGTCGGGTAACTATACATCTGAAGCCGGCTCGGGAATTTCGGCTCCGTCGGTAGCACTGAAAAATAGTGGCGAATATATTGAAACACCCGAGTATGAAGCTCCTGTTACTGCCATGTCGTTCATGTATCGTTTTGCATCGACAGCAACCGGTTCGTCGTTACTTGTCGAATATATGAAGGATGGCTCATGGCTTACATTGCAAACTATTGAATATGTCAATACAACTAAGAAAAATATCGATTTTGTCTTTGACGTATCGGATAATGTGAGAGCCTTCCGTTTTACTTATAACAAGAGTAAAGGTAACATGGCCATTGACGATGTTGTTGTAACATACGGATCACTTGAAGAGGTGCCGGTAATAGACTTAATGAGCGTGAATGAGCCTTATGCGATGTTGGAGAACTTACGGGGCAATACCACTTACAATATCCGTGTGCGCTCGGTCATGGGCGATTGTCGTTCGGCATGGTCCGAGCCTGTTACGGTTACAACCCAACAGTACCCCGCGTCGGTGTCGATGTTGAATGAGAGTGATATTCGATATACGGTAAGTAGGCACACAATAGCATTTTATAACTTACCTATTGGTAGTCGTGTCTTTTTGTACGATATGCAAGGTGTGTTGTGCTATCAAGGAGTGGTTGATAATGGTGTGATTTTTGCAAATGTTAAAAATAATGGTGTTTATATTACAAAAATTGTTAATAATTTAAGATTTTCTTGTCTAAAAGTTGCAGTTTTGTGTAATGAGTGATATATTTGCATCAAAGAAAAAACAATATTAACCCTAAAATAAAAAGATGATATGAAAAAATATATTTGTGATGTATGCGGTTGGATTTACGACCCTGCAATTGGTGACAATGATGGCGATATAGCTCCCGGTGTAGCATTTGAAGATCTCCCCGAGGATTGGGTTTGCCCCTTGTGTGGAGTAGGTAAAGAGGACTTCTCGCCAGTTGAAGAATAAGAGCCATAACTTTATAGACAATATCGACCGGCAATCGTGCTTGCGCACGAATGTCGGTCTTTTTTTGAGTTATATATAACTGTATAAGAAGATGTTGGATTTTTTTAATGTGTAAATATATTAATGAAATAAAAATTTATATCTTTGCGCATTACAGATTGTAATAATGTAAAATTTATAATACCATTAAAAATGAAAAAATTAACTGTCGCAATAATGTGTGCACTCATGGCAAACATTATTGCAGTGGCTCAGATGTCGGTTGAGTTTTCTCACACTTCTATCGACAAGACCGATAAGGTCGATGAGCGTCCTACCATGAAACATGAATGGAACAAGGCTCGTGTAGCCAATAATCATGTAGTGTCAAGAGATAACAGGCAGGCTCCCCGCAAAGTTGAAGAAACCGAAGGTTTTGATATTTATGGTTTTGTAGAGTATAATGTGAGCGATGAATCTCATAGAGGTCTTGTCAAGTTCAACACCTCTTCGCCGGCTCAAGTGACACGTGTCAAGTCGGTGAGTGATTGGGCTACTGCCGGTGCTTATGCTCGTGAGAACTATTACGTTATGGCGTATGATAATGGTTTCAATCCTGTCTTGAGTACGGTCGACCTTGAAACCGGAGAGGTTACGGTTGTTGCCACTTGTTCATTGGAGGGTGATTATCCTCTGCAAGCATTCGAAATGAGTTATGATGTGGTAAGCCGACAAATGTTTATGGTGGCCAACTCGCAATATGACCCTGAAATGTACAATTCGGCTTTGCTTACGGTCGATCTGACTAATGGAAAACAATCTTATATCAATAAGAACTTGGGCCGTCATATATATGCCTTGGCGATAAATGCCTTAGGCGAAATGTATGGTGTTGATGGCGAGGGTATGTTGTGTAAGATTGACAAGACTACCGGTGAGATTACCGATGTCGTTGATACAGGACTCTCTCCGTTCTATCGTCAGTCGATGGACTTCGACCGCGAAACGGGTATTGTTTATTGGGCATATGCCGATACCAAGCGCATGGGCGTATTGTATACACTTGATGTTACTACCGGCTCGACAACCATGTTGGGCGCAATAGGTGGTAAAGAGGAGCATCAAGTGATAGGCCTTCACGTACCCTATTCTTTGTACACTTCTTTGGCACCCTCTTTTGTGACCGATTTGAAAATGACTCCTCATGCCGGTGGTGAACTGAATGTGGAGTTGAGTTGGACTTGTCCTACTACCCGTATAGATGAAACTCTGCTCTCTACTATAGAGCGAGTCGAAATATCGCGCAATGGTGTATTGGTGGCTACTCTTACCGATGCCACTCCCGGTGAAGCTATGACGTGGAGTGATACCGTCGAGGAGGCCGGAGTATATACCTATATGGTGCAAGCTGTCAATGAGGCCGGTGCCGGCGAGTTGCGTACGGTGTCGGCTTATATAGGTCACGACGTTCCTGCTGCGGTAAGTGGTTTGCGTCTCGAAAGAACTACTCCTAACTCTATAACGCTGTCGTGGGATGCTACAACACGTGGTGTCAATGGCGGTTATATAGATACTGCATCTTTGCGTTATAAAGTTACTCGTGTCTCGGATAATGTTGTCCTGGCCAATGACTTTGCCGAAACTTCGTTTGTAGATAATACTATTACCGAATTGGGTACTTATCGCTATGCTGTCGAGTCATACAATGATGATGGTATAGGTGGTGTAACAACCAGCGGTAATATTGTTAATGGCCCGGCTCGTTCGATGCCGTGTTTCTCTAACTTCGATGTTAATGACTCGTCCGAGGCCGACCTCTGGTCGGTTGGTGATGCCAATGGTGATGGTATTTCATTCTTCTGGAATTATGATGAAAACTATAATTTTGGCGCCTACTATTATCAAACCTATACTATGCAACAAGCCAATGATTGGCTTATATCTCCTCCTATCAATTTTGAGGGTAATACGCCCTATAAAATAGTTGTGGAAGCTGCTCCGGCCAATGCCGAACAGCCTGAACAATTCGGTGTATATCTTATTCAGAATTATAATCTTGCTACTGCCATTAAAGTGGGCGAAACATTTGATGTAGCACAGTATGATATGTATCGTGTAGATATAGACAGCGTGCCGGCAGGTGTATATTCGATGTGTATAAAATGTACATCGAGTGGTGGTAACTACCTGGCTATATATAGTGTCGAAATGGCTGTTAATGGCGATGGTAATATACGTGGCGATGTGTGGGATGATAGTTCTACTCCCGTACCCGATGTATATGTGAGCCTCGAAGGTACGGAGTTCGGTGCATATACCGATGAACGCGGTTTCTTTGAGATTCCCAATGTGCCCGGTGGTATCTATACAATAAACAGTAACAAAATGGGATATAAGAGCCTGCCCCAAACCATTACTGTTGTGGCTCTGAAAGATGTAAATGTAGAGTTGGATGTTGTCAAGCGCAAGGCTTATACCGTATCGGGTAAAGTACACAATGAATATGGTGAGCCTCTTGCCAATGCGCAAGTAAAGGTTGAGGGTTACAACAACTACATGGTCAATACTGCCGACGATGGCTCATACAGCATAGCCAATGTTTATGAGGCCGAGACAACCTATACCCACACTGTATCGAAGGACTTTTATGTTGCAGTAAGTGAGGATATCAAGAGTATTGATGCCGATGTAACCATTGATGCCGTGCTCAAAGATGATATTTTGTCGCCTGCGATAGCCCAAGCGACCTACAATAAGGAAGAGAATAAGATGTATGTTGAGTGGTCGAAGTCGGGAGTAGAAGACTCGGTATCGCTACATAGTGGACAGATTTCTTACACATTTGGTGCTTCTGACGGTACTTTCGGTACGCTCATCGGTATTGTATGCCATGAGCCGGTAATTCTCAAGAGTATTGAATGGTTCTTACTTAGCACCGACGAGACAATCAATGTTGTAGTGTTGGCTCTTGATGAGAATGGCAATGTAACCGATAAAGAACTTTATGTTGACGAAGATGCTCCCAATGTGCAGTTTAATCCTACCGAATATACATTTAGCAAAGATGTATATGCTCCCAATGGCTGTTTTATTGGTTTGAGTACCGATGAAGGATTTCTCGATATTGTGACAACTATTAATACTCCCGAACATCCGTTTGTGCCTCAATTTAACGCCTATATCGAGGATTATCTTGTAGAGGCTAAAATGGAGTATGTAGAGACTCTCGGTGATGATTTCTGTGAGAACTTCTTCTTGGGATATAAGGGAGTGGCTCTTGCCGGTGATGAAGCTCCTGCAGTGACCTATAACGTATATCGTGAAAATGCTGCTGCAATGAGCGAAGTTGTATTCAATAATCTTGGCAACTTGGCTTGTGCCGATGATGCTTGGCTTACACTTCCCGACGGTGAATATACTTATGCTGTTACAGCGGTTTATGCAAATAACAAAGAGTCGGAACGCACATATACCAACGTTGTAACACTCGACAAGACCGCTATTGAGGGCGTGATAACCGAAGAGTTCACAACAACATTGTTGGGTGATGAATTGTACTTGACATGTGAGGCTCAAGAGGTGATGCTCTATACTGCCGATGGCGTTTTGGTAGCACATCAAGCTCACACCGCTAAGATGTCGGTGGCTTCTTGTCCTGCCGGCTTGTATATGTTGCGAGCTCGTGTCGATGGAGTGTGGTATGTTGAGAAAGTAATCATCAAGTAATAGTGTAAATAGATATGAAAAAGATAAATATATTGGCAACGCTCCTTATGTGTGTGGCGATTGCCTCACAAGCACAAACAATAGTGTTTTCGTGTGACTTTGAGAAGGGGATGCCCTCGGATTTTGCAACTTATGACCTTGACGGTAATGAACCTTCGCGTAGCATGAAGAGCTACGGTATCACCGAAGGGGTGGCTTGGGCGACTTATACCGACGAGGTGGATAACAACACAGCTGCCTATAGTGGCTCGTGGTATAAAACTCCCGGACAGTCGAACGACTGGTTGGTTACACCGGCTATCAAGGTCGATGATGTTCGCAATATCTTGTCGTGGCGTGCATATGCACTCGATATGTCGCACCCCGATGGCTATGCTGTGTATATCAGCACCAAGGGTAATACTCCCGAAGACTTCTCGGATGCACCTGTATATGAAGTGGCTGCCGAGAGCAACCAATGGCAACAACATGCTGTTTCGTTGGCCGACTGGGTAGGCAAGGATATATATGTGGCCTTTGTCAACAATAGTACCAACTGTAATATCTTGGCTGTTGACGATATCAATGTTTTTGCTTATGAGCACAGTTTTACATTCACCAATACCACCCCCGAGGCCATTGCTACCCCCGGTGCGGTATATGTGTCGGGCGAGATTACCTCATCGGGATTTATGCCCGTAGAGGGATATGTTGTAGAACTTACCTACAATAGTCAAACAAGCATTATCGACCGCAGTACCGATATTGTGACAGCCGATAGTGTGGCTACATTTGCTTTTGATGTGGCTATTGACGTTCCTCTTGATAATACCTGTGACTATACGTTGCGTATAAGTACATTGGGCGGTAGCGATGTAATTGAGTCGGAGTGCAGTATTACTTGTTTCCAACGCTTGGTATTGGTAGAGGAGGGTACAGGTACATGGTGTATGTGGTGTCCTCGTGGTGCGTATGGAATGGAGTTGTTGCACGAGAGATATCCCGGTCGATTGGTCGATGTTGCAGTGCATGGTAGCGACCCCATGATGAACGTGCCTTATTATGTAGGTGCATATCCATATTTCCAAGGTAGCTTCCCCAACTCGGTATTTGATAGAAACTTTGACTTGGTGGGCGACCCCTATTATGATGCCGATTCGCTCATGAATATTGCGATGAATCGAGGTTCGATAGGTAAGATACAGACTACTGCTGTATATAATGCCAACAATCAACTTGAGGTAGAAGCTACCGTAGAGTTTGGTAAAGTAATCGCTGAGGGCGAATACGGATTGTTGTATATCATCGTGGAGGATAGTGTAACCGGATATGAACAGGCAAACGCCTATGGCGGTGGTACAACCGAGATGGGTGGTTACGAAAACTTGCCCGACCCCATACCTGCCGGCGAATATTTCTTTGCCAATGTGGGTCGCATGGTATATCCCTCATTCCAAGGTGACTCTACAGCCTTTACAGCCGGTACACCTCGTCACACTCCTATGACAGTTGCATATACCATCGATTTGCCCGAGGTGCAACGCTACGACATGGTAAAGGTTATTGCTGCCATTACCGAGATAGAGACCGGTGAGATTGTCAATGTTTGTCAGGTTATACCGACTTGGACTCAGGCCGTAAATAAAGTAGCTGATGATAACAATATTGTTGTGAAAACAACAGCCCGTGGCATTGAGGTTGTTGCTGTCGAAGCCCTGCAAAGTGTTGAGGTGTGGAGTGTCGGTGGCCAATTGTTATATGTGGCTCAACCTCATTGCAACACTCATATGGTAGAACTTGATAATAATCATGGCATTGTTGTCGTAAAAGCATGTACTGCACAGGATAGCATTGTTGCTAAGTGTGTGAAGTGATAATTCGATAAATCGAAAGAAAAAGCGCCTTTATGTTGTAAAATATAAAGGCGTTTTCTATATTTGTAGGACGAAACTTTAAAACCTACTATCATGAAGAAAGCTGTAAAATACATAGGTAAATGGCAAGAAAAGAGTGTTATTCTCGAGAAACTTGAAGGTCCTATCGGCGAAGGTCGCGTAGAGTTCCCCAATGGCGATACATTTGAGGGCTGTTTTCATCTGAGTTTTGCTCACATTCAAGGCCCTTGTTATGTAGCCGATGGAAAGTATACCTTTGCCGATGGCAAGTATATCGAGAATGCGTGGATTAATACCTCTGATGACTTGACAATGTTTGGACTGAAAGGTGTGTACGAGGTGCGCAACGCCGATGGTACGTTGGCATCTATCACTTCGTTCTGGTTGAACGAGCGTCATGGTATAGAGGTGTTGCTCGTACCGAAACCAGAGGTCGTTGAGTGGTACAATGGCGAGGAACAAGGCCGTTATGATGTAAATAACTACACGCTCAACGCCATCGACAAAGACCGCCGTGAACTCGTTGTAGAGCTTGCCAATGGCGTGTCGATAACAATGGTGGGAGGCCGCATCGTGCCCAACCGATATGATAACTATGTTTACGAAAACTATTTGATGGGTAAACTTGCCTATGAAAATGGCGATGTATATGAGAGCATCAACTACGATATACGCAACCTTCAACCCTATGGTGGAGTAGGTACAAGATACCAGGCCAATGGCAAGATGCGCGACGAATATTATAAAGAATATGAGCTGGAGCGTGTCGAGCGCGAAAAATGGAATCCCGCATGTGCCGTTGAGAAATCTATTCCCAATCCCATTAATCCCGAAGAACAGATAACAGCTCGCGTGTGGGGCAATCACATTGAGTATGGTTATCGGTGCGAAATGATGTATG
>JAGBHF010000009.1 GCA_017935645.1 Bacteroidaceae bacterium | reverse complement strand
ATTAAACAACGATGACATTATGAAAACATTGCCATTAATCGCCAACGACCCTTGGTTGGAGCCTTTTTCAAAAGCTATCGAGGGACGTCACAATAGAGTGAAAGAGGTGAAAGACAAGCTCACCCATAAAGGCAAAATACAGCTCTCGGAGTTTGCTTCAGGCTATTTGTATTATGGTCTGCACCGACAAGACGACGGTAGTTGGATATTTCGCGAGTGGGCTCCCAATGCCACTGCCATATATCTCATAGGCGACTTCTCCAATTGGCAAGAGCGTCCCGAGTATAAGCTCAAGTCGTTACACAATGGCTCGTGGGAGATTAAATTAAAACCCGAACTATTGCATCATGGCGATCTCTATAAATTGTCAATACATTGGCACGGTGGTCAAGGCGAGCGTATTCCGGCTTGGGCAAAGCGTGTCGTTCAAGACCCCACAACCTATATATTCTCGGCGCAAGTGTGGGCTCCCGACAAGCCCTACAAGTTTGCCAAGCGCAAGTTTAAGCCCACAACTTCACCCCTGCTCATATACGAGTGCCACATAGGCATGGCTCAGAACGAAGAGAAAGTGGGTACATACAATGAATTCCGCGAGAATATATTGCCACGCATTGCTGCCGACGGTTACAATGCCATACAGATTATGGCCATACAGGAGCACCCCTATTACGGCTCATTCGGCTATCATGTATCCAACTTCTTTGCACCCTCATCGCGATTTGGTACACCCGACGAGCTCAAGCAACTTATCGACGAGGCTCATCGTTTGGGTATAGCTGTCATTATGGACATTGTACACTCTCATGCCGTCAAGAACGAACAAGAGGGTTTGGGTCGTTTCGATGGCTCGTACACTCAATATTTCCACGGAGGCAATCGCCGCGAGCACTCGGCTTGGGATTCGCTTTGCTTCGATTATGGCAAACATGAAGTCTTACACTTCCTCTTGTCCAACTGTAAGTATTGGCTCGAAGAGTTCCACTTCGATGGTTTCCGTTTCGATGGTGTCACCTCAATGTTATATTACAGTCACGGACTCGGACAGTCTTTCGGTTCATACGGCGACTACTACGATGGCAGTCAAGACGACGATGCCATTGTATACCTCACGCTGGCCAATATGCTCATCCATGAGGTCAACCCTCGTGCCATAACCATAGCCGAGGAGATGAGTGGCATGCCCGGTCTTGCAGCACCGTTTGAGAATGGCGGTATGGGATTTGACTATCGCATGGCAATGGGCATTCCCGACTATTGGATTAAGACAATCAAAGAGAAGAAAGACGAAGACTGGCATCCCACATCGATATTCTGGGAACTGACCAACCGTCGTGCCGACGAAAAGACTATCTCATATGCCGAGAGTCACGACCAAGCCTTGGTAGGCGATAAAACCATTATATTCCGTCTTATCGACAAGGAGATGTATTGGCACATGTCGGTATTCAGCAACAACTACATGGTCGATCGCGGTATTGCCCTGCACAAGATGATACGATTGGTTACCCTCGCCACTATCAATGGCGGTTATCTCAACTTTATGGGCAACGAGTGGGGACATCCCGAGTGGATCGATTTTCCTCGCGAAGGCAACGGATGGTCACACAAGCATGCCCGCCGTTTGTGGGAACTTGTCGACCGCGACGACCTCAAGTACAAGTATCTCAATCATTTCGACAATGCTATGATCGAAACCGTATTGTCCGAGCGTCGTTTCGAGACTTCGCCCGTAGTGAAAGTTTGGGAGAATGATGGCGACCAAATCCTTGCCTTCAGTCGCAAAGACCTCCTTTTTGTCTTCAACTTCCATCCCTACAAGTCATACACCGATTATGGCATGCTTGTCAAGCCCGGCAGTTACGAGATTGTACTCAACAGCGACCGTGCCGAGTTTGGTGGCTTCAATCAGATTGACGATAGCATTGAGCACTTCACACACCACGACCCCTTGTACAAGAAAGCTCGCAAAGAGTGGCTCAAGCTCTACATCCCCTCGCGCACCGTATTGGTATTGCGCCGCAAGAAATAAAAACGCTCCTTACAACAATATCAAGCACTCCTCCATACAACGTGGGGGAGTGCTTTTTGCTACCATTACCACCCTATAAAGCAACAGCGGTGCACCTGTTCGATGCACCGCTGTAATGCGATATCTATTTCTGTTATTTTACAGCTACCTTGTAGGTACGTGTATCATGATTGTTCTCGTATCTTACCAGATATATACCGTTGGCTACATCCAAGTCTATAGCACCTGTTACATCCTCATATTGGGCTATGATAGCACCGCGCATATCGTAGAGTGTAACATTACCGGCCTCTCCATTGATGTAAAGTCTCTTTTCGGCAACATATACAGCCAAGTCGCTGTCTGTTTCTACACCCTCTATAGCATTCAATTCGTTGAGGTTGATGGTGTATGAGAATTCGCGATAAGCTACATTCTCGCTCCATTCGTCATACATGAATGAGCCAAATACTGTACCGTCGCTATTGCAATATACCGAGCCCGATACGATGCTGTCTACATATTGATAGTTGATAGGATAGCCATACTCATCAAACTCTGTAGGTACAATTACTTGGAAGAAGCACAGATTCTTTATCCATTCGCCGGTAGCATTATCGATTGCCGAGATATAGTCAACAAACGGTGTCAATGTCTTGCCTTCTTCCGATACGATATAAGAGCTGCGTGCATATGCTCTTGCAGGGCTTTGAACTACAAAGCGACCATCATTCATTGCACTCGATGCAATCATGTCTTGTACACCTTCTACACTTACTATTGCATCGCCGTTTTCAAGGTCTATGCGACAAGGAGTGCGGGTTACTTTAGGAGCAAGAGGATTGCTGGCATCTACACCTTCTATTGTAGTGCTGTAGTAACGACCATTGCCCGAGAGGAACACATTATTAAATATAAAGCAAGAGTTGTACATCACCTCATTAAATACAGCCTCAAAGTTGTTGTACAATTGTGCATATTCGTGCATAGCACTGCTATACTCATTGTAGTATTCAAAGATATAGTCTTCGGCTACAGGCTCACTGGGGCACGTCGATATTTCGCCATTGTTATATTTTTCCAGCTCTATCATGTACTCGTTCATCGCCTCAAGATACTCTGCCAACTCCTCCTCTGTCATGTATTCTTTGGGGTCGGGCATTTCACCGGGCCATGGAGCAAATTGTGTGCCTTCGGGATACAAAACACCTTCGTCGATAGTGCGATAGCTCCACACTCCCTCATTGTCTTGTGTGTAGATAATGGGGTATATAAAGAATCCCGACCAGTCTACAATTTGACCTATCACGGTCTTGCCATCGTCGCTCACGGCTATAGCTGTGATGTATTGAGGCTTACGACCGCAGAAGTCGGTTGTGGGGCAGGGCAGTGGTTGATAACTATCATATCCACCTTCGGCATTGCGATCCCAATATACGGGTTTCACCATTATCTCACTGTACATGTTCAAGCCACTACCACCCACTTGACCTACTATGCGACTGCCATCGGGGGTTATACCATGTGCCATGTTGAGGGCGGCATTTTCTTCTTTTACAAGAAGAGGGGTCCATTGACCATCTTGCCAGTAAGCACATGTGGCATCATTAGTACTACCTACAAGTATACCGTTGTTGCTTATACAGTTGCCTATGCCGGTTGCATAATATTCTGTTACAGCATCGGGCGAAGCTGCATACTCTACATATTCGTCGTTATCTTGAATATAGATGAATACCGAACCAATGTTCTGTGAAGCAACCCACTTGCCGTTAGGAGACATTTTGTCAAAATAAAATCCGTCATGGTGACGTGTTACTTGTGCCATTACAGCTGTCGCCATAAGCATCGATACCAATAAGAGTAGTGTTTTTTTCATAAGAGTTAATTTCATAAGAGTTAATGTTATGTGATAATGTGCAAATTTACTTAATAAAAATTCATGAAACAATGCTTATATATTATTTAACGCAATATTTAACACAATAATCTCTAATTATTCTACGCTCTTGACCCTTACACTCGCTTAAATAATTAACTTTGCATTTTAATACACACACCGCTTCCCCAAGGTGTATTTTTTACACGCCATAATGATACGTTGCATACATACATATCGTATTCTGCTGTGCTTGTTATTTGCTTGTGCTTCAGTTGTTTCGGCTGTGGCTCAAAGTACTACACAGGTGCGTGGCGTGGTGCTCGACTCTATTAGCAACGACCCTCTGCCCAATGTATCGGTGATGCTGGGCGAGACGGGTATGGGGACGATGACCGATGCCAAGGGTCGATTTGAAATCAGCTCGCAACTGCACTTCTCGACAGTACACTTCTCTACCTTGGGATACGACTCGCTGGTTGTTGACATCAACCCCGGGCGCAACAACAAGTTGCGCGTGTGCATGTCGCCGGTTTACATCCCTCTCGAAGAGGTATTGGTACAACCCTCCAAGGAGAAGTATAACAAGAAAAACAATCCGGCTATCGACTTGGCTCGTCGCGTAATCGACAGGCGACAAGCCTACGACTCGATACGTCCGCAATACTTCTCGCAACAGAAGTACGAAAAGACAGCTTTTGCTATCAACAAGTTCTACGACTTTGTACGTGCCAATCCTATTGTGCGTCAAGCTCCCTTCCTCATGCAGTATGTCGATACGTCCGATGTTACGCACCATCCCATTCTCAACTTGGTCGTTACCGAACAGGTTACCAACAGCTATTCGCAACGCACACCGCGCATGGTTCGTGAAGTACCTGTAGCGGTTAAGAGAGAGGGTTTGGAGGGCTTTTTCGATAAAGAAAATCTGCAAGCGCTCTCGGCCGAGATGTTACGCGAAGTCGACCTCTATAGCAACGATATTACGCTATTCGACCAGCAGTTTGTCAGTCCGCTTTCGCAACATGCCATATCTTTCTATAAGTACTATCTGCTCGATACACTCGATATCGAAGGCGACAAGTGCATCGACTTGGGTTTTGCATCCTACAACCCACAGTCGTTTGGCTTTGCAGGACACCTTTATGTCGTTATCAGCGATTCGAGTTACTTTGTCAAGCAGGCTCGTTATACTATCCCCCGCGACATCAATCTCAACTACGTGAGTCGCATGATTCTTAGGCAGGATTACAAGCGCGACTCTTTGGGCTGTCCCGTCAAGGTATATGACGATGTAGTGACCGAGTTCTCTATCAACAGGAACTTGCCCGGGCTGTATGCTCGTCGTTCGGTCTACTACTCACAATTCTCTTACGACAAGCCCACCGACGAGCAGTTGTCGTTGCAGACTCCGCGCAACTTGCCCTATGATGCCATGTCGCGCGACGATGCCTTTTGGAAGGCACATCGTGCAGTACCTTTAAGCCCGCAGGAGCAAAGTGTTGCTGAGGTAACATATCGTCTGCAGGAGATTCCTTTTATCAAGACGGTATCCAAGTTTATCCACACGTTTACAACAGGCTACATCTCTACTCACGCTATCGATAAGAAGAGCCGTTTCGACATTGGTCCGTTCAACACCTTCATCAGTGGCAACAGCATCGAGGGGCTACGCCTCAAAATAGGGGGTACTACAACAGCTCAACTCTTACCGCACCTCTTTGCATCGGGTTATGTAGCCTACGGTTTTGACGATAACAAGTGGAAGTATGCCGCCTCTCTCGAATACTCGTTCAATCGCAAGCGCTACTCGGCCTTGGAATATCCCATTCGCTCTATCAAGGCATACTATCAGTATGATCTTAACTTCTTGGCACAAAGATACATGCACACTCTTCGCGACAACTTTGTCCTGTCACTGCGTCGTGGGCCCGACTACAACGCTACCTATATGCGCACTTGTGGTATTACATATAAGCACGAGTTCTTCGATGGTTTGGCTCTTGAGGTGGGGTTGCGCAACGAAAGGCAGGAGAGTACTCCCTACTTGCCCTTCAATGTCATGAAGAACGACGGCTCGATCGAGTCGCACACCTCTTTCTCTCAAACATTGGGCGAGGTTGTGTTACAGTATTGTCCCACCGACAATTTCTATTCGGCCTATGGTGTACGTTATCCCATCAGCAACGATGCCGTTTCCCTCTCTTTCCGACACATCTTTGCCATCAAGGGATTGGGTAGTCAATATGATTATCATCACACCGAACTGGCTGTTTCCAAGCGTTTCCGCCTCTCGAAGTGGGGCTATATCGATGCCATTGCCAAGGGTGGTGTGGTGTGGAACAATGTCCCTTATCCGCTATTGATTATCCCGCATGCTAACATGTCCTACACCATCAGCCCCGAGTCCTATTCGTTGCTCTCGCCCATGGAGTTTATCTTCGATAAGTATGTTGCATGCGATATTACCTATTTTGCCAACGGATTGTTATTCAATCACATTCCTTTTATCAACAAACTTGCCCTGCGCGAGGTCGTCTCTTTCAGGGCTGTTTATGGCTCTATTACCGACCATAATTACCACCCCGAGCAGACCGGTATGTACCTCTTCAATCCCGAGTGGGAGGTTAAGCGCATGAATGGTGCACCTCCCTATATGGAGATGAGTGTAGGTATCGACAATATCCTCTCTATCCTGCGCATCGATTATGTCTTCCGCCTTACATACCGCGATGCCCTCAATGCCGATATTCGTGGTTTGCGCGTGGGATTGCATGTGACTTTCTGATAACCTTTAATATATTCTTTGCTATGTTTACCTTCCGCGATGCTACCCTGCAAGATGTTGCCCTCATTCGCTCACTGGCCGATGGTGTGTGGCAAGAAACCTATGCTTCAATCTTATCACCTCAGCAGATTGAGTACATGTTCGATATGATGTATAGTCACGAAAATCTCACTATACAGATGCGCGACAAGCATCACCATTTTCTCATCATTTCGCACAACGATACCCCCTGTGCCTACATATCTATCGAACCCTTGGGCGAGGGTAGGTACAACTTCCAGAAAATATATGCCCGTCGCGAGGTGCATGGTATAGGGGTAGGTCGTTACATGATTGAACGAGGTGTAGAGTGGGTGCTTCGCGCTGAGGTTGCATCACAACGCTATGGCGACATTGTTGTCGAGCTCTTTGTCAATCGTGCCAATCCGGCTGTCAATTTCTATCGTCACATGGGATTTGAGATTGTCAATACACGCGATCACGATATTGGCAATGGTTTCTTCATGAACGACTACATCATGGAACTGCATATAAAGAGCTAAAGTGATACAAAAAAGAGAAATTTCCGCACTCGGAAATTTCTCTTTCTCGTTACTGTAAGATACTGTTGCCTTTATCTCGCAACAGCTATTTTGCTTACCTTATTGCCTTGCTGCACAATATATATACCCGATGTGGCAGGTGCAAATGTTGCTGTATCACCACTCGGTTTGATGGTAGCCACAACCGCACCCTGCATATTATAGATAGTAACCATTTCATGGTTGTTACCTTTTATGTAGATAATGCCTTGCATGCAATACACATCGCTATTGGCAACAACCTTATCAAGCGCATCGGGTGCAGTACTTCCGATATTCACCTCTATAACATTTGACCAACGGCTTATCTTACCCTCTGCTTCGGCGCGTACCTTGTAGCGGTATCTGCCTGTAGTCACAGGATTTTCCACACTCATTACAGTATAGTTGGTATCGGTAATACCCTCTATCATGCAACTCTCGGTTACACGCAATCTTTTCGATGTCGTTGTGGAATCGTTTATTGTTGGCTCACCAATGTCATCCATACCGGCTATACCGTTTATGACAGTCAGGTCATCCATGTATACTCTACGATTAGCATCGAAGCATATCTTCAGCCCCTCGCATCCGTTATCAAAGGCAATATATACGTCACGATTTTCTCCTGTAGGTATCTGCGACAAATCCAGTTTGTACGACTTTATTGTTGTACCATAGGTGTATATTGTGAGTGAGCCTGTCTCTGCAGCTTAGTTGTAGGCACTCGCTGTAAAATGAAGTGTATATTGCTCTTCGGTGTCAAATGCCGCTGTCGTTATTGAGCCGGGATATTTGCTGCTACCCAACTTTATGCTACCGTTGTTACAAAATACCTTCGAGCCTATCCAGCCCTTAGTCATGGTATAATCGTCAAGGGTCGATGATACATCGGTATCCACATCGGCAGTAAATTTGTCGAAATTCTCTACAAAAGCCTCTGCTTCAGGCTCTACCTCATCTAATCGCTCTACATATAGAGTATAACTTGTAGCATCATTCACACGCGACCAATAGGCTGTAAATTGCTCCATAGTGATTTCACCTGCCGATGTGGCTATAGGTGCATCAATGTTGGCATTAACACCTCCCATAAAGTCAAACGTTGTTACCCCCTCGTTGTATGTAATGTTGGTAATAGGCTTGTCCTGAATGGTGGTATTAAACACCTTCATCTTGGGCGATGAGGTTGCAGTAAGCGAGTTATTGCCATTATAAGGGTAGAGGTCGCCTTCAAGGCTGCTCGTGTTCCAGCGATTATCGGCCGGAATGAGTTTAAACCGTTGTCGTGAAGGCTTGTCATTGGGTGCATTCATCTCCCATTCATAAGCGTCATAGTCTACGGCTACCACCATCATACCCTCGGCGGGAAGTCCTGCATCCCAGCCCTCTTTCTTGCGTGACTCAAGGGTGATATATTGATTTTCGTCGGTCGATGTTATTATATAGGCTGCTGTTTTGTCGCTATTCAACTCAGGCATGGTTATCGTTGTTGCTTCGGTAAGTTCATTCAACTCCAACCATCCGCAGAAAGCACGCTCATAGGCATTGTAACCTATAGGTACATATCCGTCGCTTGCATAGCAACCCGAGTCCATGATACTCCACACATCCATACCCATACCTCCCGAGTAGTCTATATCATACCAGTCAGGCAAGCCGAGGGTGTGGCTGTATTCGTGGCAAAATGTTCCTATGCCTTCGGGCTTCAATCCACTACCTCCGGCAAGTTCCGACGAGCATGCGTAGGCATCGAGTTTCACACCGTCTATCTCTACTGTGCGTCCGGCTCCTTGATACACATACCATGCGTGAGGCCATATAGCGTTCTCATCTACGCCCGCTATATTCTCGCCATAGCCGGCATATATTACATACACAAGGTCTACCCAGCTGTCGTTGTTCAAGTCGTAGTCGGCCATATTCACAAGGTCGTTTTGGCTCGCTATTTCACATGCCTCCGACACCATTTCATCGGGTTTTACATCGTTTCCATAATGGTCGTTATTGCCGTAGTACGACATATTATTACTTAAGGTGATAGGGCCTATTACATCAAATTGCGGCTTGAATTGACCATAGCTTTGGGCTGTAAAATAGTCGCGTGCCGAGCCTATCGAGCCATACTCATCGGTATAGCCCTCCTTGTTCATCATGTCGTTTATGATGCTTTGCGATGTCGTGAATGTCTTGTCTTGAAATTCAACAAGAAGTATAAGACCCCTCACCGAGCCATCATTATCGGCTGTTGATACAGCCGCTTGACGCATAGGAGCACGACGGCTCTTTATCCCTTGGGTCTTAATGCTGCGACGCTTTTCATACAACTTTTTCTGTTGCATCTTTATTGCATCAATATGGGCAATATCGCCGGTCAACGCTTCACCGGCTTTAACATCACTCGCTACGATGTTCTTCTCCTCATCGAGTGTTGTGTAACGATAAAACCCATCCTCGCACATCGTTACCGGAGTACCATCTTCGGTAGTGTAGTAGTGATAGTATTCATCGCCACACAAGCGCAAGGTTATCACACTGCCGTCGGGCTGTGTATAACTCGTAATCGCTCTCTTAACAGGTGCAGCACTGACACCCATAAGTATTAGTGCTGCACTTAATGTAATTATACCTCTTTTCATATACTGTTTTATATTCGGGTGTTAAATGGTTGTTGTCGCATGGCGATTATTGTGCATTTACCTTCGCGCACAATTCGCCACAACGCACTACATACAATCCACGACCTGAGGGACGATATTGTGCTTCGCCATTGGCAACTTTCACTGTCGCAACAAGCATACCTTGTACGTTATACACGTAAGCCTCTGTAGCTTGGCTGTTGCGTATAACAATGTCGCTACCATTGTAGTAGGCTTGACAATCCTCATTCAACACACCCTCTACGCTGTTTACACCACCCATAAAGTCAAATGATGCAACCTTAGTCTCGGTGTCGAATGCTATGTTGGTAACAGGCTTACCCTTGATAGTGGTCAAGTGTATTTTCATGGCAGGGCTGGTCGATTCGGTAAACGAGTTTTGACCACCATTGGGCCACAAGTCGCCCTCAAACGATTCGGTGCTGATGTCATTGTCGGCAGGTACAAATTGGAAGCGTTGACGCTTAACGGTTGTGTTTACCGAGTTGTTTTGCATGTCCCAGGCATCTGCGTCATAGTCTACACGGATGATAAGCAATCCCTCGGCAGGTAGCAATGCATCCCATCCCTCTTGTACACGTGTCTCGAATGTAAAGTAGCGGTCGGTGTTGTTGTTGGCTACTACCTTATAGGCGGTGGCCGATGTGGCTACATTCTCCATGGTTATGCTGCTTTTCTCGGTAAGTTCGGTGATATTCATCCAACCGCAGAATTCACGCTCATAGGCATTATATCCGCAAGGAATACGGCCTCCGGCATTGTGACAACCTTGGTCCATTACGCTCCATTTGTTCATACCGAAACCACCGAAGCCTTTGGTATCATACCAGTCGGGCAAGCCGAGTGTGTGGCTAAACTCGTGGCAGATAGCTCCGATACCATACAAGTCTGTTCCTTCTGTACCTGCAAGCTCCGATGTACAGGCATAGGCATCTACTTTCACACCGTTGTATTCACGCTCTTTACCGGCTGTGGTTTGACCCAACCATGCTGCGTGAGGCCAGATTGTGGTCTTGGGAGCACCGCTACTCTCGGCATATCCGGCATACACTACAAACACGAGGTCGACATAACCATCATTATCGCAGTCGTAGTCGGCAAAGTTGCAAAGGTTTTGTTCTGCTGCAACATCACATGCATGAAGGGGCAAATAATATACTTTCGCGCCACTATCACCACTGCTCATGCCTTGGTCGGGTGTGCCGTAGTATGCCTCATTCTCGGGAAGTGTAACAGGGCCTATCACGTCGAAGGTTGGCTCAAATTTACCATAGCTTTGTGCCAAGAAATAGTCGCGTGCCGAGCCTATTGCGCCCATATAGTCGTTACCCTCTTCGTTCATCAATGCCGAGATGTTTTCGGCTGTTCCGTTCTCGCTGAATTTTACATCTTGGAACTCGGCAAGGATTACAAGACCGCGCACCTTTGTCACTTCGCCTTCGGCTGTAGCTTGCGCTATCTTGCGCATGGGGGCTCCTCCGGGTCGCGAGGCAAGGCTCATTTGCTTGCGCTTTACATCGGCTTTGAGGCGAATATGATTTTTGATAGCCTCACTATCTATTTGCTCTACTTGTTGCAACTCGGCTGCTGCCAATGGCATATTGTCACGTGCAATGATATCGCTGGCTATGCAACCTTCTCCTTGCATTTGGGTGTAACGGTAGAAGCCATCGTCGCAACGTTCCACTATCTTACCGTCAAGGGTTGTCATGTAACTTCCATACTCGTCACCGTGTAGCACAACTGTCAAGGTGCTTCCATCGGGGAGGGTTATCACACGGGGGGTGTTGTCGGCTGGTAATGCCATACCTTGTAGTGCCATGCACAATGCAGTAGCTACACTGAGTAATACTCTTTTTCTCATCGATTTATAATTTGGTGTTTCTATTATTTGTCTTATTTGGGCTTTCCACAATTGACAAAGATAATGCTTTATTTTTATAATTATGTGTTTTGGCGCGAAAAGTTCAATCGTTATTCACTAAGGTATCTTGTTGTTTGGGTGCTATTTTATTGTATATTAGTTGTTTATATACAATTCGAGGCGCACGGTGAAATTCTATCCCATGCACCTCGTTGTTTCGGCTGTTAAGTAGCTCGTTATATCTTACTCTTTCATAAACTCGATATCCTCAAGCAATATGTCATGCAAGGCTCGGCGGTCGAGTATATTTACTTCATTTACAGTGTAATCAATAATCTTTTCCTGCTTCATCTCGGCAAGTGTGTTGAGCAATACCGTACGTTGTACGCCAAAGTAGCTGTACAAGTCACGTTGTCGGGCATTGATGCGTATTTGCGTAGCATTGCGCGAGGTGAGGTTGAGTATCCAGTATGATAAGCGTTCACGCAAGTCGCCTGTACTCATCGACATGAGGCACTCTTTGTTTTTCTGGCTGCGACGCGACAAGATATTGAGCAGATTGATAAGGAAGATAGGCTCATCTTGCATGAGTGTCATAAATGTCGATTTATCTATCTGCATCATGCCTACACTGCCCACTGCATAGTAGTTACCCGGATAGTGGGTGCTGCGACCAAAGAGGTGGTCGGGTGCTAAGATATCGGGAGCATGCAGGGTTTGGCTCAATTTCACTTTGCCGTCGTAGGTACTCATCTCATAACGAATGCTTCCCGACAACAGAAACTTCAGGTGTGTGCATGCTGTCGACCGAGATGCTACCGTCTCTCCATCCTCATACTTCAGGAAGTGAAAGCGGGTTTTCTCTACCAATTCCAGTAGCTTGGCACGACTCACTCCTTGAAACAAAGGTAGTTGCATGAGTGTTTGATATATGTTTTCCATATCTTCTTTTTCTATGATTTCTTTACGGCTTCTTGGGGCAATATCGGGCTGTTGGCTACAACCCGATGCACAAAAATAATACTTAATTTTTATAATTCCCTATCCGATAAGAAAAAATAACTTTTTATCGCCTTCGCGATGTACTCCCTATTATTGCACACTTTGCACCCAATTGTCCCAAAACTGTATGTTGTTTATAAAAATACGACAACTTTGTTTTTTCTTCACTTACCTTTCACTATCTTTGCACCCAAATTTATAAAAACCTATTAAATCGATTTTTTGTTATGGGAGAAGTATTGACTTTTCTGAAAGATTTCTTCAGCAATTTCTCTTTTGAAGAAACTATTAGTTCGTTTATTATCATGTTCATGGTTATCGATATGGTTGGTCTCACGCCTATCATCATCGACATGCGCCAAAAAGGTCGCGAAATCAATCCTTTGAAGGCTGCCAGTCTTTCGCTCATCATGTTCTTGGCCTTCCTTTTCTTGGGTTCGTCTATCTTGGGCCTGTTCCATGTTGACATTTACTCATTTGCCATTGGTGGTTCTATTGTACTCTTCCTTATGGCGGTCGAGATGGTGCTCGATATCGAGATTTTCCGCAACAATGGCCCTTCGGGAGCTTCTACAATGGTTCCCTTGGTATTCCCCCTCATTGCCGGTGCCGGTTCGTTTACAACATTGCTTTCATTGCAATCTATGTATGGTTTGGTAAACATCCTCATCGGTCTGTTGATGAACATCATTATCGTTTATCTCGTGTTGCGCAACATGTACCTCTTGGAGCGCATTCTTGGTAAGAGCGGTGTATACGTTACACGCAAGTTCTTTGGTGTTATGTTGTTGGCCGTTTCTATCAAAATGTTCCTCGACAACTTGGTACTTTTCATCGGTAGAGTATAACATTTACTTACAAATAGCAATCAACGCCCCGTTCTCGGGGCGTTTTTTTTATTTCTTTTTTATAATATGTAAGTTTGCAAATGATTGATATATAATGTTGTGTATTTTTATGCTGTAAATTTGTTAAATTTTCGTCTGTTTTATATTTGTTTTTCTTATGTTTTATGTGTAAATTCGGGGCTGAATGTAAGTTTCACGTATCTGTGACTTCCCAATAATGTTAACCTGATTTCTTACAAATATGAGCTATCTTAAGTTTGACAAAAGGCTGATGATAAATCTTGAACAGTCGTTGCGCAAAGAGTTGTTGCGCACCAACCGTTCGGGTGCTTATCACTGCACTACTATTGTCGATTGTAACACTCGCAAGCAACACGGTCTGTTGGTTATGCCCATACCCGAGTTCGATAACGAAAACTATGTGTTACTATCTACTCTCGACGAAACTGTTATACAGCACGGAGCACCCTTTAACCTTGGATTGCACAAGTATCACGGCGACTGCTTCAGCCCCAACGGACACAAGTACATTCGAGAGTTTGATTGCGACGATACCATTCGCAAAACATACCGCGTGGGTGGTGTTATTCTCACCAAAGAGAAAATCTTCGAAGAGCACCAAAATCGCATCCTCATCAAGTACACGCTTGTCGAGGCTCACTCGCCCACAACAATACAGTTCCGTCCTTTCCTCGCTTTCCGTCCCGCCAACGAGTTGTGTATGGAAAACGAAGTAATCGATAAGAGTTACGAAGAAGTGCCCAATGGCATTAGTTGCTGCCTGTACAAAGGATATCCGCGCCTTTACATGCAATGCAGCAAGAAGCCTCAGTTCGTTTACGACCCCCATTGGTACAAGGATATCGAGTATATCAAGGATCAACAACGTGGCGTACCCTATACCGAGGACTTGTTTGTGCCCGGCTATTTTGAGTTGCCTATCAAGAAGGGTGAGAGTGTTATTTTTGCCGCCGGCGTTGAGGAGGCCAAGCCTCGCTCGCTCGCTCGCATTTATCAAGAAGAATACGAGAATCGCACTCCCCGCAACAGCTTCTTCAACTGTCTTAAGAATTCGGCTCAACAATTCTATCTCAAGCAAGGTCGTGACCTCTACATCTTGGCCGGTTATCCTTGGTTTGGTGTACGTGCACGCGACCAGTTCATCGCCTTGCCCGGTTGTTCTTTGGCTATCGACGATGTCAAGGCCTTCGAGTCTATCATGAAGACTGCCGAGCGCGCCCTGCGCAATTTCATGAAAGACGGCTCGCACGACCCCATGATTAAGGAGATTGAGATGCCCGATGTCCCGCTATGGGCTATATGGACTATACAACAATATGCACGTGAGTATGGCAACAAAGCATGCTACGAAAAGTATGGCAAGTTCGTGTCCGATATACTCACATACATCATCAAAGGTGAGCACCCCAACCTCATGGTACACCCCAACGGATTGTTATATGCCAATGGTCGCGACCGCATCATCTCGTGGATGAACAGCACTATCAATGGTGCGCCTGTCAATCCCCGCAGTGGATACCTCGTTGAGGTAAATGGTTTGTGGTACAATGCACTCAAGTTCGCCGCCAACATGTTTGCCGAGAATGAGGGCAATGCTGCCCGCATCGAACAGTGGCAGGCTTTGGCTGCAACTATCGATGCCTCATTCGGCTCTGTATTCCTCAACGACTATGGCTATCTGTACGACTATGTCGACGGTACAATGACCGACTGGAGTGTACGTCCCAATATGCTCATCGCCATTTCGCTCGAATACACACCCATCGACCGTCGCCAACGCAAGGCGATACTCGACATCGTAACCAAAGAGTTGCTTACACCCAAGGGCATCCGATCGCTCAGCCCCAAGAGCTGGGGTTATCGTCCTTGGTATTCGGGTACTCCCGAGGAGCGTGCTTTGGCACAACATCAGGGTCCGGCTCGTCCATGGCTTATGGGTGCTTATGCCGATGCCTACTTGCGCATATTCGGCATGAGTGGTGTTGCATTCATCGAGCGCATGCTCATCGGTTACGAAGACGACCTGTCCGACAAGTGTATCGGTTCGCTCTCTGAGATGTTCGATGGCAATCCTCCCTATAAAGCTCGTGGCGCGATTAGTTCGGCCAAGAACGTGGGAGAAGTATTGCGTGTATTACATTCGTTGAAAAAATATAATCTATAATATATCATGAAAGCACTAATGTTCGGGTGGGAATTCCCTCCGCATATCCTCGGTGGTCTTGGTACTGCAAGCTATGGCCTTGTCAAAGGCATGTGGGAATGTGGAGACATGGATATCACCTTTGTTATACCTAAGCCTCATGGCGATGAAGATACGAGCTTTGCACGTATTATCGGAGCCGGCAATACCCCTGTCGCTTGGCGTGATGTAAATTGGGAATATGTGCAAAATCGATATGGATATTGCATGGAACCCGATTTGTACTTCCGTCTCCGCGACCACATCTATGCCGACTTCAACTATCTTAACACAAACGACTTGGGCTGTATCGAGTTCTCGGGTCGTTATCCCGATAATCTTATCGAGGAGATTAACAACTACTCAATTGTTGCCGGCGTAATAGCCCGCGCCACCGAGTTCGATATTATCCACTCGCACGACTGGCTTACATATCCTGCCGGTATTCATGCCAAGCAGATAACCGGTAAGCCTCTCGTTATTCACGTGCATGCCACCGACTTCGACCGCAGTCGTGGCAATGTCAATCCTACCGTCTTTGCCATCGAACGCGACGGTATGTTGAATGCCGACCACATTATATGTGTAAGTAACCTTACTCGTCAAACAGTTATCGAAAAGTATCATATCGATCCCGCCAAGGTGTCTACCGTACACAATGCCGTGACACCCCTCAGCGACGAGATTAAGGCTATCGAAATGCCTCGCACTACCAAGGACAAGGTCGTGACTTTCTTGGGCCGTATCACTATGCAGAAGGGTCCCGAGTACTTCGTTGAGGCTGCAGCCCGCGTGCTTGAGCGCACCAACAATGTACGTTTTGTAATGGCAGGTAGTGGCGATATGATGGATCAGATGATACAACTCGCTGCCGAGCGTGGTATCTCCGACCGTTTTCACTTCCCCGGTTTCCAACGTGGCAAGCAGGTGTACGAAATGCTCAAGGCTAGTGATGTATATATAATGCCCTCGGTTTCCGAGCCTTTTGGTATTTCGCCCCTCGAAGCCATGCAGGTAGGTGTGCCATCGATTATTTCTAAACAGTCGGGTTGCGCCGAGATTCTCGACAATGTTATCAAAACCGACTATTGGGATATCGATGCCATGGCCGATGCCATTTACTCTATCACACACAACCCCGCATTGTACGAGCACTTGCGCATCGAGGGTGAGGCTGAGGTAAATGAGATTAAATGGAAATATGCCGGTCAGAAGGTTATCGACATTTACAACAACGTTTTGCGACACTATTAATACACTATTCGATAATAAATAACACAACATATCATGAAAAGTATCTGTTTATACTTCCAGATTCACCAGCCGTTTCGTCTCAAACGATATCGTTTCTTCGATATAGGCCGCGACCATTACTACTACGATGACTTTGCCAATGACGATGTGATTACTCGCATCGCTCGCAACTCTTACTTGCCTACTATACAGGCTATGAAAGAGATTATTGAAACTTCGGGCGGAAAGTTCAAGGCGGCTATTTCTCTATCAGGTGTTGTTATTGAACAACTCGAGATGTATGTGCCCGAGCTTATCGAGGCGCTCAAAGACTTGGCCAAGACCGGTTGCGTTGAGTTCCTCTCTGAGACCTATGCACACTCGTTGACATCTCTCTCTGATATCGATGAGTTCCGCGCTCAAGTCAACGAACATGACGAAAAGATATATGCCCTCTTCGGTCAAAAACCCAAGGTATTCCGCAACACCGAGCTTATCTTCTCTGACGAGATTGCTTCGATGATTGCTTCTATGGGATATAAGGGCGTTATCACCGAAGGTGCCAAGCACGTATTGGGATGGAAAAGCCCCAACTACCTCTACAACTCTATCGCTGCGCCCAAGCTCAAGATGTTACTCCGCAACGACAAGTTTACCGACGATATTGCACGCCGTTTCTCCGACTATGAATGGAGCGAATATCCGCTCACTGCCGAGAAGTTTATCTCTTGGGTAGCTGCTACTCCTGCCGAGGAGCCTGTGGTTAATATCTTTATGAACTGTGAGACTTTCGGCGAAGGACAAGGTCGTGAAACAGGTATCTTCGAGTTCCTCAAGGCTCTGCCTCTCTGTGCCGAGAAAGCCGGTATTGGCTTTATCACTCCCGGTGAGGCTGTGGCTAAATTGCGTCCCGTCGATGCGCTCTCTGTTCCTTATCCTATGTCTTGGACCGATGAGGCTCGCGACGTAAGCACTTGGTTGGGCAATCGCTTGCAAAATGAGGCTTTCCATAAGTTGTATGCACTCGCCGAGCGTGTGCGCATGTGCAACGATCGTCGCATCAAGCAAGATTGGAATTACCTCCAAGCCAGCGATCACTTCTTCTTTATGTCTACCAAGTATGGTGCAGGTCGCAACTCTTACAGCCCCTATGAGAGTCCTTTCGATGCATTCACCAACTATATGAATGTCTTGAGTGACTTTATCGTGCGTGTCGAAGAGCAATATCCTACTCAAATCGAAAACGAGGAGTTGAACGCATTGCTCACCACCATTCGCAACCAAGCCGAGGAGATACAACAACTCGAAAAAGAACTCAAGTCGGCTCGTAACGAGAAGTTGTCGACCAAGAAAGCAAAAGCCCCAAAGGCTGCTCCTGCCAAGGTTGAGGTGGCTAACGATGAGGTGGTAGTTGCCGAAGAAAAGCCCAAGCGCACTTGCAAACGTACACCTAAGAAATAAGACCAATAACCCTCGTTATTTGTTATAGTATTGCGGAGTGCCTTTTTCGATATTAGGTCACTCCGCTTTTCACCTTTATAATATATGTATATATGGATGCTAAGTATTTTCCCGAGTCGGAACTGATTATTAACCCCGACGGTAGCGCTTTTCACATACACGTTCGTCCCGACCAACTCTGCGACAAGATTGTCCTTGTGGGCGACCCCGGTCGTGTCGATTTGGTTGCCTCTTACTTCGACGAAAAGACATTTGAAGTATCGAGCCGCGAATTTCACACCATTGGTGGCGTGTACAAAGGTAAGAAGATAATGTGTATATCGCACGGTATCGGTACCGATAATATCGATATTGTGGTGAACGAATTGGATGCACTTGCCAATATCGACTTCAATACCCGTCTGGCCAAGCCCGAGCATCGCGCTCTTACGATGGTGCGTGTGGGTACGAGTGGCGGGTTACAACCTCATGTACCCATTGGTACACATGTTATTTCCGAGAAGTCTATAGGTTTCGATGGTGTACTCAACTTCTATGCCGGACGCAATGAAGTGTGTGACCTTGCTTTTGAGGAGAGCTTCTGTCAATCGGTGGGTTGGAATGCTTTGTGGGCACGACCTTACGTCATTGATAACAATATCGACCTTATTAATCGTATCGACCAAGGCGACATGGTGCGTGGTGTAACCATTTCGGCCAACGGCTTCTATGGCCCGCAAGGTCGCGAGTTGCGTATCCCTCTGGCCGATCCCGACCTTAATAAGAAAATTCAAGACTTTAAGCACGACCGCTTCGTCGTTACCAACTACGAGATGGAGAGTTCGGCTCTTGCCGGATTGGCTACTCTCTTAGGACACCGTGCCGCTACAGTGTGCATGATTATTGCCAACCGTCTCGCGCATCACTCCAACACCGATTATAAGTCGTCGATTGGCGACCTTATTGTCAAGGTTTTGGACCGAATATAATTTGAATGAAAAGATAGTCTATGAGAATTAAACAATTATTAGCCTCCATTCTCATGCTTGCCTGTGCAGCTACGGCATCGGCTGTATCACCTGAGGCAATTGCACAGCTGCCCGACAGTGTGTATCTGATGGCTTATTTTACATCGCCTGCACAACATTTGTTCTATGCGTGGAGTGCCGACGGCTTGCACTGGCAACAACTCAACGACGGAAAGCCTGTCTTTACGGCATATGACGATGCCGTGTGGATGCGCGACCCTTATCTCAATCGTGTTACACGCAACGGTAAGACAACCTTCCACCTCGTTCACACATGGGGCTGGGACAATCCCGCCATCTTCCATTGGCAGTCCGACGACCTCATCCATTGGCGTGCCGCCGATGGTGGCATTACCACCGACAGTGGCAAGATATATGTGATGGATGGAGTAGGGGGTAACCCTCAAGCACCCAACGCTTGGGCTCCCGAGTTTACCTACGTGCCCGAGGAGGATTTGTTTTACATCTATTGGTCGTCACGGGTAGATAATCGTCAGCTCCACTACGTTACCACAACACGCGATTGGCTCACGTTCACCACTTCGCGTCCGCTTTTCGATCCTCTATTTACGGCAATCGACCTCACCGTAGTGCGCGAAGCCGGTATCTTTCATGGATACTACAAAGACGAGCGCAATGGTAAGAAGACAATCCTACACGCCACTACAAGCAGTCTCGATCCCACTGTCGACACCTTCGATGGTATTACCCGCGTGTTACCCGACGACTATCTTGTCGAGGTCGAGGGGCCTACCGTATTCGCTAAGATAGGTGGCCAAGGATACATAGGTTATTTCGACAAGTTCAATGGCGATGCAGGACTCTCGTTTATGCAATGTACAAATCTCGCAACAGGCGATTGGCAACTCATACCCGACGCCCACATCGCAAATGTCCCCGATGTAAAGCATGGCAGTGTTATCATCATTTCGCGCGACGAACTCCTACGCCTTCTTCGTGATTAAGAAATAAGAGATATATTTCACAACAGTGTGCAAAATAACCGAGCAAATATTTGCGTAACTCGCAAACTGTATGTAACTTTGCACCCGCTAATGCAAAAAACAATTTAAAAACAAATTTCAATGGCAACAAAAATCAGATTGCAACGTCACGGTCACAAAGACTATGCGTTTTATCAAATCGTAGTAGCTGATAGCAGGGCGCCACGTGATGGCAAATTTATTGAAAGGGTAGGTTCTTATAATCCGAACACTAATCCTGCTACAATAAATTTGAATTTCGAGCGTGCT
>JAGBHF010000088.1 GCA_017935645.1 Bacteroidaceae bacterium | reverse complement strand
TTTGAAGCCAAGCTGTAACGACCACCTACGATAAGGGGGGCATTTTCTTTGCCATAGAAGCACTCTTTAACATCGAGGAAGAGAGGCTCGGCAGTAGCACCGGGCTCTTTAGTGCGGTCGAGAACAGCAATACGCTTAGCAGTAGCAGGAACAGCAGCCAAGAAGTGCTTAGCTGAGAAGGGACGATACAAGTGAACAGCCACAAGACCTACCTTCTCGCCTTGAGCTACGAGGTAGTCGACAGCCTCGCGGATAGCCTCAGTACCCGAACCCATAGCGATAATTACACGCTCGGCATCCTCGGCACCATAGTAGTCGAACAAGTTGTATTTGCGACCTGTAATCTTGTAGATTTCGTTCATGTATTTCTCTACGATCTCAGGAACAGCCTCATATGCCTTGTTGCAAGACTCACGGTGTTGGAAGAATACGTCGCTATTCTCAGCCAAACCACGAGCGATGGGTGCATCGGGAGTGAGAGCACGACGACGGAATGCAGCAAGACCCTCTTGATTTACAAGGGGAGCGAGATCCTCTTGGTCGATAACTTCAATCTTTTGTATCTCGTGCGATGTACGGAAACCATCGAAGAAGTTGATGAAGGGAATGTGCGACTCGATAGTAGCCAAGTGAGCAACACCTGCCAAGTCCATAACCTCTTGCACCGAACCTTCGGCCAACATTGCAAAGCCTGTTTGACGACAAGCCATAACGTCTTGGTGATCACCAAAGATACTCAAGGCGTGCGAAGCCAATGTACGAGCCGACACGTGGAATACGGTAGGCAACATTTCACCGGCAATCTTATACATATTGGGGATCATCAACAACAAACCTTGTGATGCTGTATAAGTGGTAGTCAAAGCACCGGCGTGCAATGAACCGTGCAAAGCACCGGCAGCACCACCCTCCGATTGCATTTCTTGTACAAGAACTGTCTCACCGAAGATGTTTTTACGTCCGGCAGCAGCCCACTCATCTACATACTCAGCCATTGTAGAAGAGGGTGTGATGGGATAGATAGCAGCTACTTCTGAGAACATATACGAGATATGTGCAGCAGCTTGATTACCATCACAAGTCAAAAATTTCTTTTCTTTACTCATATTCTTTAAAATATTAGGTATTATATACTTCTTTATCAATATAAAAATCCAAATAACCACAAGGGCATAACCCTGTCGTGTCCTACACTCAACCCGTCTATTACATAGTTCATGTCACCTCCCATACGCGACTTGGAGTTCTGCGAGATGATACGGAAGGGATGCTCCCCATCGACTATAAAACGCACACTGTTTGCACCCATATTGAGGCGATGGTTGCCGTGCAACGCGTGATAGAAGAAAGTCTCGCATACCGCCTGACGATCGATGGTCATCGAACGGTTGGAATATATAAGATTGGTATTGTGCAAGTACAACATGGCAGGTTTCTGCGGATAAGCCTCACCCTCACGATACAACATATTGATGAGACGGGCATCCTTGAAACACTTGATATAGTTCATCACCGTAGCACGCGATATTTGAGTCTCTTGGCTCAACTTACTTACATTGACAGCACCCGGTGCGTTCTTGATGATAAGATAGAACAATCGACGCATCTTGGGCAGATACGATAGCTCCAATTGCTTGAGCAGGAGTATATCTACCTCCATAATCATGTTGATTGTCTTGATAAGATTTTCCGAAAAGTTGCGCTTCTGGAGGAAGAATGGATAGTATCCGTGATGCAAATATCCATCGAAGTAGTCGAGCGGATTGACACGTCCCGATATGGCACGTGCTATGGTTGCATGATTTTGCATTATCTCCTCGAAGGTATACGAGCGGAATGACAAGCCGGTCTTGAGGTTGAGATACTCTCGAAAGGAGAAACCTCGCAGATTATACGACGCTACGAGACCATCGAGCAATGGGTTTTCTTCCTTCAAGCGCATCACGGTCGAGCCGGTAAAGATTATTTGCAACTCGGGGAACATATCGTAACAAGTACGCAACGACTCGCTCCATGCCGGATACTTAAACACCTGGTCTATAAGCAATACGCGACCACCTTGAGTGTAAAACTCCTTGGCAAAATCGACAAGCGAACAATCGGTAAAGTAGAGGTTATTAAGATTGATGTATAGACAAGTACGATCATTGAGACTGAAGTTATCGCGAGCATACTGCAACAAAAATGTTGTCTTGCCCACACCTCGACTACCCTTGATACCTATGAGACGATGCGACCAATCAATCTCGCGCATCAATTCCCTTCGGACAGGGTTGCCCAAATGCTCTACCAAATAACTATGTGTCCTATAAAATGACTCCACTGAACTATACAACAATCGTTGGAAAAACCTTTGCAAATATAGCTATTATATATTGAATTTGCCAACTATGGTTTGCAAAACAGCCTATATAAATATTAAATTCACATTTTTTAACAATCTATAGAAAAGTGGCAAAAAAATGTAGGAGATAAAACATACCGCAAAGGTTTTTTACTTATATTTGCAGTAGACCTCAAAATATAGGATGCGGTTCGACAGTAAAGTTCAAGCAAACATGCTTATCTTCACTCACCTTGCGCTAAGTATGTAAAGAAAAACAATTATAAAACCTAAAATTATGAAAAAGTTACTTTTTATCGGGGGTATCATAATCCTCACCTTGACATTGAACAGTTGTGCTTTAGATCCCGATTCGACCGCAGGAAAAATGATAGGCGACTGGGAAACAGTACACATCACCGAGTCGGACATGTGGTGGTACTATAACGAGGACGGAACTCAATCGGAAACACAGACCTACGAAGACAGCTACGACATTACACCCGAGAACGAGGATTGGCATATACTTCGCATCGGCACATTGGCTGTTTCGGTGATTGATACCGGCAGTGAAGACGCAGAAGAACTACTCAACATTCCTTTCCCATACAGCATCAAAGACGACCAATTTACCTCGCTGCTATTGATGGGCGACTACACCAATACTGTTACAGTTAGTTTCAAGGATGACGACACGATGATTTTATATATGAATGATAGTGGTTATATGGAAGATAACAGCGGCTACGAAGAATACGAATCGTGGACAACATATCGCCGAGTAGAATAAGCTATATATATATATCAACCCATTGCAAGGAGATAGGTCAAACAAGGCCTATCTCTTTTTTTATTATTACAGATTGACAAATACCTACACCCAACAACACCTACCACTTGATATGACACATGACACCATGTAACGGGTCGTTCTACAAAATAGCATTACCACAAGAGACCTCGCAATCAATTACAAAAAAACAACACCTACCCGTCACTATCATCGACATGGGTAGGTGCTGCTATTATCAACTGTGGGCTATATACAAGCCATAGACATCAACGCATGCTTCTATTCATCATTTTAACGTTTTCACGCGAGCCGTCGGTATACACAATAGTCTTGATAACAAAACCTTCGGTATCACTATCTACCTGCATACCTTGCAAATTGGTATATATCTCTTGAGCCACAGTCTTATCATTCTTGATCGACTCGACAGCCATGATGTCCTTCGAGACAGTACGCTTCGAAACCATCTCTTCACCATCTATCTTATAAACCATCTCTACCGCTAACTCGTCAAATACAAGATCCAACGGACGTATCGACACGATAATAGATGTCTCACCTATCTTATTGAAGCTCCAGTTGTCAAAGAACAATACACTTACATCGGTTGTAGGCTTGGATACATAAGGATAATCGGGTTTTTGGAAAACGAACAGTTCGTTGTCGAAGTAGAATCGATAGTAGAGGTAGTCGGGCATAAGGAATGTACCATCGACACCTTTCAACTCATACATAAAATAAGCATAATAATTGTCCGACAACAAGTCTTGATAATGTTCTACAATTACAGGAGCAACCGGCTCTGCCATCTTTAACTCAAAGGGCTTAAGAGTAAGATTCATAACTGCATAGCTATAGTTGGCACCATCTTGTGAGAGCATATAGGGAGTACGAGAGGTAAGTACACCATCGACATAATCCATTACATACTCATCCAACAACTCGGTAGCATATGTCTCACTGTCAACCAATGCCGGCTCGAAGAATACGGGGAAATACTCGGCATAAAGTCCCACATATTGATGTGCGGGGAATACAACCGTATTATCTTTTATTGTACCACATATCCATCCCTCGGGAGTGTCAAGAGAAACACCCTTGATATAAAGTTTATCTCCGTCTATAACGACATCCGTAAGGCGATTGGTGTCTACCGACGGACCCAATACATCGGCCGTCATCTGATACAAGATAGGCTCATTATTCTCCAAGTCAGGCTCGACAATTTCATACGAAAAGGGGTGATATTTATAGTCAACTATAAAACCCATCGCGCCTATCATATCTCCTGAAGAAACATCGTGAACACTCTCTACAAATCCATACCCGTCAGCTACAACAATTGTATCGCCTTTCAATACCATGTATACACTGTCAACAGGAACATAACCCCATCTCATCTGACCGTCTATTTCTTCAACCACAAAGTCTTTTGCACCTTGCATAAAGACATCATAAGTATTGGCGAACAAGCCTACGTACTGACCCGTGGGAAAAGCAATGGTATCACCATGCATTACACCATACATCCACGATGTATACATATCGGGCGAAAGGCCACACACATACACCTCATTCTCCTCTCCAAATGAAACCTGAGCCTTGATATTGGCATTGCCATAGCCCGAGTGTGTGTAATTGAGCAGATAATCAATCTTCTGACCGGTAGGTTGAGGCAACAATGTGATGGGTTGATAGGGGTCGGGGGACGTACCTACTGCAAAACGGTCGAAAGCGACATCTCCAACCAAACCATCTTGCGTGCATAGGTGCAACTCCATCTCATAAGTGGCACTTGCCTCCGGAACAAAGATACCCTCTACCTTGGTAAACGAAGTAAACATACGCGCATAGCTTTCGCTACAATCTATAACCACGGTTTCCTCACCTGTCTCGACATTGCGCGCCAATACACGAAACTCATCCTTGAGAGTAAATCCCTGACCCACAACTCCGGGTGTATAGGCATATATCGACACATAGTAGCTCACGCCTGTCTCCAGGTCGATATGGGGCGATGTGGCACGCGCATCTCGTGGAGCCCAATCGGGCTCGCTGGTCATATAATACTCGCCATCGACTGCACGAACACCCTCTATAAACGAACCTCCGGGAATAAAAAGATTGACAGCATCTTTGGCTACCCACTTTTTGCTATCTTCAAACGACTCCAAATACACAAGTCCTTCATATTCATCAGAATACCCACCCAATACAGGGGCTTTAGTCTGTTGTTTAACAACAGGCGTAACCAACTCAAGCTTTTCGGCTCGATTATCAGACATTTTCTCTCTGTACTGCAATGCCGGATGTGCTATCGTCGCAATTGCAACGAACAAACACATCATTAACGTGGTAATTTTTTTCATCATCTCTTTTTTTTAGTTTATATTATAAAATGAATTCTCTCATTTTGCAAATATAGCACCAAATAAACAAATAGCAAACAAATCCTTGTTTTATTTTAATTTTTACATAAAAACACCCACAACAATACAATATTTTCTAAAAACAATCATAAAAACTATAACATTTTCACCTTACAAATCTTAATAATAATCAAAGCCATCGGGTCTCGTACAAATCATAAAACAAGACAAGTTTTGTGAGTTTATCACACATAAGTGAATATTTTATTATCTTCGCAGACAAATAAGAACTACAAAATTATGGCAACACTTAATATAGGAGACAAGGTGCGATTTCTCAACGCTGTGGGCGGAGGTATCGTGCGCAAGATAGATCGCGACATGGCTTATGTAGAAGAGCCCGACGGATTTGAAACACCGGTCCTCATACGCGAATGTGTAGTGGTAGAACCCGCCAAACCCGAAAAGAAACAACCCGAGGTAAAAACCGTGTTTACGGCAACTACTTTCAGCAAAGATGAGCCTCGACAAGCAGCCTCGACACAAACCGTCGCAAACGAGCCTATCGAAGAGACTCCTGAGGGTGAACAACTCAATATAGCCTTGGCTATTATCCCTCATGAGCCCAAGCACCTCAACACCACAGCCTACGACATCTGCTTGGTGAACGATAGCAACTATTACCTATACTTCACCTTTACCAGTCGCGACGACGAGGGCTGGCGCACACGCTACGCCGGCGTGATAGAGCCTAACATGCAAATGGAACTTGAGGAGCTTAAGCAACAAGAGGTTAATTCACTGCAACGCATAGGTTTCCAATACATTGCATTCAAACAAGGCAAGCACTATAAGGCCAAGAATCCGGGTGTAATAGAGATGCGTTTTGACCCTGTAAAGCTCTACAAGCTACACAGTTTCCGAGCCAATCTCTACTACGACGAGCCAGCTCTCATCATAGACCTGGTAAAAAACGACACCCCCATACGTCCGCTTGTTGTCAACACCGACGACCTCGCACGTGCCATGAGCGAGAAAAACCGTTCGGAGGCTATCAACCGTCCTCATGTAAGCAAGCCCAAACAACAACCAAACGAAATCATCGAGGTAGACCTGCACATTAATGCCCTGCTCGACAACACTGCCGGCATGAGCAATGGCGAAATGCTCGAATACCAAATGGATACATTCCGTAAGGTACTTGCCGAGCATCGCAACAACAAGGGGCAACGTATCGTATTTATACACGGCAAGGGCGAAGGTACACTGCGTCGCGCCATCCTCGACGAACTGCGCACCAAGTACAAAGAGTATAACTGCCAAGATGCTTCGTTCCGCGAATACGGATTTGGTGCAACGATGGTAACCATACGCTAACAGAGCCACTTCGTACTATATACCATCAAATAAAAATAGGGTTGTCTCGGAATAAAAATTTCACGAAACAACCCTATAATTGTATATCTACACCTTAGCGTTTTGTCACCGATATCATAAAGGTAACAGCAATAATGGCTATAGTAATACCTACTACAATATTGGTCGTAAGCGGCTCACCAAATACCAGCGTTCCAACAAGTATGGCAGTTATAGGCTCAAATACACCCAATACCGAGGCCTTTGTCGCACCAATATTGCGGGTCGCTATCGCAAGTGTAGCCGTTGAAACGATAGTAGGCAATATAGCCAAACCCACCAAGTTGAGCCAATCGCCACCGGTCGATATGCCGGCTGTAATAGCCGTGTCGGACAAAAGAATCTGAACAAGAAAGACAAATGCTCCCACCATAAGGGCATAGAACGTCAACAGTGTATTGGAAATATCGGCAATTACCTTACTGCGATTGATAATAACTATAAAGAAAGCATAAGCCAATGCCGAGCACAACGATAATACTACACCAATAGGATTGACCGTTTCACCACCGCTACCCTGTGTCATAACCAACACACCTGCAAAGGTTGCTATTATAGCGAGCCACACAGGCCATGACGGCACCACGCGCAAAAAGACCATAATAATAGCCACCAAGACCGGATAGAGAAATATTAACGTGGTAGCCAACCCCGACGCGATATAGTTGTACGATTGAAAAAGGAATATACTGCTCGATGTAAAGAGAAGTCCCAGCACAAGCAACACTCCCGCTTGCCGAGCTGTTATCTTGAAACTCTGCTTGGTAAGCAACAGAAATAATCCGAGCAATGCCACCGCAATGATGTAGCGAAAGAACAATATCGACTCGACAGCAGCACCATTATTCATCAACGGTATGCCAAAGAGCGGATTGAGACCATATGTTACACCGGTAATAATTCCGGCAGGATAACCTATAAGGGCATTTTTACTGAGTTTACTCATACATCAACAATTTTTCATTTGAGTCAGCAAAGATACAACACTATCCTCAACAACATTATAGAATAAGCACTAATTTTTGTAGAAATAAAACTCACTCAGCATGTATCAAAAACAATGAGGTTGCGCCTAACGACGCAACCTCACCATTTCTTATTGAGCAGCTAAAAATTAGCCTTCAAACTCTACCAATACGGCGTTTGTAGCCACTACTTGACCGGGTTGAACGAATACGCGTTTGATAACACCATCGCGCTCGCTGTTAACGGTATTTTCCATCTTCATTGCCTCATATACGAGCAATGCTTGACCTTTCTTCACAGTAGCACCGGGTTGAACGGCAACAGAAATAATGCTACCACCCATAGGAATCTTTTGTGTAGGACCGGTAATGGGCTCTTCAGCAGCCTTCTTCTCCTCAGCAACTTCGGCCTTGGGAGCTGCAGCGAACTCCTCGGCACGACGGTTGCGCAAGAATGTAGCACCTACAGTGGGGAAGAGTTGGAGCAAGAGATAGTCATTCTCATCCTTAGCAAGTTTCACACCGCCAAACTCGGGCAAAGTGGGATTCTCGGGAGCTTGATATGCATTGATATCGTAAGGTTTCTCGATAGCGCTACCGGTGATTTTCTCACGGAATTTAGGATCGATAGCCACGGGAGTCTTACCATATTCACCCTTGATAAGGTTGATGAATTGGTTACTTACCATTGTATAGTCGGGATTACCTTTCTTGCGGTCGATAGCAAGGCTCACGGCTTGACCACCCACGATTTGCGAAGTAGGAGTTACAAGGGGCACAAGACCTGCAGCACGACGTACCTCGGGAATGAGAGCCATAGCGTCGTTCAATACATCCTCGGCACCGAGGCTCTTCAATTGAGCAACCATGTTACTGTACATACCACCGGGAACCTCGGCATGTTTCACGATTTCGTTGGCTTTGGGGAAGTTGAAGTAAGCCTCGATAGCGTGGCAAGCCTCCAAGAGCTCAGCCTCGTTGTTAGCCTTGGCAGCAGCAATAGCGCGGTCAAATTGAGCATCAACATCGGCAGGTATAGTGTCCTTCAAGGGGTCGAACTTGATGGGGAAGCTATCCTTTTGCAAGTCGAAGTCGCGCAAGTCGCGGCGGATGCCTTCGAGTTTCTCGCGGATGCGACCTACAGCCTCCATGTTGGCCTCAACTTCGATACCGAGTTTCTTACAGAAGATGTAAATCAACTCAATAGCAGGAGCAGCCGAGCCACCACCGAAATACCAGATGTTGGTATCAAGAATATCAACACCGTGGATAACAGCCATCAACGACGATGCAAGACCGTAACCGGGAGTACAGTGTGTGTGGAAGTCGATAGGTACATTCACTGCCTTTTTCAATGCGGGAATAAGAGTAGTGATACGAGCGGGATTTACAAGACCGGCCATATCCTTAAGGGTGATAATCTTAGCACCCATAGCCTCCATACCTTTGGCTTTTTGTACGAAGTATTCGTCAGTGAAAATCTTCTCGGGCTCAGTAGCAGCAGGTTTCTTACCAAACAAGCGGGCAAAGAAGCCAACCTTCTCGGGCTCGGCAGCCTTGGTGGGCTTGGGGTCTACAGTGTAGCACACAGCACCATCGGCAATACCGCCTACTTCGTTAATCTTCTTGATTGAGCTCTCAACGTTGTTAAGATCATTGAGCGCGTCAAAGATACGCATGATACCAAGACCTTGCTTTACAGCCTCTTTATAGAAGCCGTCAATCACTGTATTGGGATAAGGTGCATAACCAAAGAGGTTACGACCACGAGAAAGAGCTGTAAGATATGAACGACCCTCGATAACTTTGCTGATAGAGTTCAAGCGAGTCCAGGGGCTTTCGTCGAGATAACGCATTACAGAGTCGGGCACTGCACCACCCCACACTTCCATTGCATAGAAGCCGGCGTCTTTGTAATCTTCGATAACTTGTTCTACGTGTTTACTTTGCAAGCGAGTTGCAAAAAGCGATTGGTGACCATCGCGCAATGTAAGGTCGCGAATTTTCAATTTTCTGGCCATAGTAATTCTTTTTAAGTGTTTATATTCACAGTATTTTGTTAATAATTTTCGTGTCTTTCATTGCAACATTTCGGACGGCATTTTACCCTCACCTCAAAAGTTGCAACCGCAAATATAGCGAAACATCAAATAAAAACAAATTATTTCGGAAAAATTTCTTTAATTATTGCCTATCTATATGCTTATAATTCAACCCATTCAATAACAACAGTCTCGTTACACCCCCATTTTGCAAACAACGGTTTACAAATAACAACATTATCACTCGCGGGCACATAGGAAAATATGAGGAGTGTGGTTGCAAACCGAGAGGTTGATTTGAGAAAAAGTATTTTTAAGACATAAAGACACATAATGAGATTGTGTACAAGAACCCCTCCGTCGCAAGGCGACACCTCCCCTATCTCTACGAGCAGAGGAGGAAAAGTATACCACCTGCAAAGAATATGTTCCTTATGTTCTTATGTCTTAATAACATCACACGCAAAGGGTAGCATTTTCTCCCCATGTGTTTTCCGCATGGAAAATATAGGGGGAGTGGCTGCAAGCCGATGGGGTTAGAGGAAGTCAGCATACGTAGGGATGTCAATTAACCCCTCAGTCACTTGCGTGACAGCTCCCCTATCTCTACGAGCAGAGGAGCAAGAATATACCACTCTCACAGAACATGTCCTTATGTTCTTATGTCTTAAACCTCATACGCAAAGGATATTTACATCTTATATCTCATATCTTAATAAATTATCCTATTGTCGGGCATACGGGTACTCTCTACCGCAGAGGTGTTGTAGCAATCAATAAAAAGACCGACCAAAATTGCTTTTAGTCGGTCTTGTGCGTATAAATATGTATCGGCTTACTCTTTTACAGGGGCATTAACAGGTTTTTCAAGTCCGGGTATACCACGAAGCTTCACATCGAAAACGAGTGTCGAATAGGGCAAGAGGAGGTCGGACCTGTACGAGTCGCCATAACCGCAAGTGTGAGGGATGATTATCTCACAATGGTCGCCTACGTACATGTTGGTAAAGGCAATGACCCAACCCTTGACGTTGTCGGATAGTTTCGAGCGATAGATGCTGTCGCCATGAGCTGTCAACTCGAAAGAATCGTCAAAGACCTCTCCTTCATAAGTAGTACCTTTGTATATTACATCGATATAACTTGTAGACTTGGGCTGAGGGTTGTGCTGTGTGAGCGTGCGATCGTTGTACCAACGCATAAGGATGGTCGAGCCGGCATCCCACGAGGGTGTGATGCTCTCATAGACAAGCGCACCGGTCGAGTCGGTCTCTATAGACTTCTCGTCAAAGAATGCGAGGTTCTCTTTACGCCACTTGGCATACTCTTCCCAATAGTTCTTGGCCTCTTCTTTATCACCTTTATTCTCCTCTTCGCACGATGTCAGCACAACGGGGAACAAGATAAAAAATGCAGCCCAAAACAAAAACTTCTTCATTGTCACATTATTATAATGTTAATCAAAACTCAACAACGGGAGCTTTCTCGGCACCGGTCTCGGCAGCAAACTGGGGCTTGGCCTCGAAACCGAATATCTTGGCTGTGATTACAGCCGGGAACTTGCGTATCTTGGCATTATAGCCGGCTACCAACTCACTATATCGGCCACGCTCGGTAGCGATGCGGTTTTCGGTACCTTCGAGTTGTGCTTGCAAGTCGCGGAAGTTCTCATTGGCCTTGAGGTCAGGATAGTTCTCGGTAACAGCCAACAAACGACCCAAAGCCTGACTCAATTCGCCTTGTGCCTCTTGGTATGCCTTGAGGTTCTCTTCGGTGAGGTTCTCGGCATCGATGGTTACTTGCGTAGCCTTGGCACGAGCCTCAACAACAGCCTCGAGTGTAGTAGCTTCATGAGCGGCATAACCTTTTACTGTGCTGACAAGGTTGGGGATAAGATCGGCACGACGTTGGTATTGATTCTCTACCTTAGCCCATTGAGCCTTAACATTCTCATCGGCCTCAACCATACTGTTGTAACTGCACGATGTGAGCGACATGGCAAGTACTACCATGGCGACTAACGATACTAATACTCTTTTCATATCTTCAATATTAATATTATTCAACAATCTTTTGCAACAAACTGCGGAAACTTACCTTCTCGCCAATGAGAGCATGCAACTCGTCGATAGATACACGATGTTGTTCCATGCTATCGCGCTCGCGCAAGGTTACGGTATTGTCCTCGAGTGTTTGGTGGTCGACTGTTACACAGAAAGGTGTACCGATAGCATCTTGGCGACGATAACGCTTGCCTATTGAATCCTTCTCGTCGTATTGACAACGGTAGTCGAACTTGAGGCGGTTGATAATCTCCTCAGCCTTCTCGGGAAGACCATCCTTGCGAACAAGAGGCATCACAGCAACCTTAACAGGCGCAAGAGCAGCAGGGAGTTGCAACACAACACGCATCTCGCCATTCTCGAGTTGCTCCTCTTTGTAAGCGGCAGCAAGTACACTGAGGAACATACGGTCTACACCGATTGAGGTCTCGATAACATAGGGAGTATATGACTCTTTCAACTCGGGGTCGAAATATTGTATCTTCTTACCTGAGAATTTTTCATGCTGGCTCAAGTCAAAGTCGGTACGCGAGTGGATACCCTCAACCTCTTTGAAACCAAAAGGCATTTCAAACTCGATATCGGTAGCTGCATTGGCATAGTGAGCCAACTTTTCGTGGTCGTGGTAACGATATTTGCGGTCGCCCAATCCGAGAGCTTTGTGCCAACGCAAGCGGAACTCTTTCCAATGGTTGAACCATGTCATCTCCTCGCCGGGACGAACAAAGAATTGCATCTCCATTTGTTCAAACTCGCGCATACGGAAGATAAATTGACGAGCAACTATCTCGTTACGGAACGCCTTACCAATCTGTGCAATACCGAAGGGAATGCGCATGCGACCGGTCTTTTGCACATTGAGGAAGTTGACAAATATTCCTTGTGCAGTCTCGGGACGAAGATACACCTTCATGGCGCCATCGGCTGTAGAACCCATGTCGGTCGAGAACATCAAGTTGAACTGACGTACCTCGGTCCAGTTCTTAGTACCACTGATAGGACACACAATCTCTTGGTCAATAATAATCTGGCGAAGCTCCTCGAGATTCATATCTGCCATAGCAGCGGCGAAACGAGCATGCAACGCATCGCGTTTGGCGGCATTCTCCAGCACGCGGGGATTGGTCTCACGGAACATCTTCTCGTCGAAGTTCTCACCAAAACGTTTGCGAGCCTTCTCGACCTCTTTATCCATCTTCTCTTCATACTTGGCGATGCAATCTTCGATGAGTACATCGGCGCGATAGCGCTTCTTAGAGTCGCGGTTGTCGATAAGAGGATCGTTGAATGCATCAACGTGACCCGAAGCCTTCCAGATAGTAGGGTGCATAAAGACAGCCGAGTCGATACCTACGATGTTGTCGTTGAGCAATGTCATGCTGTCCCACCAATAACGTTTGATATTGTTTTTCAGCTCAACACCCATTTGACCATAGTCATACACAGCTGCCAAGCCATCATATATTTCACTTGAGGGGAATACAAATCCGTACTCTTTACAATGCGATACGAGTTTCTTGAAAACGTCTTCTTGTGCCATATTTCTTTCTTACTTAAGTATTATCGAAAAATCACGAATTATCACACGGTGACAACTCAAATTAAACTGCAAAGTAAGTGATTTTTTTCGATTTAATTTGTATTTTTGCACTGGCTTGTTCGTTTTGTAATACAAAAAAATGCTAAAAAGAGCATTAAGAGGCTTACAACACACCCGGCCGAGCCATTCTATCAACCTTGAAAACATAAAATTCAGCACCAATGAGTGACGAAGAAAAAGATATAAACGACATCCTTGACGACAGTGTACTTCAACCCGACAATTCGGAAGATAACACCTCGACACCCAAAACCACCCATACCGACAGTGGCGACACCAAGTTGCACCTATCGGGCATGTATCGCAACTGGTTTCTTGAGTATGCCTCATACGTTATCCTCGAACGCGCCGTTCCGCACCTTGCCGATGGCTTGAAGCCCGTGCAACGTCGCATCCTGCATGCCATGAAGCAACTCGAAGATGGACGCTACAACAAGGTAGCCAATGTCATCGGTTCGACCATGGCCTACCACCCTCACGGCGATGCCTCTATCGGCGATGCACTGGTACAAATGGGGCAGAAAGACTTGCTTATCGACTACCAAGGTAACTGGGGTAATGTACTCACCGGCGATAGCGCTGCGGCTCCGCGTTATATCGAGGCTCGTTTGTCGAAATTTGCCCTTGAAGTTGTATACAGCCCCAAAGTAACCGAGTGGCAACTCTCATACGACGGCCGTATGAAAGAACCCGTAACCCTGCCGGTCAAGTTTCCCCTACTCCTTGCACAAGGTGTCGAGGGTATTGCCGTAGGTCTTTCGTCAAAGATATTACCACACAACTACAACGAGCTTCTTGATGCTGCCATAGCCTACTTGCGTGGAGACGAGTTCCAATTATATCCCGACTTCCGCACCGGTGGTTATATAGACGTATCGCGCTACAACGATGGCGAACGGGGTGGTGCTGTAAAGGTACGTGCCAAGATTGACAAGATAGACAACCGTACCCTTGCCATCACCGAGATACCCTATGGCAAGACAACATCGACCCTCATTGAGTCGATACTCAAGGCTCAGGAAAAGGGAAAAATCAAGATACGCAAAGTCGACGACAACACTGCCGCACAAGCCGAAATTCTTATACATCTACCCGCCGGAGTTTCGTCGGACAAGACAATCGATGCTCTATATGCCTTTACCGATTGTGAAGTAAGCATATCGCCCAACTGCTGTGTTATTGATGACAAGAAACCTCACTTCCTATCGGTAAGCGAGGTGTTACGTCGCAGTGTCAACCGCACTCGCGACTTGTTGCGTCAAGAACTCGAAATAAAGTTACAAGAGTTGCACGAGGCACTTATATTTGCCTCGCTCGAAAAGATATTTATCGAAGAGCGCATCTATAAAGATCGTGAATTTGAGGAGAGCCGTTCGATGGATGAGGCTGTTGCACACATCGACAAGCGACTCACGCCCTTCAAGCCTCAATTTGTTCGCGAGATTACCAACGACGACAACTTGCTACTGATGGAAATAAAGATGGCTCGCATCTTACGTTTCAACTCGGAGAAGGCCGAGAACTACATCGCCGAGAAGTTGGAGCAAATAGCCGAAACCCGCCACCACCTGGCTACACTCACCGACTATACAATTGCTTGGTATACCCACCTCAAAGAGACCTACGGAAAGAACTTCCCCCGTATCACCGAGATACGCAACTTCGACACCATCGAAGCTACCAAGGTTGTGGAGGCAACCGAGAAGCTCTATATCAACAAAGAGGATGGATTTATGGGCACAGGTTTGCAACGTGACCCCAATGCCGAGTATGTGTGCAACTGTTCAAACATCGACGATATCATCATCTTCTACAAGGATGGTCGTTACACCGTTGTAAAAGTTGCCGAGAAACAATTCATCGGCAAGAACATCCTGCACATCGATGTATTCAAGCGCAACGACTCACGCACGATTTATAATGTAATATACATGAACGGTAAGGGTGGCGTACACTACATGAAGCGTTTTGCCGTTACCGGTATTACCCGCGACAAGATGTATGACTTGACTCAAGGCAAGCCGGGTTCACGCGTAAAGTGGTTTACCGCCAATTCAAACGGCGAGGCCGAGACCGTGAAAGTTGTACTCGAAAAGACCATCCGTTCCAACAAAGACCATGTGATGGTCGACTTCAGCACATTGGCTATCAAAGGTCGCGCCTCGATGGGTAATATCGTCACCAAAGGCATTGTTCGCTCCATGTCGTTGGCAGCCAAGGGAGGCTCGACGCTGGGTGGTCGCGACGTGTGGTTCGACCGCGATGTCCTCCGCCTCAATTATGACAAACGAGGCGAATACTTGGGTGAATTCCACAACAACGACCTTGTATTGGTTGTGCTTGATAATGGCGATTTCTACACAACCAACTTCGATGCTACCAACCACTATGAGGCCAATATATTGCTGATTGAGAAATTCGATGCCAATCGCGTGTGGACCGTACTGCTCAACGATGCCAATCAACAGGGTCTACCCTACATCAAACGCTTCAAAATTGAAGCCACGACACGCAAACAGAACTTCTTGGGCGATAATCCGGCGTCGAAAATGATTCTCTACAGCCGCGAGGCATATCCTCGATTTGAGGTAAAATTGGGTGGTGGCGACGCCTTCCGCGACCCCATCATTATTGATGCCGACGAGTTTATCGCCATCAAGGGCTACACAGCCAAGGGCAAACGCATCACTCAATACACCATCGACACCATTGTCGAGCTTGAGCCTACACGCCAAGAGGAACCCATCGAAGAGCAACCTACCGAAACCGAAATGCCACTCGATGGCCAATTAAGTATCTTTCCCGCCGAAGAGATAGATTGAAGTATGAAACGCCTACTATACATAGTTGCATTATTATTTCTACCCCTCTATGCCTTGTCACAAGAGGTTACTGCCAAGCCACAGTGTCCGGTATTTACAGCCATAGAGTTTGAGGGCGGTGGCAGTCGCCTTATTGACACCTACCTGTCGCCTTACTGCTACAGCGGATGGAATATAGGACTGAATGTAGAGCTTATGCAAGCCCTGAAACCCGACAATTATAGCTGGGTGTGGCAACAATTGATAGGACTTAACTATGGCTACACTCGACTGAGTATGTCGGGAGCCGGACTTACCATACACGGTGGTGCCAACTATAGTTTTGCCATGATGCACCGTAGCGACACCCCTATCGATGGGCTGCAACTCTATTATGGAGGAAACATCTCGCTCATGGGCGAGGGATTGGAAAACTATCACGGAGGCAACAACCCCTTATCGGTCAAGGCCGATATTTCGGCAGGTTTTACAGGCATGGCGGTATATAGTTTTGCCTTGGGCAAGCTACCCATTACAGCCCGCTATCAGCTCATGCTGCCGGTGGTAGGTGTATTTGCACAGCCCGAGTATGCCGAGTCATACTACGAAGTATGGTTGGGCAACTACAACAACTTCCTACACTGTGGTACATGGGCCAATCGATTTGACATAGACAACCGCATCACCGTAGACATGCACATGGGCACATGGGCATTGCGCATAGGCTATCACAACCGCATCAATACAACCTATGAGAATAACAATCGCTATCAACTCGTGTTGCACAACTTTACTGTAGGTTTTGCAGGAGATATATTGAGCGTCGATTATAAGAAATACAACCGCCCCATCGTCAGGGCTTTATACCAACTTCCACAATGAAACCAAAGCGTCTGCTATATATCATCGGCATAGTGCTTGTAGCACAATTGCAAGCATGCTTTGTCAACGATGACTTGAGCCTTGAAAACAATGCACATACCAATTTCGATGCTCTCTGGAACATCATAGACCAACATTACTGCTTCTTTGAGTACAAAGGGGTTGATTGGGATTCGGTATACAACGAATACGCTCCTCGCATCAGCGACAATATGGGTAGCCAGGGCTTCTTTAACCTTTGCGGAGAGATGCTTGCCACATTGCAAGATGGACACGTCAATCTATCGAGCGCATTTGGCTCCACCTATTATTGGAAGTGGTTTCAGGATTACCCCGTTAATTACGACGAACGTATCATACACGAGCACTATCTGCAATTCGATTTTTTCGCGGCAGGTGGCATCACATATAAAAAGTTGCGCGACAACATTGGTTACATTTATTACGATAGTTTCAACAGCAGCATCAGTTCCACAACACTCGACTATATATTGGCACATTTCACCACATGCGACGGACTTATTATAGATGTGCGCAACAACTGTGGTGGCTCATTGACAAACGTAGAGGTGATAGCCTCCCGATTTGTTACCGAGCCCATCTTGGCAGGATATTTAGTCCACAAGACAGGCCCGGCACACAACGACTTCTCCGAGCCATACCCATTCCACATCAAGCCCGCCGAGGGTCACATTCTTTATGGCAAACCGGTAGCAGTACTCACCAATCGCCACACATTCAGTGCCGCCAACAACTTTGTACAAGTAATGAAATTACTCCCTCAAGTAACCATTATAGGCGACCGTACAGGCGGTGGCAGTGGATTGCCTTTTACCTACAACCTACCCAATGGATGGAACATTCGCTTATCGGCATCGCCCATTCTTGATGCCGAAGGCAATGACACCGAATGGGGTATCGACCCCGATATAAAGATTGACATGGCTCCCGACGCACAACAAATCGGTTGCGATGCCATACTCGACCGTGCTATCGAGCACCTAACAAACGTACAATAACAAATAGGTCGCATATCGCTGTTACAAAACACTTTACACATTTCCACATACAACATATGCGAAAAAATGAAAAGTAAATTTGCTACATCGGCAAACTTCTATTATCTTTGCACCACCAAAGCGGATGTGGCGTAATTGGTAGCCGCGCCAGACTTAGGATCTGGTGTCGAGAGACGTGTGGGTTCGAGTCCCGTCATCCGCACCACAAATGAGGAAGATGCTCCGCCAAGAGAGGTTCTTCCTCATTTTTTTTATTTTAACCCATTCTAAATTCTACGGCTATGAAAGTTTTTCAATGGATAATATTAGGCATGGTTGCTCTATTGACCACATCTATAGTGCAAGCACAAGATACAATCGAGGTAAGCAATGATAGCACCTTCATTGTCATAGAGGAAAAAGCGACACCCGACACAGTCTATATGTCGGACGATCAGCTATTCAACACCGTCAAGGAGTATAAAGAAGCCAACTATATAGAGGTTAATTCATTTATGCTGGGCATGGCCAAGATGATGGCTCCGCGCGAAGAAAAAGCGTTTCTCGACAAGATAAAGTCTATGCGCATTATCAATCTTGCAGCATGTAGCGCAGCCGACAAAGAGCGATTTGCCGAGTTTATCTCATCTGTTGAGCTATCGTCATTCGAGCCTGCTGTAAATCATGGTAGTGATGTAAATAAAAATGAGAAAATGCGCATCTATATCAAGATAAAAGGTAAAAATATAACCGACCTGATTGTAGCCGGTTGTGGCGAAAGAGAATGTCAACTCTTACAACTTACCGGAAAGATGTCGCTAAGCGATCTTGAAGCAATGACAAACAACAAAGGACAATCTGCGATGTAAACTCACGCATGGATACTATTTATTAAAAGTTTTTACATCATTTTCGTTCCATATTAGCCATTTTATTCATAAATTTGCAACGCTTAATATGTAATTATTGCTCTATGCTTAACAAAATAGAAGAACTTAAACACGAAATAGTCGCTCTCACAGCATCAAACAGCGACGAGTTGGAGGCTATCCGCCTCAAATACATGTCGAAGAAGGGTATCATAGCCCAACTCTTCAACGATTTCCGCAACGTACCTGCCGAACAAAAACGCGAAGTAGGTCAACGTATCAATGAACTGAAAGATGCCGCCACCGAGCATTTCAATGCTTTGCGTGAGGCTATTGAAGATAAAGCTCAAGATGGCGACAAGATAGACCTTACTCGCACAGCCTACCCCATCTGGAGTGGCACACGCCACCCCCTCTCGCTCGTTCGCAACGAGATATGCGAGATATTCGGTCGCTTGGGATTCTCTATTGCCGAAGGTCCCGAGATTGAGGACGATTGGCACGTATTCTCGTCACTCAACTTTGCCGACGATCACCCTGCACGCGATATGCAAGATACGTTCTTCATCCAACGCTCGCCCGATGTGTTGTTGCGCACACACACTTCATCGGTGCAAACCCGCGTAATGGAGCATGCACAACCTCCCATCCGCATCATCTGCCCGGGACGCGTATATCGCAACGAGGCTATCTCGGCACGCGCTCACTGTTTCTTCCACCAAGTAGAGGCTCTCTATGTCGACAAGAACGTATCGTTTGCCGACCTTAAACAAGCCCTCTTGTTCTTTGCCAAAGAGATGTTCGGTAATGAAACCAAGATACGCTTGCGCCCCTCATACTTCCCCTTCACCGAGCCCAGCGCCGAGATGGATATCTCATGTAACCTCTGTGGTGGCAAAGGCTGTAGTTTCTGTAAACACACCGGTTGGGTAGAGATTTTGGGTTGCGGTATGGTCGACCCCAATGTATTGGATGCATGTGGCATCGAAAGCAAAGTATACAGCGGATATGCATTGGGTATGGGTATTGAGCGCATCACCAACCTCAAGTATCAGGTAAAAGACTTGCGTCTCTTCTCGGAAAACGATGTTCGTTTCTTGGAGGAGTTTGAGTCGGCTAAATAAGTAGACACATCAACAACTATAAGCAAAGACCTTAAAGCCGACGGTTTTAGGGTCTTTGATATAAATAGCCCAACCCATTATCATGACTACAGCACAACGTTATCGCTATATAATCGACTGGTTTACACGCAACATGCCGGTGGCCGAGACCGAGCTCAACTACTCAACACCCTACGAGTTGTTGGTAGCTGTTATTCTCTCGGCTCAATGCACCGACAAGCGCGTCAATCTTGTCACACCGGCGCTCTTTGCAGCCTATCCTACCGTAGAGGATATGGCAACGGCTACAGCCGAGGAGATATACGAGTACATCAAGAGTGTATCATACCCCAACAACAAGGCTCGACACCTGGCCGGCATGGCACGTATGCTGATAGAAGAATTTGGCGGTGAAGTGCCATCGGACATTGACGAGTTACAACGCCTGCCCGGAGTAGGACGCAAGACGGCTAATGTAATGGCCTCGGTTGTGTGGGGCAAGGCTGCAATGGCTGTCGATACGCACGTATTTCGCGTAGCCAATCGCATAGGACTCACCAACAACTCCAAGACCCCACTCGCCACCGAACGCACCCTTGTGAAGCACATTCCCGAGGAGTTGATACCCAAGGCACATCATTGGCTCATCCTTCATGGTCGATATGTGTGCATGGCCCGGCGCCCCTTGTGCCTCGAATGTGGCTTGCGAGAGGCTTGCAAATACTATAACAGCCAAGCAAAAGAATAACACAACCACTATATCCCCCAAATACCGTCGCAACATGACAACAGCCCCCGTTCTACTCTTCGTATACAATCGCCCACTTCACACCCATCAAACAATCGAGGCGTTGAAGAAAAACACCTTGGCAAGCGAGAGTGTATTATACATCTATTCCGACGCACCACGTAGCGATGCCGACGTTGAGAATGTAAAGAAGGTGCGAGAGGTAATTCGCGCCACCAACGGCTTCAAACAGGTAAATATCATCGAGCGCGAACATAATTGGGGGTTGGCTCGCAATATTATCGACGGTGTTACAAGCATGGTAAACCAACATGGACGAGTAATTGTATTGGAAGATGACCTGCTGACAGCCCCTTACTTCTTGCAGTATATGAACGACGCCCTCGAAACCTACCGCGACGAGCCTCGCGTGGGACATATATATGCTTGCGATTATACACAAAACGAAGCGTTGCCCGATACATACCTTATCAAGTGGACAGGCAGCTGGGGATGGGCTACATGGGATAGAGCATGGAAATATTTTAATCCCGACGGACAATACCTTCTCGATGAACTAAAGCGTCGCAAACTCACCCGCACATTCGACTTCAATGGCACATATCGCTATACACGCATGTTGCAACAACAAGTCGAGGGCAAAAACAACTCATGGGCTATACGCTGGAATGCATCACTCTTCCTCAACGACATTCTATCGCTCAACGTTGGCAAGTCGTTGGTACGCAACATCGGGTTTGACGGCAGTGGCACACACTGTGGCAACGACCGACTATACGACTCGGTACTGCACATGCAACCCCTACCGGTTGTGAAGATTTCGCCCATCGAGGAGAGCACAATAGGCCGACAAGCCTTCGAACAATATTACCGTCGCACCAACTCGTTCATAGCTAAAGCCATAAGACGCATAAGAAAAATCATACGCCTATAGCTTAAACTCTTACGCGAAAGGATTGTCTAATAAAAAGGATGAAAAGAAGAGCTATACAGTTTTTTCGCCGGGGGCGTTGGCTACACTTGGCAAGTCAGTATATCACCAATCCGCAACAGATGCGCGAGTTGGTCGAGACCGTGTCACAGTATACCCAACGTCGAGGATTAAAAAAGTTGCGTGACAATGTTACTCTGCTATGGCATTATCTGTCGGATGTAGTTACACAACGTTATAAGCACTACAACAAACGCGCGTTACTGCTGGTTGTTGCCGGACTTATATACTTTGTTACACCCGTTGATTTTCTTCCCGACATTCTCATAGGAGGCTTGATAGACGACCTTACTGTTGTGCTATACATCATCAAGTCGGTAAAGAAGGAGTTGGAGTTTTACAACCTGTACAACAAAGGTCGTTTGTTAGAACAATAGTGCTTTGATAAAAATTCTCCTATCTTTGAGGTAAAACTCGAAGATATACTGCACTCGCTGTGAAAAACATTGAAGTAAACTTCATGTTTCTCGCTCGTTTGTTCTTAACTTTGAGATAAATCTCG
>JAGBHF010000001.1 GCA_017935645.1 Bacteroidaceae bacterium | reverse complement strand
CAGCAAAGAGGAAATAAAAAAACTCAGCCAAGCAGCTCTTAAAGAAGATGCTATCATCCTTACAACAGAGAAGGATGCCGCACGCATGGCCGACATGGATATAGCAACCGAAATGGCACAAAGATGCTACGCACTGCCATTGAAGTGCGTCATACAGCCCGCAACCGGCAAGGTAGAATTTGACAAACTCATCCTGCAAGTTGCAGGTGTACAGGCATAAACAACCGTCAGGTATGAAACAAACAACAGCGATGCGCCACTGGGCGCATCGCTGTTGTTTTATAGTTAGCCAACCAATTAACGACGATAGTCGGCAAGTTGTTCGGCTGTATAGCTATCGATAAATGCTGCATGCTTGACAACCTCGGCCTCACCCATGTTGATATATACACGGGCCGAAGTGGCAAACTTCTCATTGCGAGTAGTATCGAGCAAGAGCAAGTGACCCATGATGATGTTACCGGCCATTTCAACCAAGCGACGAGCCATGAAGTCAATCAACTCGTTGTTCTTGGTAGAGGTAACCTTCTCAACAGCAGCCTCATACTTGGCACGCATGGCAACAAGTCTTTCGCGCAAGGGCAAGAGGTCGGCATTGATTTCGGCAGCCTCATAATCCATAATCTTGTTGAGATATGTACCTGTGGTGACGTGGCGGATAGCGGCAACCACTTGCAACTGGGTAGTACCCTCATAGATAGAGGTAATGCGAGCATCGCGATAGATGCGCTCGCAAGCATAGTCCTTCATGAAACCAGAGCCACCGTGTACTTGCACACAGTCGTAGGCGTTTTGGTTACAATATTCGCTCGACATACCCTTTGCAAGGGGAGTAAAGGCATCGGCAAGTTTTTGATAAGCCTTCATTTCGGCACGCTCCTCATCTTCCAAGAGACGCTCTTTGGCAATATCTTCCCAATTCTTATAGAGATCGACGAAACGAGTTGTCTCGTACAACAACGAACGTGAAGCGTCGAGCTTGGCTTTCATTACCGATATCATCTCATATACAGCGGGGAACTCGATAATAGCCTTGCCAAATTGCTTGCGATCTTGAGCATAGGCAAGAGCCTCGCGATAGGCAGCCTCCGACACACCTACCGATTGAGCAGCGATACCCAAGCGAGCACCATTCATCAACGCCATTACGTACTTGATAAGACCCATCTTGCGGCTACCGCACAACTCGGCACGAGCGTTCTTGAATACCAACTCACATGTGGGTGAGCCTTTGATACCCATCTTATTCTCAATACGACGCACGGTAACACCGCCATCGTTCTTGTCGTAGATAAACATCGAAAGACCACGTCCATCCTTTGTACCCTCTTCCGAGCGAGCCAATACGAGTGCAATATCGCCATCGCCATTGGTAATGAAGCGTTTCACACCATTCAAGTACCAGCAACCATCCTCCTCGCTATAAGTAGCCTTGAGCATTACGGCTTGCAAGTCACTACCGGCATCGGGCTCGGTCAAGTCCATAGCCATAGTTTCACCGGCACATACACGAGGTAGATATTTGGCTTTTTGCTCTTCGTTGGCAAATTCGTATATTGTTTCGGCACAATCTTGCAAACCCCAAATGTTTACAAAACCGGCATCGGCACGGCTCACCATATCGGCAGCCATGATATAAGGTACAAGCGAGAAGTTCAAGCCATTGTAACGACGAGGTATAGAGATACCCATCAAACCGGCTTTGATAAGAGCATCGAGGTTCTTCTGTGTGCCTTGCGCATATACTACACGGCCATCAACCACATGAGGACCTTCATAATCGACACTCTCAGCATTGGCAGCTACGATTTCGCCCGAAATTTCACCGGCTATCTCCAACACCTTCTCATAACTATCCATGGCATCCTCGAAGTTGAAGGGTGCATAGTCATATTTCTCGGCATCGGCATAGTTGCGCTCTCTCATTGTCACCAACTTTTGCATAAGCGGGTGAGTCAAGTGATGTCTTAAATCACTGTTATCTAAATAGAAATTTGACATATTCTTATTTTTATCGTCGTCTGTTATTATTTCGAATTCTTCTTGTAGTATTTGATGAGCTTGGGTATTACATCCTCAACATTACCGGTAATAACATAGTCGGCAATAGTGTTAATGGGGGCATTAGCATCGTTGTTGATAGAGATAATAATCGAGCTCTCTTGCATACCGGCTATGTGCTGAATTTGACCCGATATACCGCAAGCGATGTAGAGTTTGGGACGCACAGTAACACCGGTTTGACCGATTTGGCGTTCATGCTCGCAATAACCGGCATCAACAGCAGCACGGCTGGCACCTACCTCACCGCCCAAAACGGCAGCCAAATCGAAGAGCATATCGAAATTCTCCTTCGAGCCCATACCATAACCACCGGCCACTACAATAGGAGCACCTTTGATGTTGGCTTTTGATTTCTCCATTTGACGGTCGATAATCTCTACTACGAAGTCGGCATCTTGTACATACTTGTTAATGTCGAGTTTTACCACCTTACCTTGATGAGCAGCGTCGTAAATCTCTTTCTTCATTACACCCTCGCGCACAGTAGCCATTTGAGGACGACAATCGGGGTTGACAATTGTTGCTACAATGTTACCACCAAAGGCGGGGCGTATTTGATAGAGAAGATTTTCGTAAGTCTTGCCGGCTTTCTTGTCTTCGTGAGGACCTATTTCGAGCGAAGTACAGTCGGCAGTAAGTCCGCTGTGAAGCGTTGAAGAAACACGAGGGCCCAAGTCACGACCGATGCTAGTAGCACCCATCAAGCACACTTGAGGTGTAATTTCGCGGAACAGGCCACACACAATAGCAGTGTGAGGCAATGAAGTATAGGGATACAAGCGGCTGTCATCGGCTGTGTATACGATGTCTACACCGTAGGGATAGAGTTGCTTTTCAACACCTTCCAACCGGTTGCCAATAACAAGAGCTTCGAGTTGGCAATTGAGCTTATTGGCAAGGGTACGACCCTTAGTAAGAAGTTCGAGGCTGACATCGGCAATGATGCCATCTTCTATTTCGCAATATACAATAAGGTTATTCATATTCTATTGGTATTACATATTAGTATATAATGGCATGTTGCTTAACCTATGGTGTGGTTGGCTATGAGTTCTTGTATCAACTCGTCAATCTCGGCATCTGTACCATCAAGGCGTTTGCTCTCTTTGGCTTGGAAGACAACATTCTCCACAGTTTTCACCTTGGTGGGCGAGCCGGCCATACCTACTTGATTAAGATCGGCGTCAACATCATTTACGCTCCACTCGGCAATATTGAGATAGTCGCGCTCGTCGTACAAACGAGTACATTCGCATTCGGCCTTTTCGCTGGGCGACTTGGCATATTTATACTTTTGTATAAGGCGTGCATTGCGAGGACGGCACTCATCGGCACTACCGTTAACGGTAACAACCAAAGGCAGAGGACAAGTTACAGTCTCAACACCGCGCTCAAGGCGACGCTTGATAGTAGCCTTACCGTCGGCAACCGAGATAATCTCCTCGGCATAGGTAACTTGGGGCAAGCCCAATTTTTCGGCAATCTGAGGACCTACCTGAGCAGTATCGCCGTCGATAGCTTGACGACCACCTATAATAATATCGTATTGAGCAATCTTGCGCACAGCACACGACAAGGCATAAGAGGTAGCCAATGTATCGGCACCGGCAAAGGCACGGTCGGTGAGGACAATACCTCCATCAGCACCACGGAACATACCTTCACGTATTATTTCGGCGGCACGAGGAGGGCCCATAGTCAACAGCGTAACTGTCGAGCCGGGATGTTGTTCTTTCAAGCGCAGAGCTTGTTCCAATGCATTCAAGTCTTCGGGGTTAAAAATGGCAGGCAACGCGGCACGGTTGATTGTACCGTCTTCTTTCATAGCATCTTTGCCCACATTTCGGGTATCAGGCACTTGCTTGGCCAGTACTACGATTTTCAAACTCATAATTCTTTATATTTGAATTTATATATCCTGTTAAAGCATAAAATAGTCATTCGCACACAGCGAACATCTTGCAAAGATACTAAAACAATTGAATTTTACAACTATTTATAAGCAAACGACCTGCCTAAAAAAAACGTTTTTATGCACATTTATTCTAAATTTGTGCTCATATAATACATTTTACCACTGTAATAGAGCAATAAACATAGGGAGTGAATCAAACGATAAAGATTAGCACACAAACAAATAATCTTTTCGAGGGAACAAGACTATAACATCAGCAGCACTACATGTTGATTTTGAGAATATTAAATAATTTATTATATTAGTACAACAAAACTAATATAATAGTTTTGTTGTACAACAATGGATAATACTACAAAGTGCAATACCGGACATTGGGTTTACTCAGGAGAGAAACTCAAAAGTTTCTTGCAACGGAGCGAACTTTCATACAAGGATGCCGCCGAAGAACTTGGTATTGACAAAAATACAGTAGGTAAAGCAGTAAGAGGAGGCAACCTGAATGTTGATATTATCTTGCGTATTTGCAATACTTATGGTCTCAACGCTCACGACTTTTTCAGGTTGATTGATGAAGAAGACAAAGACTGCACAGAAAACTATTATTTTAGTTCGTATGATAATATCCCGACATCATTAGAGAGTGCCGAGCCCGAAATAAAGTATAAAAAATCTAAAAATCGGGAGAGTGAAATAGAGCAAATCTCAGAATCGCTGAAACAGATGAAATCTCTCATAGCTATCCTCAGTAACAAAATCACAGAGGGATATGCCATGCTCGACAAAATAAGAGAAAACGAGAAATAGAACGACCGGAATACGGTAAAAACAATCGCCGATAAAAACTTGCTCGACGGGACTTGAATCCGTCGAGTATAGCTTTATTGAATATTTACACCCCAAAATAAAAATAAGATATTTATTATATATTTATTCTTATCATAAAGAAAAATCTTAGCAAAAACAAAATAAATCCATTTATTTATAGATAAAGCAAAATAAATTCTCTACATTTGTTACAAATGTATGCAACAGATACACAAGATTATAATTTACAAAAAGTTAAACCTCACACTTTACAAAAAAGCATAGGTAATGACTATACAAGAAATACAAAATCGCAAAGAAGACCAGACGTTTGATTGCAAGAGCATTCAAATAGACCCCAAAGCGTTAGCTATTCCAATTGTTGCATTTGCTAATGCAGATGGAGGTGTTATTGCCATTGGTATATCTGACAAGTCACGAACGATAGAAGGAATAAATCAATACACAAAAAAACTAAATGACATATTGCGAGTTCCTTTCGATTTCTGCAACCCATCTATTTCTGTTACATACACTTATATACCATGCACTGATAAGGATGGTGTTGACAACCGTATATTACTTATGCACATTCCAGCGAGTTCCAGTCTTCATACAAATCAAGCAGATGAGGCATTTATGCGAGTGGGTGACAAAAGCCGCAAATTAACATTTGAAGAACGCGTACAACTGATGTATGACAAAGGGGAACGTTCATTTGAAGACACCGCGGTGTATGGGGCTTCCATTGATGATATAGATTTAAATGCAGTGGCTAAGTTTCTGAACTTGTTGGGTTATAGCAAATCGCCAATAGAATACCTAAGAGAAAACAACCATTTCGTGACTACAAATAAAAAAGGAGAAGATGTCGTAAGTGTAGCATGCATGTTATTGTTTGGCAAAAAGCCCCAAGACTTTCTTCCTCGAGCTCGCACCCGATTTATTCGTTTTAACGGAATTGAAGAAAAAGTGGGTGCTGAAATGAACGTAATCAAAGACATAGTAATTGAAGGCACAATCCTTGAGCAAGTTGAAAAAACAGTAGAATACTTGGAAACACAAGTTGCAGAGCATACACATTTGGAGCAATCGGGTAAATTCATAACACGCAGAGATTATCCTAAATTTGTAATTCAAGAAATGGTAGTAAATGCATGCTGTCATAGAGCTTATAATATAAAAGGTACTGAAATTCAAATTAAAATGTTTGATAACCGAATTGTATTTGAAAGCCCCGGTCGACTTCCGGGAATGGTAAAACCGTCCAATATACGCAATACTCATTTTTCTCGCAATCCCAAGATTGCCGCATTCTTAAAAACTTATCACTACGTTAAGGAATACGGAGAGGGAGTCGACCGTATGTATAGAGAATTAGAAGTAAATGGTGGCGCACCGCTATCCTTCTATACAGATGATTTTATTTTAACATTTCATCGATTTGATATAATCGTTTGAAGAATAAACACTTGAAGTTATTTTGAAAAGAGCGAGGTAACGATTTGGGAATCGTGCGAATTTCTGCGGTTTGCGGTAGCAATACTCTCAAATAACCACCCT
>JAGBHF010000087.1 GCA_017935645.1 Bacteroidaceae bacterium | reverse complement strand
TGTACATTGCCTACTCTATTGTCTCCTATGATATTAATATGTAGCTTGCCATTGCTTCCAGCCGGTATATACGATATACCTCCATCGGTACGACCTGTGCTGGCTGTTTGTCGTCTTGAATATATATTGTCGATATTGAGGAAGATATTTCTGTTGGCACCGTCTATATCTATCCAATTGTTTGTAGCTTCGCGCTTGCATGTGGGTTGTGCTACGGCTGTTACCCAGTTTTCTATAACGTCTTCTACCACCGTGTTGTTGGTGATGTAGTCGCTCCACGACACACCATTCCATGTCACGGGTTGGTAAGTGGGCAGTGAGTATGTGCCGGTTATGTTGTCATAGCCTGTTGTATCGCGATTTTCGGTTGTGGATTGATATACATAGAACTGAGGATTCTCGGTTTTCACCACACTGCCGGTAATATCTTTTGTCGTGCTGCCGTTGCTACCTTTTACAAATACCTTGCCCGAGTAAGTGAGTGTTCCGTTTGCATCGGATTTCAGGGTTACCATACCGGCCGCGAGGTCGAAGTATATGTATTGCGGAACGGCCGATTCGTATAGTGTATAGGTAATGAGTCGACCGGGTTTCCACTCGGCTTTGCCTATGGTAGCTTTTATAATTTTGTCGGGAGTAGCACTATCTTCGTCATCGTCGTATGTAACAATCACTTCCGAGTTTTCCGACAAGGTTTGCGGCAACATCATGAAGGTGTTTTGCTCGTCGTTCGAGTTGTCGCTTGTATTCAAGTCATTAACGAAGTCATTCTCGGCAAAGTCACGACCTTCGCCAAATGTAAGGCTGTAGGTATTGTCGCCACTCAAGTTACCCCATCCGTCGGCAAAGTCGTATGTGCCGGTTGTAGCCACATGGGTAATGGCTATCGACTTGAGTTTCTTGCAGGCAAATCCCATCTTGAAGCGTATAGCTGTGAGCGAGTGGTCGAATGTGAGTGCGATACTCTCATTGAGCTTGCTATTGGGGTTGACACTTACCGTCTTCGATGCGGTGAGTATATCCAACTGTTTATTGGCTTGTTGTGGTACGGTATAGCTGAGTGTTGGCTCTACTGTTGTATTCGATACGGCTATATATTCGCTGTAAGGTGCATAGGTGTATACCGACATTGTGTTACCTACAACATAGCTCCAGCGTGTGTCTCTGTCGACCGATTTCAACAGGTCGCCGTCGAATGTATATACTTGGTTGTCGATAATGCGAGCCGTATTGTTATCGTGTACACACACCACGCCTGCCTCTCCACGGAGTTGGTAATATGGAGCCGAACGCACTACCCGATGGCTCGAAGCCTCGGTAGCGTGCAGTGCCCAACTCTCGTCTTCAATGCCCAAGTGTGCCACATAAGCACGTGTTTGTGCTGTTCCACCCAAGGCGTTGAGGCCTGGAGCAAAGGTGATATATTCGCTCATGTGCGAGGGGCGGTCGGGAACTACAAAATCGTCCGTGCAACCCGATAGCCCTATGACGAGCAGGAGGATATATAGAGGTAGGTATATCGTGTTTTTCATATCTTATTGCAAATAGATATTGTTGTTTTCGTTTTCAAACGTATTGAGCGTGCACACACCATTGATGATATTGAACTTGTTGAATTGCAAGTTGATAATAATGAGTTGTGCTTGTATGTTCGAGCTCGATGTAATGGGTGTGCCATCCATTGTTTGTAGTTTTACGTCTATCTCCTTGGTGTGGTTTTCAGTCTCTACACGCACGGTGTACACCATCGTGTCGTCGCTATCCGAGTAGGTCTTGTGTGGCGGGCTGCACAGTATCTCGCCCACCTCTTTCAGGGCAGTGGTTAGCTCTATCTTGGGGTCGTTGGGCGATAATACATCAAACTCTTTCTCGTTGCCGGTGTAGCTGACATTGCCACGTCCCAACTCTATCTCGACACTCTCTTTGCCCACAATCGATATTTTCTTGATGTCGCCCCATGATTCGGGTGCTTCTACACTTGTGGCATTTACCACCACACGCACCCAGTTGAGCAGGTGGGTGAAGTTCTGAAATCGCATGGGATTGCTCCATGTGCCGCTTATTTGGGGGGCAAACATCAAGTCCTCGTCTCCGTTGATGTTGCGTGATACTGTAGTCGACTGTTCGTCAATTAACGTCCACGACTGTTCGGTACTACTATTGGGGGTAGTTGCCGGATAAAATCCTACGCAATACACGGGGCTGTCGTCGGTGGGATAAGCCGGCTGAATGTCGGCGCCCGACGCGTCGGATGATATAGGGTCGGTTATCTCGCCTTCATACTTGATGTGCGAGTGACAAGGAATGTTGGTATCGGGCTGTGGGTTGTGCGGAAATACTCCGGGCTCGAGCGAGAACCATACATCGGCATACAGCGGATTGTCGATACTGGGATATATGCCTCGATATTCATCCACTTGCGCACGCACAATAACATCAATAGGGTTTGTCACCCGGGCATTGAGGCGTATGTTGTTATCGCCTGGCAGATGAGGCTTCTCGCATGCCGATAGTGTTACCGCCAGCAATATAGTGCCTAATATATATCTGTACTTCATCTTTACCTCCTTTATACTATTCGTCAAGGCCTCCATATCCTATACCACCTGTAAACCAGTCTACAACAGCACCCGACGCACTCACGCTACTACCCATGTGGAAGAGTAACTTGATGTCAAATCGGTGTGCTCTTGTCGAGCCACTGAAGCGATTCAATGCGTCTTTGTAGAGATATACAGGAAGTACGGCATTGCGCTTTTCGGTCTCTAAGTATAGCAGAAACTCTCCTACCTCGGTATCGACCCCGTCTACAACCTCTATCACAGGCGACACAACCGGCGAGCACAACACATAGGCTACTTCGTGAAACTTGTCGTAGGGCAATGTGTAGCCCGATACGTCGGGAAATATCGTATTGTTGCTACCTGTGGCGTAGAATGGCATGGGTGTGTCGTTGTCGTATGTTACCAATTGGGTTACATCGTCATCGGTGAGTGACAAGTCCACTATCACGCGATTCTTGCTCTTAATCTTGAGGTTTGTTATTTTGCCCCATGCTATACTTACATCTTCGCTCTCGGCCATGACGCTTATGCGTAGCCACGTAAGCAGGTGCTTGAAGCTGATGGTGGGATATACCGAGCCATATTTGCCCACAATCGAGGGTGCAAACATTACATCCTGACTGCCGTCGAATGTAAACTCGGTCTTTGTGCCGTCGGCTTGTGCTGTCCATGGTGTTTGCGGATAGAAAGCTACAAAATTTACATCGTACGGGTCGCCGTTGCTCTTCTTGGGATAAATAGGGCCGTTGAGGAGTTGCGGGCCGCTGTTTTGGAAGTTGGCTGTCGTGTGGATAGCCACTTTCTCGCTACCACCTTGCCCATTCTCACCGAGGTTGGGAAAGGCATTGGTATAGGTCGAGGCGTATACTGTTGCAAGCAACGGTTGCTCGGTCGTAGGGGCTGTGAGGGTATAGGGCGCACGTGTTACCACCTGATTCTCGACAGTGGCTCGCAGGTAGAACTCGCCGTTGTCGCTATCTTGTTGCAACAGGTCGTCTTTGTCACAAGCTGTGAGACAAAGTGCCAATATACCTAATATATAATATCTCAACTCTTTCATCTTATTCTACATCTACAATGTGGTCGTGGTCTATCGCGGTCCAAGGCTCTACCTCAATCTTGAAGAGTATCTCCTCATTGTTGTCGTCGAGCTGGAGTGTGTAGGTGTACTTCTTGCCCGGCTCCCACTTGCGATCTTTCGCTTCAACGTCGTTGAAGTTGAGCGCCTTGTTATACGTCGTGCCGTCGGTACGTTCGGCTTTGATGTCGAGTATAACATTGTCGAGTGCTTGAGGTAGTACCAATATAGGCCCTACAAACACGGTGTTGTAGTTGATATCCTCGGGCACTTTCTTGTTGAAGTTGAGCACAAGGTCATTGCCTGTCTTGTCGCCATGGTGGCTCCATGTGCCATACTCAAATGCCGGGTCGTCGGTGTCGTTGGTGCTGCTGTAAGTGCCTTGGTTATAGATATTCTCGAAACTGATAGTATTCAATGTCATGCGGTACGACTGTGCCAACTTGAGGTATATGGCAGCCGTAGGGTGTACAAATTGCAACGGTATTGCACCGCCGGCAGCCACTTGGTCGTCGTAGCCCTTGTTCTTGGTGTAGGCATAGAGGAACTCCTGCACGTTGTCTTGTGTCACAACTCCGGCAGGAGGCGTAGTGCCGTTGTATACCAGTGGCAGTGTACAAGAGAATGATGCACCTGTGCCGGGCTGGTATGGCTCTATCTCGAATGTGCTTTTGTTCAAATGCTCGCTGTAGGGCATGTAAGCCATGAAGTCGAGCTTCTTGGTCTTGGGCCAATAGGTGTTGTACATAACATTGCCCGTGCGAAACCACCAACGCGCACCATCGGGAAAGTAATATACCCAATTATCGTTGTGATATTGTGTGGCTGTGCCGGTTACGTAGCTGTCCAAGGTGTAGTTGCCACCGCCTACCGCATGGTCGATGAGCATATTGTCGTGCTCAAATATGGTAGCGCGAGTAGGCATCTGCCCTACGTCGAATAGTATGGGATTTTCGCTCTCGGCAATCATGGGTGGCTCATCGTTGCGACAAGCTGCAAGAGTGGCTACGAGGGCTGTGAGGCATAGATATGTCAGACACCTTTTCATACGGCTGTTATTTAAAACGGTGTTCGACAATCTCTTTCAGGAACTTTACATCATCGATGCCTATTGATAATGTATAGGTATATCCCCAGCCCGCCTCTAAGGTCATGTTGAGGGGTATTGTTTGCAAGCGTTGTTCTATCGATGTACCGGCTGCTGTGGTGTACTCCCACTCTATGGTCATCTGTGTGTCGAGTTGTTGAGGCAATAGCAACAGGCACTCTCCTATCTCCTCGGGCAAGCCTTGTGTCTTGTGGTTGCCTTCGTAGAAGCATAGGGCTGTTGTCTCCTTGTCGAGTTGCCATTGCGGTGTGCACAATGAGGCAAACGACCCCTTGTAATGCACCTCGTCGATGGTAATGCGCTTGAGTGTTATACACTCGTCGGTAGTGACACGATTCTTTACACGGAAGTCGACACTGCACAATGCGTGGTCGAACTGCAACTGCACGATACCGCCATTGCTACTCTTGTATCTCTCGGTGTGTGGTGTCGTATATAACAAGTCGACTTGCGAGTCGAGTGTATTTGTTCTGTACGTCACCCCTTTCACTGCATCGCAACCGCAGTGAGCCTCATAGGGGGCATAAGCAAGGAATGTGAGAGTTTCGGTAGTCGAGGGCCACAGTGTCGAGTCGCTTACCATCCAGTACTTGTCGGTGTGTGTGATGTTCGAGTCGCCCTTCTGTACGGTGACATCTTGGCAATAAGCCTCCGACAGCGACAGATAAGGTGTTGCATTGCCGGCATTCTGTTGCCACGACTCGTCCTCGCCCAGCAGCCATGCACACACGCCCATGGTCATGTCGGGAGTGAAACGATTGCTCTCTACTTGCTCAATGTGGCTATATACACCGGGCTGGAACAATATGCGCAACTCAGGGTCATACACATCGGGCATGTCTATGGCGCAACCCACAGTCAACACCGTTGCAAGTATGTATATGCTTCGTTTCATTACTCTTTGTTTTTTCTGTTTCTATGTGAAAAAAGTAGAGAGTGTGCCACACACGCGGCATGGCACGCTCTCTTGTGTAAGGGATTAGATATTAATGTCACTCATTGTTACATCATCCCAAGCTTCTACATAGGGAGCCAAGTAGATTTCATTAAGACCGAATGTCAATGTATAAATGTAGCGCTTGCTTTGCTCCCATTTATCAATCGCTATATCACTATTGTCTTTTTGTTCAGACAATTTAAAGGTTATAGTCTCTTTGATAGATACACCGTCAGGATTTGTAATTGTATAATTCACGTTAAGATTTCCGTCGAGTTCTTGAGGTATTAACAATGCTGTACAACCATATTTTTGTGCAGTAGTATAGCCATCAATAACCTCATTTATATCGCCTTTGAGGTCTAAATCATTGTTGGTCTCAGTGGGTGTAGACCAAGAGCCTGTTGAAGAAGTTTCTAAACCTGTAGTAAGACCCTCAGTGAAAGTTCCCTTCATTTCTACATTGTCAAACCAAATTTTATGAATAGTAATTTGGTCTTCATCAATAGATGTATAACTTTCTTTAACTTTAACCTTTACATTAACTGAAGCAAGTGCATGATGGAATTGAATATCAACGCCGATAAGTTGATCGTTAGCAACTTTATCATAATCAGGATATGTTTGATTGAATACACGGTTACTATAGAGTATGTCTATGTGCTTTGTCACATCACTACCTATTACAACATCTGTCAATTTTATGCCTGTTTTTGCATCAATTGAGGCATAATTACTTATTTGATTAGGTGAATAAGCTGTGAATGTAAGTTTGTGTGTTTTGGGCCAGTAATAGTGAGGGTCTATACGCCAAGTATGCTCTCCGAGATCTCCGGGAGCACCTGCTGCTATGCTCGATCCATCAAAATATTCAACTTCTTGTTGATTGATATAAACCACAGGCGCATTCGGGTCAAAATTACCTTGGTGAGCCCATGCATGAACAATAAATTGTTCAGTTGTAGGATATGTAGCATTACTAATTTCTCCTTCATGATCAGAATCAATATCATCATTAGGAGCTTTAGTAATCTTACCTACAACAGGTTGGTTGAAAGTAATCTCAACATCTTGTCCCAAACTTGGATTGGGCTCCACGTCGTTCTTTACGCAGCCGGTAAGTGCTACACTTGCCAATGCTGTCCAAAATAAAAACTTTTTCATACGTAAAAAGATTTTAGAGTTAGTATTATATTTTACCTAAAATCCGCAGATAATTTTTCGAGTGTCAGATTTAGCCCTTGCTTGTGACGATTGTGTCTGACTCTAGGCTTAGAAACGCTTGACATGACTTGTATGCAGACACCTTCCCCTTACCCCGTAAGGTCGAGAGGCT
>JAGBHF010000086.1 GCA_017935645.1 Bacteroidaceae bacterium | reverse complement strand
TTTGTTTTTTATTTTTTTATTCTATATCAACGACCTCTAAGTTCTACCTTAGCTCGGTTTAAACTGACGTGACTCGTACTTACGTTCTTTATACATCTTACAATGTATCCCGTTCTGTACTTATTGTCTCTCTTTTAATGTTCCAATGATCTCTTTCGTTGCGCCCGGGTCGTTTCCCGTTTGCGGATGCAAAGGTACTGCTTTTTTCATTACTACCAAATTATTTCCAATCTTTTTTCAAGAAAATTTTAAACATTTTTCAACACCCCTTATTATCAATCACTTGCAGAAAGAAAAATTTTCAACTTTTCTCGAACTTTTTCGACCAAGCTCCTCAACAGCACCCCAAATTACCCTCAAATTATTTTCACGAAAAGATTTAATTGTCACAAAATAGACTCTACCCTTACCCTGTGGTTTACTATATATACATTATATAATATAGGGCACAAAAATGATAGAGTGGCAATATTATTGCAGCTTAGGGTATAAAAAAGTGAGACTATGCCACAAATTATGGCGCAGTCTCACATAATATTTTGATAAATCGACTTGTTTAGAAGGGAAGATCGTCGTTGTTATCGGCAGCCATGGGGAAAGGAGGCATGTCGCTCACAGCCATGGGAGGTATGTCGCCCATAGGAGGAACAGCCTCGGCAACAGCCTTGTCGAGCTTCCAACCACGAATGCTTGTAAACCAACGTCCATTGTACTCGCGGCTCTCGATATCGAAGCTAAGGACAACTTCATCGCCTATTTCGGCACGATATTGGTCGGCTTTATCACCAAAGAGATCGAAACATACTTTCTTGGGGTATTGATCCAATGTCTCCAATACATATTCTTGTTTTTTCCAGGGATTTCCTGCTTTTGACACACCCTCTTGAAGAGGAAGTACGTGTATAATTCTACCTTTTATTTCCATATTCATTGTTTGTTTATAAGTGATGCAAAGGTAGTTATTTGTCACGAGGTACGCAATGCAAATTGTGCAAAAAAAGAGACAAAAGAGGGAGTATAAATAACAACTCCACTCTTGTGCCTCATAGTCGCTCCACCAACAGGAGAGAGCGCAATCACCTAAATATAACCAATCATCAGTTGCGCTACATACTTATAACGAACTATAGAGCCATATAGTTCAACAGCAAAAGGTTTAATAACACTTGTAACAATGCAAAACAATAGTGTGTGCCGGTGAAAACGTGGGATATAAAAAGACGAGGATGTATCTGCTGAGATACATCCTCGCTAAACTGTTACAGCTCGGTGTGCTTATTCTTGATTAGTTTCTTCAAGAATCTTAACAGCCATGTCGTAAATAGTTGTATCATCGAGGACTACAATTCCACCATCGGGACCCGGCTCGATATGAATACCGCTGTTTTTACCAAATTCGTAGTTTGTACCACCAAAATAGTTACGAACAGTTTGTACAGTTACATTCAACTCGTCTGCGATACGGTGAATTGAGCCCTCGGGTAAAGCAGCTTTGATACGACGGAGCTCATTGAAAGAAATAGTTTTGGTCATGGTATTTACTGTTTTAATTTGTGATTCATAATTTCGCAATAAATTTAATACTTCTCTGTGGAAAATGCAAATTTCACAACATATTTTTTTAAAGAAATATATAACATTGCTCTTTACAGAACGATACTATTATCAAAATTGCAAAAAGAATTGATATATACGTGGCAAAATATCGCGCATAAATATCTCTACGATAAGGATTTTCTTCGGATGATAGGATTGTCTTCTTATGCAAGTACAATCGTAGCCTGTTATATAAATAAAATATGCCCCATCCTACCAAGACGCCTACCATAGCTCCCACCAAAACATCGCCGGGGAAATGCACACCGAGATAGATGCGCGAATAGCTTGTGAGGAAAGCCCACATTGCAATGGCTAACGAAAACCAGCGATTGCGAAAGAGTAATGCCAAAAAGAGGGCTACACCCACCGAATTGGAAGCATGACTCGATATGAAACCATACAGACCTCCACGATAGCCATTAACCAGAACAACCGATAAAGATGGATCGTGAGAGGGACGCAAGCGCATGAACAGGGGTTTGAATACCGATGATGCAATTTGGTCGCACAATAGTACCACTAATGCTATGGCAAATATCAATAATACAGCATCGAGCACCTTGCGACGATGAAACATGATAGCCAAGAGTGGCAATACCATATATATATTGAGCATACGTGATGTTACCATCCAATAGAAATTATCTAACCAAGGATAGTGAATAGCATTACACAGCAATAGCAGCTCTTTGTCAAGAGCAATAAGCCAATCTAACATGTATATTATATAATGTGATGAATGTGATGAATCGATGAATGGTGCTAAGTGTATCAGATAACCTCGATGGCCGAAATGGGCATCCACCCCCTACTGCCATCGGAGATAGTTATCTCAATCCACTCTCCTACCTGCTCGCGCAAGAGTACCTTTGTACCTTCGTGCAACACGAAAAGCTCTGTTCCGCTCTCGGCCGGAGCACTCTTCACGGCTACTTCATGCGCAAAGACTATGGCTTCGTTGTGGGCATTGATGCGATTGTTCTGTGTAATAGCACAAGCCAAGGCTATAGCCGTCACAATAAACATGGGTAGAGCCGTAAAGAATCCTATCTTCTTCAAACGCATACGCTCGATATCGGTAAAGAGATATATTACCAACCCCACCATAAAGAGCAAAAAGGCAACTACCGCTATTACAGCCCAAGTATTAGAGTTGAACCAATCGCGCACGTTCTCGGCCCACACGTTGATAAAGAAAGTACCTGTTACCTCAATCTTATCGGCAATCTTTGTATTGGCCAATTCGAGGTTGTACTTAATATCGGGGTTGCCGGGCGAGAGCAACAGGGCACGCTCGTAGTTGAGTATAGCGGGGGCATATTTACCCATCTTATAGTAAGCATTGCCACGGTTGTAGTACAACTCGGGCGAGACGCCTTCGGCTACTTCGATACTATCGTACAATGCAACAGCATCGGCATAACGTTGTGCGTTGTATACTGCAGCCGAACGCTCGGAAAGGCTCTGTCCCATTGCCGAGAGAACTGCAAGAGAGAGTATGAGGATAGATATTATCTTGTGTTTCATGAGAATGTTTTATTTTTTCTTTGATTTTATGATGTTTTCCATCTCGCCAATGGCATCGATTGTATCTTGATAGAGTTGCTCCATAGCATCATCGGCCTGTGAGGGGGCATAACGAGCAAACTCGCAACGGTCGAGAATCTGAGTAAATCGGATAATCAAATCTTGACCTACACCGCAACGAGCCAATTCGGCTTGTACATTATCGCGCGAGAGTTCCGAGAGGGGCATATTAAGTTTGTCGCACAAATATCCCCAAACGGCACGCAATACCTCTTCGTAGAATTGCGATTGATTGTGAGCCTTCAAGAAAATACCGGCTTGCTTGAGACGACGCAGAGCCACCTTATTGGCCTTACGATTGCGGTTGACAGCCACATCGGCATTGGCAGATGCATAGATGCGCGAAGCAATAGCATATATCACGACAATGAGTATAGGTAAGATGTACCACAACCAATATGTCCAGCTATCGACGTAAGCCGAGCGTGAGTGCGAAAGATTGCCAAGCGAACTCTTGATGTGTCGAATATCGGCATTAAGTAGGCGTACATCGTCTTGATTGCGGAAGTTACTTACGGCAGTAGCCTCAACATCGTCACCCTTGCTCACCTCGATTGTAAATTCGGGCGAAGCCATAGTCTTGTAAGCCTTGGCTTGAGGGTCGAAATAGGCAATTTCGATAGAGGGTATTGTAAAAGTACCTGCATAACGAGGTATAATGGTGTACTCAATGACACGCTTACCCGATACGCCACCGGCTCCCGAGTGAATGTCGAGGTTGACCTGCGGGTCGTAAGCCTCAAACTCAGAGGGAAACTCTACGTTGGGGTTTTGCATCAATTGCAAGTTACCCTTACCGCTTATAGTGAGCTTGAGTGTAAGCGCTTCATTGGCTTTGAGTTCATGAGTAGACAACTCGCCTGTGAGCTTAAAGTCGCCCACTCCACCTGTAAAGTTATCGGGCTTACCTTCGGGCAAAGGCTTAACATTGACACTGACCGAAGGGGTGATAATATTCTTGCTCACCACATCGTAATAGGGTTGACCAAAGAAATTGACACCTTGTACCTCATAGACATCTATTTCGCTACTACCGCCGTTGATTTTTATCTCGCCCGACTGTTGCGGGAAGAGCAACATACGACGTAATGTAGCCGACTTGTAGTTGCGGTCGTTGTAGCGTTCGATATCCCATTGATTGGATTGCGGCACGTCGAGTTCCTGTGCTGCAAAACCCTCAAAGGTGGGCAGTGTAACCTTTGTAAAGTTGAGTTGCGGAGCGAGTGTATATACCTTAAGTGTAGCCAATACAGCCTCTTGCTCGTAGACCGAAGTGCGCGAAAGAATGAGTCGGGTAAAGGTCTCGGTGCTATTTCCCGAAGAGACTACTGCGCTCTGACCACGCGAACGCTGGTCGGCACCACCCTCGGTAGCCGGGGCATCACTTTCCAACACTGTGAGTGTAAGAGGCTTGGTATGGTATGTTTGTCCATCGATGGTGAGCGTTGCCGGCTCAATCTCGTGTGTACCCGCTTCATTGGCACGGAGTGTCACAATGATAGAGTTGGATACCTTACGTGTAACATTACCGTTGATAATGTTGACACTTGTACCCCTCGATGTGCCACGATACAACTCGTCACAACCCTTGAATTGAGGTAACTGGACATTTCCTTTATCGGTACCTGTAACAACATATTCGAGTTGGAATTGTTGACCTTGTACTACTTTGTTGCGACCTTTCCACTCGAATGTTATCTCTTCGGCAACAGCAAAGAGCGTAACAAAGAGTAATGTATATGTAAGCAATAATCGTTTTTTCATTTGCAAAATCTTTTAGCTTGTTTTTGGGGGTGCAAAGTTACCATTCTTTTTCGACTTTACGTCTGTTTTGTTGTTGCTTGAGGTGTTCTTGCACACGTTCTTGAGCATCGCGTTCGTTTTGTTGCAGTGCATCAAGTATTTGTTGGGCATTCTCCTTGGTCATGCCACTCTGTTGTTGCTGCTGCTGTTGTTCCTGTTCTTTTTCTTGTTCTTTCTGCTCTTGAGGAGGCTGTT
>JAGBHF010000085.1 GCA_017935645.1 Bacteroidaceae bacterium | reverse complement strand
GCCATAGAGGGTGTTACATCATTTTCCGTTACCCCCCTGCGCATATCGTCTATATTGGGTTTTATCATTTCAATAGTAGCCTTCATATACATGATTGTCATCATTGCAAAGACATTGATATGGGGCGATCCGGTAGCCGGATACCCCTCGCTCATGTGTATCATACTCTTCTTGGGTGGTATTCAACTCCTCTCGTTAGGCATTATTGGTGAGTATCTGGGTCGCATCTTTAACGAGACCAAGAACCGCCCCACATACATCGCCCGAGAATACAAGAAACAGCACCATGACCAAAAGTAATCTCTATACACTTTTTACTTGCATAGTTGTTGCTATATGTTTCTTTCTCTTCAACTATTTTGTTCCATACTACGATGACGATGTGTGGTATGCCCTACGATATGTACCGGGCGAAACACTATCGCCTATTAGCAACTTTTCCGACATTCTTGTATCGCAATACCACCATTATATAGGCGAAAACTCTCGAGCACTCATCCACATTACATTACAATCGCTATTGGCTGTGCTACCCGATTATGCCTTTGATATTGTAAACACTCTGATATTCATGCTATTGATATGGTGCATGGCACTATATACACAAGGGAGTAAAGAGAGCCCACGACCGATAACATTACTAATGATTGTTGCCGGCATATACTGGTTAATGCCCGATATGGACTACTTATTCTACTGGGCATCCGGCTCACTCAACTACATGTGGACATCGGCGGCAACACTATCATTTATGCTCATGTGGCAACACGTAACACAGCATAACAAGCCTATCTCTGCTACAAGCATAGGGTTAGCAGTATGGGCTTTCTGTTGCGGATTTGGTCATGAAGCTTTGTCTTTGCCGGTAGGTGCAACAGTATTTATGTACATGCTCATTCATTATCGCTCGATAGGTGTTAATCAAAAAACACTCATAGCAGTGGCGTATGGATTGGGGTGCATTGCTATACTTGCTGCCCCGGGATTGGAAAACAAAGCGCGACATATCGAGTATATTTCGGTACAACAGTTTCTATCAAGTGTTATATTAACACTACGCAATTTGCGTGTTATACCGCTTTGTTTACTCATCGCTGTTCTATCACTATTTTGCAAATCGTGGCGTGCAAAAGCACAACAATTCATTAAAGTGAACTTTTATCTTATTCTCACCACAATCATTGCTTTTTTCTTTGTGGTAGCCATAAGCTCGGGAGTAAACACCATGCGCATATTTTATGGAGCTGAGTTCTTTGCTCTGCTTCTACTCCTTCGCGCAATTAACAGAGTCACACTTACATTATCTCCACGCATTATTAGAGCATTAAGCACTACAATGGCTACATCGCTAACAATATGGGTTATAGCCATTATGCCTTGTGCTTACCAAACAGGACTTCAACACAAAGCAATATTTAAGCAATCACGCAATGACAAAAATGAAGTAATATTCTTAGAGTATGAAAATAAGCCACAAATAGCTCAAAGATGGGTTATGGACTTACACAAAATCTATTATGAAGCACCCGAAGCCGAGTGGCGCGGATTTGTAATTCCTCTTGTTGGTCTTAAAGACACACTTGCAATACCTACACCATTGATAGCCCGCAACAGCGACATGAGCTACAAGCTCTACGGTAGATATATACAAATATTACCTTGGGGTGTAAAAGAAGCTATCGAATTGCCCGAAGCATTTTTCACATCTGCAAATAAAGTAGTAGGAAACAACCCCTTCTACATAACGCCCGACAGTAGGTATGTTATTACGCCATTGGAAAATCTACCAACACACAGCCATTGGCAATGGCAATACAAGCCGGCATCATGGCGCGACCCTTCGGCCTCTTTCCTGGGCCGGATAAAACGCGTTGTAGCTCCACATACTATTCCGACAACTGCACCCATGCAATTTCCCGACACGGTAGCCCTACCCGATGGTCGCAAATATGTTATATATATTCGACCACCTTACAACACACTGCAAGGCATTGAAAAGGTAGAATAAAGCCCCCAAAGGCCCTACATCTTAGCCTCATCGGAGAAGCTATAATAGCAACCGTCGCATACGATAATGTGGTCCAATACTATCAGCCCCATCAACTTAGCGGCGTCAGCAATCTGTCGAGTCAGCATTTCGTCATCACGGCTGGGTCGGTTATTTCCCGAGGGATGATTGTGACATAAGATAATGGCGGAAGCAAGGTTTTGAATGGCCGCACGCATAATAATCTTTACATCGACAGCAGTAGATGCCGTGCCACCCTTACTTACCATCACCATATCGATAACCCGCCCCGCACGATTGAGCAAGATAGCCCAAAATTCTTCATGAGGCAAGTCTATGAGTCTATGCGCCATATAGTCATATACAGCCTTACTTGTAGTAAGCTGAGGGCGTTCGGGAGCCTCTTCTTCGCGACGACGACGCCCTAACTCCATAGCCGCCATGATTGTTATAGCCTTAGCCTCACCAATACCTTTATAAGCCGTCAGTTGCTTGAGGTCGTACTTACCCAAACTATTGAGATTATTGTTGACCGCATTAAGCACTCGTTGCGACAGCTCGATAGCCGTCTCATCGACACTGCCCGAACCGATGAGAATAGCCAACAACTCGGCATTGCTCAGTGCGCGAGCACCGTGCATCATCATCTTCTCGCGAGGTCGGTCGTCAACCGATAGTTGGGTTATAGTCAGCTTGGCCATTACTTGTAGAAACTGTTTTTGAAGGCTTCAAATTCATCTTTTCGCAACACACAGCGTTGCCACCATGCACGCAGAAATCCCGTGCCGTAGCCTATCAATTGCACAAATGATGCCACAACCGAGAGAGCGCCTATCTTGATACTCTTATTTTGCAACGACGAATCGACAAAGACTATAAGTATAAAAAGCCCTATAAGCGAAGAAAAGGCCGGTATAAACGGTGTACCAAGCAACAACAGCACCACACCGATCGTAAAAACTGCCGGCAACATGTGTACCAACTTAAGCGACTCGGGATACTTCTTATAGAGATTGATGCGCGCTATACCCGAGTTGTGTACTTGCTTAAAGAACTTGCGCAAGTCGGTGCGACGCTTATGCCATACCCACGCTTCGGGGAAAAGTCGGCACTTATATCCGCCCTTAAAGATGCGGATACTGAAGTCTATATCCTCTCCGAAACGCATCTTAGAGAATCCACCCAACGCCTTGTACACATCGGCCTTGATACCCATATTGAAACTACGAGGATAGAACTTGTCAAGTTTCTTCTTGCCTCCACGTATACCACCTGTTGTAAAAAACGAGGTCATAGCATAGTTAATAGCCTTTTGTATATCGGTAAATGACTCGTGCGCACGGTCAGGACCACCAAAGGCATCGGCCGGCGAGGCATCCAACTCGGCCTTCACAGCATCGAGATATCCCTCGGGTATGATACAGTCGGAGTCGAGCACAATAAGATACTCGCCCGAGGCACGCTCGGCACCATAGTTGCGCGATTGTCCCGGCCCTGAGTTGGGCTTATTGTAGTAGTGTATGTCCAACAGGTTGCTGTAGTTCTTTACCACAGCATCGCATGGTACTTGCGAGCCATCTTCGACAACGATTACTTCAAAATCTTTGCAATGTTGCTTGGTAAGACTCTCAAGCAACTCATTTACCTCATCGGGGCGATTAAATACCGGTATGATAAGCGAAAAATATGCCATATAACGTTACATTTGCTTAACGCAAAAGTAATGCAAGCACAAGATATTACCAAATATATTGACGAATTGTTTCGTTTTTCACACCCACTCACACTTAATCACGTGATTCAACGGCATAAAAAAGTGGTACACCTCGTCATGAAGTGCACCACTATATCATTTAACTGTTAAGGTCTATTATTTCTCCTCGGCCGATACAGGTTTCTTTTTGTTCAAGCCCTCGGCAATCTCGGCTGTGATATCATAAGCATTGCTGATGTATACAGTAGCAGCCTTTTGCAAGATAACCTCATAACCGGCAGTCTTGTTGTACTCCTCGATGTATGAGCGGATATCATTTGTTATCTCTTGGAGCATAGCTTGTTGAGCTTGTAAGTTCTCTGCATCGATAAGAGCAGCCTCTTGTTGCAAACGCTCTTGCTCCTTCATCAACTCATTATATTGTTGCTCGGCACTGCTTTGCGACAAGAAAGCATTGTTTTGCACTTTACGTTGAAAATCCTCTTGACGTTTAGCCAATTTGGCAACACGAGCATTCAAGTTGGCGCGATCGTTCTCAATTTTATCTACCAACTTTTGCTCTTGTTCTTGAGCATAGTTGTAAAGCAAGATTAGCGAATCGGTGTCAACATAGGCAATAGGCAATTTGTGTCCGGCACACTCCTCGGTAGCAGCAGGAACTTCGGCACTCTTATTACCTGCACAAGCAGAAAGACCTGCTACAAGAGCAAATACGCATAATGCGTTCAAAAATTTTCTCATAATTTTCAGTATCTATTTAGTTTTTATTATCCGATATAATATCTTCCAAGTTTTTGCGATTTCTATCGCGCGCATCGGTTGATATAGCACAACTGATGCCCTTGCGCTTCATATTCTCGTTGCTACTGATGTGCATCGAAGGAAACTTTCCGCCCTTAACAAAAAATACCCTAAAGCCCAACAATAACACGACTATCGCTATTATAACAATTGTTATAAGTATTGTCTTCAACATTATATTATCACTTTGTATTATATAGATATGGGGCAGAAAATCAGTTTCAAACGAGTTTGATTACATTTTCGCTCACCTTTCACTATATTTGAATTATATAGGATACGGTTCGGAAAATTCAAATTCAAACGAGTTTGATTTGCATCTTCGCTCACCTTTCACTATATTTGTGGTGCAAATATAGGAAAGAGAAATTTTCTAACCGCAATTTTTCGCCGTATATTTTAATTACAGCCTTTGAAAAACCTTAAAAATTAACAAAAATTTCCTCACGATTACACTCATTAGCGTTCGATGGGGAATAATAAAGCAAAATTTCTATGAAAGTTAAAGACCTTAAACCCGCGTTGGTATGGGAAATTTTCGATGCCATTACGCAAGTACCCCGACCCTCTAAAAAGGAAGAAAAAATCCGTGCTTACCTTTTAGACTTTGCACATAAACACAACCTCGAAGTTGCCACCGACGAGATTGGTAATGTTGTCATGACCGTTCCCGCAACACCCGGTTACGAAGCTGCTCCCACCGTAATCTTGCAAGCCCACATGGATATGGTATGTGAGAAAAACAGCGATGTAGAGCTTGACTTTGAGAACGACCCCATCCAAACATACATCGATGGCGAATGGGTACGTGCTCGCGGTACAACACTCGGCGCCGACAATGGTATTGGTATGGCTGCTGCTATGGCTGTGCTTATCGACCCCGAAGCTAAACACGGTCGTTTGCAAGCGCTCTTCACCGTTGACGAAGAGACCGGCTTGACAGGTGCCAACAACCTCGATGGCAACCTCATCAGTGGCGATATATTGCTCAACCTCGACTCGGAGGACGATGCTCAAATCTTTATCGGTTGCGCCGGTGGTATCGACACTACTTCTACATTTACATACACCGAGCAAGCTGCTCCCCAAGACTACTACTACGCAACATTGCGCATTAAGGGCCTCAATGGCGGTCACTCAGGTGGCGACATCCACCACGGTCGCGGTAATGCCAACAAAATTTTGGCTCGCTTCTTGTGGAATGCCATGAAGAAGTATGACGTGAAGTTGGCTGCTATCGATGGTGGTAACTTGCGCAACGCTATTCCTCGTGAGGCTATGGCTGTAATCGGTGTTCCCGTAAAACACAAAGAGGATATCCGTGTAGACTTCAACTGCCACATTGCTACTGTTGAAGACGAGTTGCGTGGTGTTGACGCCCTCACAGGCTCGGGTATGGAGACTGCCGACGTTCCTGCTACTTGTATCGACGATACAACTGCTCACAACCTTATTTCGGCTCTTTACGCTGCACCTCACGGTGTAATTGCCATGAGTCGCGAATTGCCCGGTTTGGTACAAACATCTACCAACCTTGCATCGGTAAAAATGCGCGAAGGCAACACTATCGTTGTAGCTACCAGCCAACGCAGCTCGGTTGAGAGTGAAAAATACGACATCGCCAACCAAATCGAGGCTCTCTTTGCCATGGCAGGTGCTGTGCCCGCACACGGCGAAGGCTATCCCGGATGGAAACCCAACATGCAATCGGCAATCAAAGATATCGCTGTTGAGGCTTACGAAGAGTTGTTCAACGTTACACCCCAAATTCTTGCTATCCACGCAGGTCTTGAGTGTGGCTTGTTCCTCTCAAAATATCCTCACCTCGATATGATTTCGTTTGGTCCTACATTGCGCGACGTTCACTCACCCGACGAGCGCATGCACATCCCCGCAGTAGAAAAATTCTGGTTGCACCTCCTCCGCATCCTTGAGAAGGTTGCCGATATGAAAAAATAATAGCACTGCTATATAATTACAGAAAAGGTTGAGTCGCGACTCAACCTTTTTTATTCTCTCTATACCACACCCTACCCTCACACCAAGGCAAAAAAAATACCGAGATACCCTCGCATTGAGTATCTCGGTTGTTCTTCTTCAGCACAATGATGTCAATTGGCTACCATATTGCCCAATCCGGCTTGCAACTTAGGCACATAAGTATAAGAACGTGCAAATTGCATGATGGCATTGAGCGTCGATTGACGTGCGTGCAACTCTGCAGTGCTGTTGGATGACTTCTTAATAGATACAGGTGTAGAGTTTTTCTTCATAGGCTTTATAATTACAAGTTACACCTATATAACGCAAAAGCCTGTACTATTATTGTATCGGGTAGTATATTTTTTTCGTTATCACACACTTATAGTGTGAGAGCGATATTATACTGCTCGGCCATGCGACGCATATTGAGTATAGCATAACGCATGCGACCCAATGCGGTATTGATACTTACGTTGGTAAGGTCGGCAATCTCTTTGAAGCTCAAGTCCTTGTAATAGCGCAACTCTATCACTTCGCGTTGATTGTCGGGCAATGCCTCAACCAAGCGACGTATGTCGCAAGTAATTTGCTCTTGCACAAGGAAATCCTCAATTGTACCCTCGCTGAGTTCTTTACGGTTGAATATATCGAGCGATTCATCTTCGCTATTCACACAATTCTCGATTTTCTCTTGGCGATAGTTGTCGATGATAAGGTTGTGTGCGATGCGTGTAATCCACGAAACGAAACGACCATTACCACTATATCGTCCTTGACGAATAGTCATAATCGCCTTGACAAATGTCTCTTGAAAGATATCATTTGCCTTGTCATCGTCTTTGACTATATAATATATGTACGAAAAGATTTTCGACTCATGCCTTTTAAGTAAGACGTCAAAAGCCTCATTATTACCATTGGCATACCGTGCGACGAGTTCGTCATCGGTATGATTAAACAAATTGTTCATTTACTCTACTATTTTGCGTTTAAATAAGAGTAATTTTGTTCAATAGGCTTCTGTTTTTAAAAGGTGAATATGTCGGTTTATTTTTTGAATTGATTGCAAATAACGACTATTTTTTGCGAACAACCTAATTTTTCGACCAAAAAATGCACCAAACCTCCATTTTTTAACACTTTTAACACAGTATTTTTTATCCAAAGCACAATAATTTTGAAAATAGAACGATAGCAACCTCCGGATGAGCAGCAACCAATTGTTCAAAATTTTGTGTATATTCGCACAATCTATCACACTATGTACAACGCACCACGATACACACTCGACCATATCCCATTCCTACGGCTGCTCATACCGCTGATGGTGGGTATCGCATGGCAATATACTGCCCCCTCGGACATTATATTATATGTATGGTGCGCTATTGCATTGGTAGGCGCTATGGCGACAATCGTTTTGCGCAAGCATCTATTCTCGGTGTGGCGAAAAATATCTTTTGCAACATTTGTCAACGCAGTTTTTATAGCTATAGGCATGGCTGTGTGCATCAACAACACTGTATCGAAAGAGCTTCCCACTACCACAGCCAACACATTGGCCATTGCTTGCATCGAGAACACTCCTACCGAACAAGAGTACACCTACCGCACGCAAGCTACAATCGTTGCACTGAATGACAGCAACAACTTACGAAATGTCCTTATCAAGGTACTGCTACACTTACAGAAGTCCTACACCGCACGCACATTGCAGAGTGGTGATATAATTCTTTTCCGTCCACAATTACAACCCATTGAGAGCAGTAGGCTACCGCACTCGTTCGACTACTCCTCATTTATGGCTCGTAAGGGGATATTATATCGACAATATCTGGCCGACGGTACTTGGCAACTATCGCAGCAACAAGCCCCCCTTTCTATAACACAACAAGCCGCCCGCATACAACAACGTTGTATCGAGAGCTTGAAGCGATGTCAATTATCGCAAGAGAACCAATCGCTGCTCTCGGCTCTTCTGTGGGGATATAAGGCCGACATTCCGGATTCCATGCGCCAATACTTCTCATCGGCCGGACTTTCACACACCCTCGCCGTAAGTGGTCTGCACACCGGTATAATAGCATTTATCCTGTGGATAATATTATACCCGCTACGGTACACCCCCATACCTCACACTCGAGGCATCATCACCTTGATTGTATTGTGGGCATACGCTTTTATTACAGGATTATCGCCCTCGGTAGTCAGAGCTTGTATCATGGCATCTTTTGTTGGAGTTGCCGAGATTATCAATCGTCCCAACACATCGCTCAATGCGCTGTGTGGATCGGCTGTTATGATACTGCTCATGGCTCCGATGCAACTATTCGACATCGGATTTCAACTGAGTTATACAGCCGTTGCCGGAATTATCTTATTAAGTCCATATTTCAATATTAACAACTTACTCAACACCCATAATCCCATCCTACGCTATATCGTCGATCTCATAGCCGCTTCGCTCGCAGCACAAATTGCTACCATACCTCTTGCAAGCTACTATTTTCACTATATACCTATGTGGGGGTTGTTGTCAAACTTGCTACTAACCCCGTTACTAACCCCGCTGGTGTTCATGGCGCTTATTATGCAACTGTGCGAGGTAGTGGGTCTGCCTCATGCTTGGCTCGACCATGCCACCGATACAACTGCAAGCCTGTTATGCAATGGAGCCAACACAATAGCGACCCTACCGGGTGCAGTTATTGAAGGTGTGTGGGTATCATTGCCTATGCTCATCCTTTATGGCATCATGATTATAGCTATATGGTACAGCCTGTCGCACCGCACCTTGCGCCCTACAACGATCATTTTACTTACACTCATTACCATGCAGGGCTATATCTTATACGAAACATTACGTCCCTCTACCCCCACAATACTGCTACCAAGCGAGCGCAAATACTCACATCTGCAACTTTGCGATAACAAGCGCAATTGCCTTATCATCAGCACCGACACTTGCATGAGCATACCCGAAGCAGGGCAAGAATGGCGCATACGTGAGCACCTTACAGCACAACGAGTCGTTGCCGGTGATACCCTCGCTACGGAACATATCTACATGGCATTGCCCTTTATTGAGTATTACGGCAAACGCATCTTGTGGGTCGACAACAATATATGGCGTTACAGTCACGCCTCAACACCCATTGACATCGACTACGCCATTATCACCGAAAAATATAGTGGACACATATCACAACTGCAGAAAAATTTCAACATCGACAACATTATCCTATCGGCCGGAGTATATCCCGAGAAAGCACAAGAACTCATACAAGAGTGCCTACAAAGCGACATCAATTACCACGACACTCGTATACAAGGTGTATGGTGTGTGATTGGATACCAATAACCGCACTATAATATTGCCCTATATCTAACATTTTTAACTCTTTGAAATTTTATTTTTATTCCAATATATTTTTACAGCACAAAAATTTAGGCTAATTTTGCAACGCTATTTTAGATGAGGAAGAATACAATTTAATTTAAACCCCTATATCATGACAAAGAAATTACTTTTTAGCATGGCAACATTGGCTCTTTCTGCCAATATTGCAATGGCTACTGTAGCGCCTATCCAATTGGCACATCTTAAAAGTAACAAACACGTTACTATGCAAAAAACAGTTGCCAACGAAGACACTCAAATACTCTTCGAGGACTTTGAGCAAATCAATACAACAACCATGATGCCCGAAGGTTGGGCAACATTCGATGCAATAACCAGCATAAAATGCCAGAATCCTGCTGCAGAAACCGGTGGTGCATTAGCGGCATTCAGTGGCGATTATGCCCTCGTATCTATGTACGATGACGAGAATCCTCGTGACGCATGGGCTATATCAAAAGCTATCACTCTTGAAGCCAACGTAACATATCACTTCGGTGTATACGCATTCTGCATGGGTTACAACATACCCGATGAATGGGAAATGACAATAGGTACTGCACAAACAGCCGAAGCACAAACAACAACTATCATTGACAGCAAAGGCTCAAACGCAGTAAAAGACAGCGATTGGACACTTTATAGTGGCACATTCACACCCACAACTACAGGCACATATTATGTAGCCATCCACCACTGTACATCTCAACCCGGAGCCAACATCAGCATGTGGGACGACATCCAAGTAGACAGCGACCACATCCGCATCATGCCCGACGGCTACATGATGTCAAAAGGTGGTCTATGGTCAATCGACCAATTTATGGCCGACAATCAAGGCTACCGCTTGGTTCCCCGCGTTTACACATACGCCGGCGAGGAATTTGAGTATGGTTACAATGCCACCAACTGCGAAAGCGTACTTTGGGACTTTGGTTTCTACGGTAGCACCAATGACGATACTGCAGCCAAACCCATCGTAACATTTGAGTTGCCCGAAGATGACAACGAAATCTTCAACGAAGACCTCCTTATTCTCATCAACAAAGATGGCGAAACAGGTATATTGCGCGAGTATTATATCAACCGCATCCATGGAACAGAAGGTTTTGGCGACTGCGTTGGTAACTTCAAACCCGAAGACAACTTGTACACATTCTCATCTTCAGACAATGCCACATACGATGCACTCTGCGGTCTTAGCGAGACATACAGTCGCATTGCCGAGCGTTTCGATCGTCCTGCCGATGCCAAGACACTCATAGCAGGTAGCTACGTTCTCTTTGGCAACTACAAGATTTCGCCCGTTCACGCTTCTAAAAACATCATCGCACGCATATTGAAAGCCGACGAAAACGGCATGCCCGGCGAAGTTGTTTTCACAAAAGAGTTGAAAATAAAAGACGTATTTGGCACAACAGAAATACCCTCAGGTAGCCTTGGCCTTGGTGCAATTGTATTGGAAGACGAAATAGAAGTAACCGGTACATTCTTCTTTGAGGTTGAATTCCCCGAGATTACTCCCAGCAGCAACAACCGTATATTCATCGCCCACAGCTACGCTCGCGAAAACGGTGATTGCACAACTTACTTCCACAACGACATCGACTTGGCCAACAAACCCGCCGGTTGGTACTCGGCCACCGATTTCTGTGGCATGGACATCTGTTGCGGTCTCTACCCCAATGTATACTTCAATGACAACACTGCTGTAAAAGCACCCTCTGTTGCCACTTGGAACGTATTTGTAAACGGTAGCGAGCTCAACATTGTCAACGCACGCGAGAATGCCGACATCGTAGTTACCGACATCGCCGGTCGCATCGTATTGACTGCTCAAACTCAAGCTATCAAAACAACTATCGAGACCAACCTCAATGCAGGTGTTTACATCGTAACTATCGACGGTGTATCAACCAAAGTTGTTATCCGATAACACATCCACACAATAAGCAAAAAGGCATCGAGCGCAATGCTCGATGCCTTTTTTGGTTATAGGCAATAAGTATTATATACCATTACTCATCCAACAAGCCCGGACGCAAACGTCGTGTGCGTTCCACAGCTTGTTCGTGCTTCCACTCATCAATCTTGCGTTGGTGCCCCGATAACAACACATCGGGCACGCGCCAACCTTTATACTCGGCAGGACGTGTATAGACAGGCGGAGCCAAGAGATTATCTTGAAACGAATCGCTCAATGCCGACTGCTCATCACCGATGGCACCGGGGATAAGACGCACTATAGCATCGGCAATAATTGCCGCAGGCATCTCGCCTCCCGTGAGCACATAATCGCCTATCGATATTTCGCGGGTAATGAGATGCTCGCGAATACGATAATCAATACCCTTATAGTGACCACATAGAATGATGATATTGTTGAGCATCGACAACGAATTGGCCATAGGCTGGTCGAACATATCGCCGTCGGGCGAAGTAAATATCACCTCATCATAGTCACGTTGCGACTTCAGAAACGAGATAGCTCGATCGACCGGCTCTATTTGCATCACCATGCCCGCCTCGCCACCGAAAGGGTAGTCGTCGACACGACGGTGCTTATCGAGTGTAAAATCGCGCAGATTGTGCACAACAATTTCGGCCAATCCCTTATCCTGTGCACGCTTAAGAATTGAGTTATTCAACGGGCCATCAAGCAACTCAGGCAAGACAGTAATAATATCTATGCGCATGTGTATTGTTACTTATAGCATTACATCAACATACCGGTTGCAACCTCTTGAGCTTTCTCCTCGCCACAACTTTGAGCGACAAGCGACAAGCCAAACACAGCCGCCGAAGCAGGGCCGTTACCGGTAGTTATATTCTCATCGATAGCAGTGCGTTCGCCGGTGATAATAGCACCTTCAAGGTTGTGTTCAAAACCGGGATAACAAGTAGCACGGCGACCATTGAGCAAGCCCAACATACCCAATATTGAGGGAGAGGCACATATAGCAGCAGTGCGACCACCGGCCTCGGCATGCGCCTTCACCAAATCACACAACGGACGGCTTGCGGCCAAATTGGTCATACCGGGCATACCACCGGGCAGTATCAACCACTCAACTTCATCAAACGACACATCCTGAGCCAAGGCATCGGCTACAACAGGAATACCGTGAGCACCGGTCACTACAGCTTTATCAGTTACCGACAATGTTATCAAAGGCATTTCGGCACGACGCAATATATCTACAACTGTTAAGGCTTCAATCTCCTCAAAGCCATCGGCAAGGAAAAGGTACGATTTCTTCATAACTTTCTATTTTTAATGTTTCTGTGCTACAGTTGTGCCATCACATGCAGTCAATTGCAAGCAGCACAATCTTTCGCAGTTTAGTGCAAATATAGTGAAAGGTGAGCGGAGAACAAAATAAGTTCACTTATTTTTTATCCCATGCCGCAGCCTATGTTCTATAAACACGATAAAAGAAAAAAAACGGCAAGATAAATCAAACACATTGAAACGAGTAATTTTCACAACACTTATACAATTCCATAATATTTTATACATCCTTTTCTTCACACCTTTGTAACAACAATTACATTCTTCAGTTGCACAATCGGTGCATCGGCACATTCTATAACAAAACGTCCACGAAAGCATATTTTTTGTAAATAAAAGATTGGATTATTTCTTTGTATGGAAAAACTTTTTCTTATCTTTGCGTGGATTTATATTTGGGCAAAAAATATCCCAAATAAACCCATGAAAACATAAAAACAAACCATTAGGATAAAACAACAATGAATTCAGCACTATTTGTGACTATTCTCGTCACAGCTATTGTAATGGTTGGAGCAGCATTGCTCATTGCATGGTTGCTTGCGCCACGTTCATTCAACCCCCAAAAAGGCGAGGCTTATGAGTGCGGTATACCCACACGAGGCACCTCTTGGATGCAATTCAAAGCCGGTTATTATCTGTTTGCTATCCTTTACCTTATGTTCGATGTCGAGACAGTATTTCTATTTCCTTGGGCAGTGGTATTGAGCGAGATAGGCGTAGCCGGTCTTATCAGCATTGCTGTCTTTATGGTAATTCTTGTTTTAGGTCTTGTTTACGCATGGAAGAAAGGAGCGTTGGAATGGAAGTAAAGAAATCAAATATCAAAGCGATGCCTTACGAGGACTTTAAAGACAATGAGTCACTCGAAAAATTGGTAGAAGAATTAAATGCAGCCGGCACCAATGTAGTAGTTGGCGTATTTGACGACATCATCAACTGGGGACGCTCCAATTCGGTGTGGCCTCTGGCATTTGCAACAAGTTGCTGTGGTATTGAGTTTATGTCGGTAGCAGCAGCCCGTCACGATATGGCTCGTTTTGGCTTTGAGGTAACTCGCAACTCACCCCGTCAAGCCGACTTCTTGATGGTAGCCGGAACAATTGTTCACCGTATGGCTCCCATCCTTAAGCGCGTGTACGACCAATTGGCCGAGCCCAAATACGTTATAGCAACAGGTGCTTGCGCTGTATCGGGTGGTCCTTTCCGCAACTCATATCACACTGTACAAGGCATCGACAAGATCATTCCTGTTGACGTATTTGTGCCCGGATGTCCTCCTCGACCCGAAGCCATGCTATATGGTATGATGCAATTGCAACGCAAAATCAAGGTTGAAAATTTCTTTGGCGGTGTCAATCGCAAACAAAAACGCGACGAATTCTTCAAGGACAAAGAGTAACCTTCGCACAATAATCTCATAGAACATACACTTATATATAAAAATATATGGCAAGCATTCAAGAAAAAATAAGCGCGCTGATACCCGAAGCCACTTTCACTGAGGCTCAGGTACTTGAGGTATCTGTTCCCGATGCCCAATGGCACAAGCTCGCAAAAGCCTTGTATGAAGATGCAAATATGCCGTTTGACTACCTCACCACCATCGTTGGCATGGACTGGGGTGAGACTCTCGGTTGTATATATTATCTCGAATCGACCAAGACCGGCGACCGCCTAAGCGTGCGCGTCGAAACTGCCGATCGCCAAAATCCCATGCTTCACTCGGTAGCCGACCTGTGGGAATCGGCCAACTTCTATGAGCGTGAAGTATATGACTTCTTTGGCATTATCTTTATCAACCACCCCGACATGCGTCGCCTCTTCTTGCGTCGCGACTGGGTAGGTCATCCCTTGCGCAAAGATTATGATGCGAGCCCCGAGGTCAATCCCGTGCGTCTGCATCACGAAGAAGCATACGACACTACTGTGTCATACGTTGAGCAAGCCGATGGCAAGATTGTCAAGACTGAGCCTGTAATATTTGCTCCCGACGACTATGTTATCAACATAGGCCCTCAACACCCCTCGACTCACGGTGTATTGCGTCTACGCTGCTCGCTCGACGGTGAGTTTATCAAGAAAGTAGACCCCTACTGCGGTTACATTCACCGTGGTATCGAGAAAATGAGCGAATCGCTCACATATCCTCAAACACTACACTTCACCGACCGCCTCGATTACCTCTCGGCTATGCAAAATCGCCATGCCTTGTGTATGTGTATCGAGGACGCTATGCAAGTAGAGATACCCGAGCGTGCACAATACATTCGCACTATCAACGACGAGTTGATGCGTATTTCGTCGCACTTATTGTTCTGGGGTACATTCTGCAACGACTTGGGTAGTACAACAGCACTTATATACGGTTTCCGCGAGCGCGAGATGGTACTCGACATTCTCGAAGAGACTACCGGAGCACGCATGTCGTTCCACTACAACAAGATTGGTGGTGTGATGCATGATATTCACCCCGACTATCAACGTAAAATCAAAGAGTTCTGCAAAATCATGCCCGAACGCCTCAAAGAATATCACCGATTCTTTACCGGCAACGTTATTGCACAGGGTCGTATGCATGGTATCAGCGTGATATCAAAAGAGCGCTGTATTGCACACTCAATGACAGGTCCTTCAGGTCGTGCATCGGGATGGGCTTGCGACGTGCGCAAACGCATACCTTATGCTTTGTATGACAAAGTCGAATTTGACGAAGTATTGCGCACCGAAGGTGATATATATGCCCGCTACATGGTGCGTATGGACGAGATACTCCAATCGATACGCATCATAGAGCAATTGGTTGACAACATCCCCGAAGGTCCTATATCGGAGAAGATGAAACCCATCATCAAGTTGCCCGAAGGTCACTGGTTCCGTCAAGTAGAAGCCAGCCGCGGAGCATTCGGTGTATATATTGAAAGCCGAGGAGATAAGTATCCCTATCGTCTCAAGTTGAACTCACCGGGCATGATGCTTGTAGCATCACTCGACGAGGTATGTCGCGGAGGAAAAATCGCCGACCTTATTGCCGGTGGTGGCTCATTAGACTACGTCATACCCGATATTGACCGATAATTAAATGTAAAAACCTAATAAACCAAATAACATGTACGATTTTTCGAACATTACGATGTGGATACACAATCTGCTGATGAGTTTCCTACCCGAATGGGCTACTCTACTCATCGAGTTTGTGCTTATAGGTGTTGCCATATTGGCACTTTATTGCATCCTCGCACTTTTCCTTATCTACTTTGAGCGCAGAGTTGCCGGAGCATTTCAATGTCGTCTTGGCCCCAACCGTGTAGGTCCTTTCGGTATATTTCAAAGTATTGCCGATATGCTCAAGATTCTTATCAAAGAGCTTATCTATCTGAAAAACATCGACCACTTCCTATTCAACCTTGCGCCATTCTTTGTATTGGTAGCCTCGATGCTCACCTTTGCATGCTTGCCTTGGGGTCGTGGATTGCAAGTTATCAACTACGATGTAGGTGTATTCTTCATGCTCGCCGTATCGGGATTGGGTATCATAGGTGTACTATTGGCCGGATGGGCATCAAACAGCAAATATACCGTTATCGGTGCCATGCGTGCCGGTGCACAAATGATAAGCTACGAGTTGTCTATAGGCTTGTCGATACTCACAATAGTAGCCATTTCGGGTACTATGTCGGTAACAGGCATTGTAGAGGCTCAATATGAAGGATGGTTCCTCTTCAGAGGTCACATACCTGCACTCATTGCCTTTATAGTATATCTAGTAGCCGGCTCGGCCGAGATTAACCGTGGTCCCTTCGATATGGCCGAGGCCGAGAGTGAGCTTACTGCCGGTTATCACACCGAGTATTCAGGTATACACTTTGGATTCTACTACTTGGCCGAGTACCTCAACCTCTTCATCATGGGTGGTATTGCCACAACCCTGTTCTTGGGCGGTTGGATGCCGTTGCACATACCCGGATGGGAGTCATTCAACACAATCATGGACTATATCCCATCGATTGTATGGTTCTTGGGTAAGAGCATTGTAGTAGTGTGGATAAGCATGTGGTTCCGCTGGACATTCCCCCGTCTGCGCATCGACCAATTGCTTAAGCTCGAGTGGAAATATCTCCTCCCCATCAGTCTTGTCAATCTCGCTATTATGAGCGTAATTGTAGCATTGGGATGGCACTTCTAATCAGTAAAAAATAAAAAAAATAATAACCTTATAAACGCCGCAGGCTTTAACCATGAGTGAAAACTTTGGCTATATCACACAAGTAATCGGACCTGTTGTCGATGTCTCTTTCGAAGGAGAAGGCAACAGTGTACCTCCCATTTATGCCGCCCTCAAAATTGAGCGCAACGACGACTCGGATTTGTTGGTGGAAGTTGAACAACACATCGGAGAGAATACCGTTCGTTGCGTAGCAATGGACTCAACCGATGGTCTCGTAAGAGGCATGAAAGTAGTGAATTTGGGACGTCCTTTGTCAATGCCCACCGGCGACCAAGTAAAGGGTCGCTTGATGAATGTGATGGGTGAAGCAATCGACCACCTTCCCGCACTTGACTATACCAATGTAAAATCAATACACCAAGATGCTCCCGCATTTGACGAGTTGACCGTTAGTACCGAGTTTCTCTTTACCGGTATCAAGGTTATCGACTTGCTTGAGCCCTACTCTCGTGGTGGTAAAATCGGTCTTTTCGGTGGTGCCGGTGTAGGAAAAACCGTGCTCATCATGGAGATGATTAACAACATTGCCAAGGGTCACAATGGTTTCTCGGTATTTGCCGGTGTAGGTGAGCGTACTCGCGAGGGTAACGACTTGTTGCGCGAGATGATCGAGTCGGGCGTAATGTCGTATGGTGAGAAATTTAGCGAAGGCATGGAGCGTGGCGAGTGGAATCTCGAAGACGTCGACATGAAGAGCGTAAACAACTCACAAGCAACACTCGTGTTCGGACAGATGAACGAGCCTCCCGGTGCACGTCTACGTGTAGCACTTGCAGGTCTTACTGTTGCCGAGCAATTCCGCGATGGTGATGGCGGTGGCAAAGAGATTCTCTTGTTCATCGACAACATCTTCCGTTTCACTCAAGCAGGTTCGGAGGTATCGGCACTTCTCGGTCGTATGCCCTCGGCTGTAGGTTATCAACCCACATTGGCATCGGAGATGGGTAAATTGCAAGAGCGTATTACCTCGACCAAACAAGGTGCTATTACATCGGTACAAGCCATCTACGTTCCTGCCGACGACTTGACCGACCCCGCTCCCGCTACTACCTTCAGCTTCTTGGATGCAACAACCGTATTGAGCCGTAAGATTTCGGAGTTGGGTATCTACCCCGCAGTAGACCCCTTGGAGTCAACCTCTCGTATTCTCGACCCGCTAATTGTAGGTGAGGAGCACTATAACACAGCACAAGCCGTAAAACAACTCTTGCAGAAGTACAATGAGTTGCAAGATATTATCGCCATCTTGGGTATCGATGAGCTCTCGGACGAAGACAAACTTGTCGTAAGCCGTGCTCGCCGTGCTCAACGTTTCCTCTCACAACCCTTCCACGTAGCCGAGCAATTTACAGGTCTGCCCGGTGTAATGGTTCCTCTTGAGGAGACAATCCGTGGCTTCAAGATGATATTGAGCGGTGAGATGGATCAATATCCCGAGCAAGCATTCCTCAATGTTGATACTATTGACGAAGCCATTGCAAAGGGTAAGAAAATGCTTGAACAAGCCAAAGCCAACTAATTGCAGCCATGAGACTCGAAATCATATCGGCCGAAACAACACTCTTCGCAGGAGAAGTGGAGTTGGTAACACTGCCCGGAACAAAAGGCTCGTTTACCGTACTGCATAACCACGCTTCGCTGGTATCGACCCTCGAAAAAGGTACGATAGAGTATGTTACAGGCAACGAGCGACACACATTAGAGGTAAGTGGCGGATTTGTAGACGTAGACAACAACCGCATAGCGGTATGCATCTATTAACCCTCAACGGCATTAAGCCTACAATAAAATAACAAATGAAAAAGCACTCGATACTAATCATAAGCATCACGCTCATCGTTCTTGCAGCGGCAGCAAGCATAGCCTTGTTTGACCACACGCACCACGATGAGAATGCCAAGTTCGATGCCAAAGAGACCATCTTTGACCACTTGGTAGACCACTACAGCTGGGAGGTGCCTTTTTCGCATAGTCACAAGATTGCCTTGCCCATCATAGTCCGTGACTACAAGGGCGACTGGCACTGTTTTATGTCGAGCAAAGTAGAACATGGCGAGACATATAACGGATTCTACATTGACCAGAGCGAAGCACACCATGGCAAGGTAGTGTCGACAAATGCAGGAGGTGAAGTATACCGCCCGCTCGACATCTCTATTACCAAGAATGTTGCAGCGCTATTCATCACCGTTATCGTTATATGCTTGTGTCTCTTCCCCTTGGTACGTTGGTACAAGAACAATGGCAAGAAAGCACCTCGTGGCTTTACCGGAGCAATAGAGATGCTCACCTGCATGGTATACGACGATGTTATCAAGTCGATACTCGGTCCTGAAAAGGGTCGCCGATTTGCCCCCTACTTGCTCACGGCATTCTATTTCATCTTTGTCTCGAACTTGATGGGATTGATGGTAATATTCCCTGCCGGAGCCAATCTTACAGGCAACTTGGCCATCACCATGGTACTTGCTATTTGCACATTCTTGGCTGTAAATATCTTTGGTACTAAGGAGTATTGGAAAGAGGTATTCTGGCCCGATGTACCCATGTTCCTCAAGGCCCCACTACCCATTATGCCTTTCATAGAGATATTTGGTGTATTCACCAAGCCCATAGCCCTTATGGTACGTCTCTTTGCCAACATGATGGGAGGCCACATGATTGTATTGGTATTGCTCTCACTTATCTTCATCTTCAAGGAGATGGGAGGAGTAGCCGTAGCAGGAGGCACAACAGTACTGTCGATAGGATTCTCGCTCTTCATGTATATCATCGATACACTTGTGAGCTACATCCAAGCCTATGTATTTACCATGCTTTCGACAATATTTATATCGTTGGCACAAGTAGAACATCATCACGAATAAACAAGAAAAAGAAAAATCAAAATAAATTATTAACCTTATAAAAAAGAAAACATTATGTTAGCTATGATTTTGACAGCACTCGCACCCCTCACAGTTATCGGTGCATGCGTAGGTGCAGGTATCGCTGCTATTGCAGTCGGTTTTGGTATTGGTCGCATTGGTAGCTCGGCCATGGAAGCAATTGCACGCCAACCCGAAGCAGCAGGCGATGTACGTGGTAGTATGATCGTTATCGCAGCTCTTATCGAGGGTGTTGCCCTTTTTGCCGTTATCGTTTGTATTCTCGCATTGTTCCTCTAATCTTGCCTAAACGTCCCGTATGGAACTGTTCATGCCCGAAGCAGGGTTAGTCTTTTGGATATTCGTGGTCTTTGTGGTATTATTTGCCATATTGGCCAAGTTTGCCTGGCCTGTCATCACTAAGATGGTAGACGAGCGTGCCTCACTTATAGACAAAGGTGTAGAGTATGCTGAAGCCGCCAAGGCAAGCCTTGAGGACTCAGAAGCACAAGCCCGCGCCATTCTCGCTGAGGCCAACCGTCAACAAATGGAAATCATGCAAGAAGCTGCACAGATGAAAGCACAAATCATCGAAGAGGCCAAGAAAGCCGCCGCAGCCGAAGCTAAGAAACTTGTTGATGCAGCAGCCATCAGTATTGAGCAATCGCGCAAAGAAGCCGAGCTACAGTTCCGCCAAGAAGTGAGCCAATTCGCCCTCACAATAGCCGAAAACATTATTCGCAAAGAACTCGCGGGCGACAAAGCTCAGGCGGAAATGGTAGAGCAATTATTGAATGAACTCGAACATAAAAACTAAGAATCATGAACGAAGGATTAATTCCTCGCAGATATGCCAAGGCCTTGTACAAGTATGCACAAGAGCACCAATGCACACAACAACTCTATAACGATACCCAACGAATAGAAGAGGTATTTGCCACACATCCCTCGCTGTCAAAGGCGATGGGCAATCCGGCATTAAGCACAAAAGAGAAAGAGCAATTGCTCGTAATGGCAGCCGGCAGTGAGGCCCATAAAGCTATCCTTCGCTTCATAAACTTGGTTATTCTCAATCGCCGAGAGACGTTCTTCCGTGCCACCATGTTGGCTTATCAAGACATATATCGTCACGACAACAACATAGCACGAGTTACTATCATCACCACAACAACATTGAGCGATGATATGATTGAACGCATCAAGGGTCTGCTCAAGAAACAACTCAACAAGGAGTTGGAGTTTGTGTATGAGATAGACCCCTCCCTCATCGGTGGTTTTGTACTGCGCGTCGAATCGATGCAACTCGATGCTTCGATTCAAAACGAGCTTAAGAAATTGCGCGTAAAATTACTAAACAAATAATCATATGATAAAACCAAACGAGATATCGGATATACTCAAAAGCAAACTCGAAGAAGTTGACAAACAAGCCGGCTTTGAAGAGATAGGAACCGTGCTCGAAGTAGGTGACGGTGTGGCACACGTATACGGCCTTGATAATGTTAAGGCAAGCGAACTCGTAGAGTTTGAAAACGGTGTACGCGGTGTAGCCATGAACCTCGAGGAGAGCAACGTGGGTGTGATACTTCTGAACGATATCGAAAAGGTTACTGAGAATATGACTGTGCGCCGTACCGGTGACATCGCCTCTATTCCTGTAGGTGAGGGTTTGTTGGGTCGTGTTATCAACACACTCGGCGATCCTATCGACGGCAAAGGTCCTATCGAAGGCAAGACTCTGTTGATGCCCCTCGACCGTAAAGCTCCCGGTGTTATCTTCCGACAACCCGTTAAAGAGCCTCTTCAAACAGGTATCAAGGCTATCGACGCCATGGTACCCATAGGTCGTGGACAACGTGAGTTGATTATCGGTGACCGTCAAGTAGGAAAAACAACAATTGCTATAGACACTATCATCAATCAACGTGAAAACTTCAAGAACGGCAAGCCCCTCTACTGTATCTACGTTGCGATAGGTCAAAAGGCTTCATCAGTAGCAGCATTGGTAAACACCTTGCGCGAACATGGTGCTATGGACTATACTATCGTATTGGCAGCCAATGCCTCTGACTCGGCTGCCATGCGTTACTATGCACCTATGGCAGGTGCCGCTATCGGCGAGTACTTCCGCGACTCGGGTCGTCATGCCCTTGTTATCTACGATGACTTGTCGAAACAAGCTGTATCGTACCGTGAGATTTCGCTCATCTTGCGTCGTCCCTCGGGTCGTGAAGCTTATCCCGGTGACATTTTCTATCTCCACTCGCGCTTGTTGTAGCGTTCGGCCAAGATTATCGACAACGATAAGGTTGCGGCATCAATGAACGACTTGCCCGAGGTATTGAAGCCTATGGTAAAAGGTGGTGGCTCGCTCACAGCGCTGCCCATCATCGAGACCCAAGCCGGTGACGTATCGGCATACATCCCCACCAACGTAATCTCTATTACCGACGGTCAGATATTCCTTGAGTCGAAACTCTTCAACCAAGGTGTACGCCCCGCTATCAACGTAGGTATTTCGGTATCGCGTGTAGGTGGTAGTGCACAGCTCAAGGCGATGAAGAAGATTGCCGGTACGTTGAAGATTGACCAAGCACAATTCCGCGAGCTTGAGTCATTCACACAATTTGGTGGCGATATTGACCCCGTAACCGCAATGGTTATCGACAAGGGTCGCAAGAACGAACGCATGCTCATCCAACCGCAATATAGCCCTGTTCCTGTCGAGGAAGAGATTGCTATTATCTACTGCGGTACTCAAGGATTGCTATCGAACGTTCCTGCCGATAAAGTTGGAGAATTTGAGAAACTATTTGTACAAATTCTTCACACCAAGCACCAAGCCGATGTACTCGACGAGTTGAAGAAAGGTAATCTCACCGATGAGATTGGCGCAAAACTCACCGAGGTAGCAAAAGAAGTTGCAAACCGCTATAAGGCATAATTGAGATATGGCATCCATACGTGAATTGAAAGGTAGAATAGGCTCGGTATCGACCACCGAGAAGATAACCGGTGCAATGAAGATGATATCATCGGCCAAGATGCACAAGGCCATGCAAGCATTGCAACGCGTAGAGCCCTTCCGCCACCAGATACAAGCAACTATCGACAACCTATTGGCAGCCGATAGCGAGTACTCGTCGCCTCTCACACTCGAACGCCCCATTAAAAATGTGGGTATCGTGGTGCAAGGCAGTGACGAGGGTTTGTGCGGTGCTTTCAACATGATGTTGTTCAAACGGATGCTTGAGACCATCAATCGCATTAAAGAGGAGGCCGGCGAAGAGGTAAAATTTACCCTCTACCCTATTGGCAAGAAGATGGTAGCTGCGTGTCGAAAACTGCGACTACCGGATGTAAGCGTGGCCGAAATAGGCTACATGACTGCCAAGAGTGGAAGTGACAAAATCAAGCAATTGTGCGATGAACTCACACAAGCATTCCTCGGCGAAGAGTTAGACCATGTAGAGATTGTATTCATGGCATTCCTCAGCATGGGTCGTCAACGACTTGCCAATCGCACCATGTTGCCCGTCATTGCCGAGGCATCCGACAACGTTGGCGAGAGCAAGCCTTATCTCTTTGAGCCCAATGTAACAACCATCTTTGACGAGGTAATACCCCTATCGATATTGGCAACATTACAAGAGAGTATATGCCAAAACAGAGCCTCGGAACAAGCGGCACGTGTTCTTGCCATGCAGTCGGCCAACGACAATGCCAAGAAGTTGCGTGAAGAGTTGCAATTGGAGTACAACAAACTGCGACAACAAAGCATTACCAACGAGCTACTCGATATATTGGGTGGCAAAGTTGAAGGATAAACTTAAATTTTTCTTTGCGAGCAAACTCGACATACGTGTCGGGTTTACTCGTGAGGGATAACAACCAAACAGTGATAGGATACTATCAAACAAACTTATGGGAAGTAATAAGAACTATTTCACATCTTTATTTAAGGGCATAGGAAGCTTGCTCACAGGTATGAGCATTACAGGCCGATATTTCTTCAGCCGTAAGATTACCCAAGAGTACCCCGAGAATCGTAAAACACTTGTGATTCCGGAGCGTTTTCGTGCCACACTCTCACTCGTGTATGACGAGGAGGGCAATCACAAGTGTATTGCTTGCGGTATATGTCAAAACAACTGCCCCAACAATACAATAGAAATTGTTGCCAAAAAGATAGAGACTGAAGATGGCAAGACCAAGCGCGTACTTGATCGTTACATGTACGACCTTGGTTGCTGTACTTTCTGCCAATTGTGTGTAAGCTCTTGCCCACACAATGCCATTAAGTTCACCAACGAGTTTGAGCAAGCTGTGTTTACGAGAGAAAAACTCGTAAAACAACTCAACAACCGTCCCGAGCCAATCACAGTTACTAACAAAGAAGAAAAATCAGAATAATACAACATATGGAACTCTTACCTTTAGCTCAACAAGTTATATTTTACTTGCTTGCGATAGTAATTGTGGTGTGCTCTATATTGGCTGTAACCACTCGTCGCATACTTCGAGCTGCAACATATCTGTTGTTCGTTCTCCTATCGACAGCAGGTATCTATTTCATGCTCGACTATACGTTCCTCGGCTCGGTACAGATTGCTGTATATGCCGGAGGTATATTGGTTCTGTTTGTCTTTTCTATTCTACTCACCAGCAAGCCAGGTGAAAGCACAGATGAAAAAGACATAAAACATCGAGTATTGGGTCTTGTAGCCGCTCTTGCCGGTGCTGCAGTGTGCGCCTACGCACTCTTTACCTACAAATGGCCCGAGATAGCAATACAAGATGTACAATCTATCAACGATATAGGCCATGCGCTCATAGGTATGGACAAGTTCCAGTACCTCCTCCCCTTTGAGGCCGTGAGTGTATTGTTATTGGCTTGTATCATAGGTGCTATCATGATAGCTCGTAAACGCTAAAATACAGTAGACTATGGAAATACCAATGATATATTACATCGTGCTGAGCTTAGTCATGTTCTTTGCCGGAGTATACGGATTTATCACCCGTAAGAACATGCTCATGATGCTCATTTCAATTGAGCTTATGCTCAATGCTGTAGACATCAACTTTGCCGTATTCAACCGCTTCTTGTTTCCCGGGCAAATGGAGGGTATGATATTCTCTATCTTTGCCATTGCTATAGCGGCAGCCGAAACGGCTATTGCAATTGCCATTATTATTAACATCTATCGTCACATCCGCAACATCGATGCCGATAACCTCGACGATATGAAATATTAATACCGTGCTATGGAATATACACTTTTCATTTTAGTACTGCCGTTGGCAATGTTCTTGCTGTTGGGACTGCTCGATAGCAAGTTGAAGCCCCGCGTTGCGGGTATATTGGGCACATTAGGCATGACCGTGTGCACGGCATTGGCTTACTTTACAGCCTTTCAATTCTTTACACAACCTCGCAATGCTGAGGGTGTAATTCCCTCGCAAGTGCCCTATAACTTCGAGTGGTTGCGTTTTACCGAATATTTGCACATCGACTTGGGTATCTACCTTGATCCTATCTCGGTAATGATGCTTGTCGTTATTACTACCATATCGTTGATGGTGCACATCTATAGCCTTGGTTATATGCATGGTGAGAAAGGTTTCCAACGCTATTATGCCTTCCTCTCACTCTTCAGCATGTCGATGCTGGGATTGGTAGTAGCTACCAACATCTTCCAGATGTACATCTTCTGGGAGTTGGTGGGCGTATCATCTTACCTGCTCATCGGTTTCTATTATACCAAACCGGCAGCAATTGCAGCGTCAAAGAAGGCGTTTATCGTTACCCGCTTTGCCGACCTTGGCTTCCTTATCGGTATACTTATCTTATCGTTCTTTACCAAGACATTCGACTTTGCCACCCTTACAGCCAACCCCTCAGCTATCATTACCGAGAGCGCCGGAGCCACATTCTTGGGTTGCTCGGTAGCATCATGGGCATTGGCACTCATCTTTATGGGTGGTGCAGGTAAGTCGGCTATGTTCCCCTTGCACATATGGTTGCCCGACGCGATGGAGGGTCCCACCCCAGTTTCGGCTCTTATCCACGCTGCAACCATGGTAGTAGCCGGTGTATACTTGGTAGCACGACTCTTCCCCGTATACTGTGTAACACCCGAGGTTCTCGAACTTATCACAACCGTAGGTGCTATAACAGCCTTATATGCAGCCATAGTAGCCTGTGTACAGACCGATATCAAACGTGTATTGGCCTTCTCTACTATCTCGCAAATTGCCTTCATGATAGTAGCACTGGGCGTTGCATCGGATACCGACCTACACACCGGTCTTGGTTACATGGCCTCAATGTTCCACCTCTTCACTCACGCGATGTTCAAGGCATTGCTCTTCCTCGGAGCCGGAGCAATCATCCATGCTGTACACTCAAACGAAATGTCGGAAATGGGTGGTTTGCGCAAATATATGCCCATCACACACATTACATTCCTCATTGCTTGCTTGGCCATTGCCGGTATACCTCCCTTCTCGGGTTTCTTCAGTAAAGACGAGATTCTTACCGCTGTGATTGAAAAGAGCACATTCTGGGGTATTTGGATGACTGCTGTAGCCGGTTTGACTGCATTCTATATGTTCCGCCTTTACTTCCGCATCTTCTGGTGGAAAGATACCGATTGCAGCCACCACACACCGCACGAAGCACCCGCAACCATGACTATGCCACTCATATTCTTGGCATTGGTTACATGTGTGGCCGGTTTCATCCCCTTCGGTGAGTTGGTAAGTGTCAATGGTCAGCCCTACCACATCCACCTCAACTGGAGCGTGGCTACCACCAGCATTATAGTAGCAGTATGTGCCATCGCCTTGGCAGCATGGTTGTACTTGAAAGAGAACAATAAGCCCACAGCCATGGCCAATACAACTCGCACACTGCACACTGCTGCCTACCGCCGCTTCTACATCGACGAGATATATCTATTTGTAACACATAAGATAATATTCGGGTTGATATGTCGTCCTATCGCATGGTTCGACCGCCACATCATCGATGGAACAATGGATATGTTTGCTCATGTAACACAATGGATATCGGCACGTATCAAAGGCTTGCAATCAGGTTCAATACAAGGTTATGTGTGGATACTCATCATGGGTACATTACTCATTGCAACCCTCACCATTTGCTGTTGTCTATAAGTTGAAGATTTAATAAAAAGAAAGAACTATGAATTTTCTATCATTATTTGTGCTAATTCCTATCTTGATGATGGCAGGACTTGCCATTGCAAGAGATATGAAACAGATACGCACGGTAGCAGTCACATTCTCTACCCTTCAACTGGGACTTGCTATCTATACGGTCATTAAATACTTGGCCGAGCGTGCAGCAGGCAATACACAAGAGATGCTGTTCCAAGCATCGACTATGTGGTACGAGCCCCTCAACATTCACTATGCTGTAGGTGTTGACGGTATCTCGATAATCATGTTGTTGCTCACTGCCATTATCGTGTTTGCAGGTGTATTTGCATCGTGGAAGATAGAGCCTCTGTCAAAAGAGTTTTTCTTGTGGCTCACACTTCTATCGATAGGTGTATATGGCTTCTTTATCTCGATAGACTTGTTCACCATGTTTATGTTCTACGAGGTAGCGCTCATTCCGATGTACCTGCTTATCGGTGTGTGGGGTAGCGGCAAGAAGAACTACTCGGCCATGAAGCTCACCTTGATGCTCATGGGTGGCTCGGCATTGCTCATGTTGGGTATTATTGGTATCTACTACCACTCGGCTCCCGAGGGTGGCACACTCACCATGAATATCCTTGAAATTGCACGCAACAATGCCATACCTCATGAGTGGCAATACTACTTGTTCCCCTTGACATTCGTTGGATTTGGTATCTTGGGAGCTATGTTCCCCTTCCACACATGGTCGCCCGACGGTCACGCATCGGCTCCCACAGCAGTATCGATGCTCCACGCCGGTGTGTTGATGAAATTGGGTGGTTATGGTTGCTTCCGTGTTGCCATCTACCTCATGCCCTTTGCAGCACAAGAGTTGTCGTGGATATTCCTCATCCTTACCGGTATAAGCGTGGTATATGGAGCATTCTCGGCTTGCGTACAGACCGACTTGAAATATATCAACGCATACTCATCGGTAAGCCACTGTGGACTTGTACTCTTCGCCATTCTCATGCTCAATAATACAGCCATGACAGGAGCTGTGATGCAAATGCTCTCGCACGGTCTTATGACAGCATTATTCTTTGCATTGATTGGTATGATATATGGTCGCACACACACTCGCGATATACGTGAAATGGGTGGCTTGATGCAAATCATGCCCTTCCTCTCGGTATGCTACGTAATCGCCGGTTTGGCTTCATTAGGTTTGCCGGGTCTCAGTGGTTTCGTTGCCGAGATGACTATCTTCGTGGGTTCATTCCAACACACCGACACATTCCACCGTGTATTTACCATCGTAGCCTGCTGTTCAATTGTAATCACAGCAGTGTACATCCTGCGAGTGGTGGGCAAGTTGCTCTATGGTGCAGTACAAAATGAGCACCATCGCGAACTTACCGATGCTACTTGGTGGGAACGCCTCTCGGCTGTTACACTCATTGTTTGTGTAGCTGCCATAGGTTGCCTCCCCGGTTGGATTTCGGACCTTATCAGTAACAGCCTTAACGCTATTGTAGAACGCTTATCATAATCTTACAGATATGGATTTGTCACAATATTATTTGATATGGGAGTACATGCAACCCGAATTGTTGCTGTTGGTAGCCACCATACTCCTTTTCTTTGTCGATTTGTTTGCATCACCCCGCTTTCTCGATAAGTGGTTCTCGGGCATTGCTTGTGTATTACTTGCAGCTGTTACAGCATTGAGCTGTATACCCGGTAGCGAAACACACACGCTCTTTGCCGGAATGTTTGTCAACACCCCCATGACCACAGCCATGAAGATGGTACTCAATATAGGTACTATCCTTGTGCTACTTCAAGCACACGAATGGGTCAACAGCGAGGCTTGCCGTGTACGTCGCGGTGAGTTCTATGAGTTGATATTCTTCACCCTGTTTGGTATGTACTTGATGATTTCATCGGGTCACTTCCTCATCTTCTTCATCGGACTTGAGACAGCATCACTCCCCATTGCAGCATTGGTAGCATACAACAAGCAAGGCGATAAATCGCATGAATCGGGTGCCAAGTACCTCTTCAATGCCGTGTTCTCGTCGGCAATATTCTTGATGGGTATATCATTTATATATGGTATATCAGGTTCGCTCTACTTCGACGACATTGCCACTGCCGCAGCCACCGACACAGCACTCTTTGTTGTTGCCTTGGCATTTATCATCACCGGCATCGGCTTCAAGCTATCGCTTGTACCGTTCCACTTGTGGACAGCCGATGTATACCAAGGTGGCCCTACAGCCGTCACAGCTTATCTGTCGGTTATTTCAAAGGGTGCAGCAGCATTTGCATTCATCTGGGTACTTTTCAAGACTTTCAGCCCTGCTCCCGAGGTATGGCAAGGTATACTCTATGTACTCATTATCCTCACCATTACATTGGGTAACCTCTTTGCCGTTCGTCAGAAAGACTTGAAACGCTTCTTGGCCTTCTCGTCAATCTCACAAGCAGGATACATTATGCTCGGTGTAATGGCATACAGCGCACAAGGTCTCACAGCTCTTGTATACTACATCTTGGTATATATCTTCTCGAACCTTGCAGCCTTTGGTGTAATAGCTACTATCGAGCACAAAACAGGCAAGGTAGGCATGGATGATTACAACGGCTTGTACAAGACCAATCCCAAGTTGAGTCTTGCCATGATGCTCGCCATGTTCTCATTGGCCGGTATTCCTCCTTTTGCAGGTTTCTTTAGCAAGTTCTTCATCTTTGCTTCGGCCGTGCACAGCGGATACTATATACTCGTATTCATCGCATTGCTCAATACCATTATCTCGTTGTACTACTACTTGTTGGTTGTAAAAGCCATGTTTATCAACGAGAATGAGAATCCTATCGAAACCATCAAGACCGGTTGCTATGGTCGCACAGGTCTTGTTGTGTGCGTGGCAGGTATTTTGCTTCTTGGTCTTGCAAGTTGCGTATATGGCTACTTGTCGGGCTTGAGCCTCACAGTAGGTATCTAATCATTACCACATACAATACACGAAGGGCGGATGTACAACACACCCGCCCTTCGTATATCCATCAATACAACTTTATTCTACTGCTACGAACTTATCTTTCTCGACATACCATACACAGCCTACGACCTTACTGTAACCCATATCGCGGACAAGCTGCATATACTTCGACACCTTGCTCTTGTAGTCGCCACGTTCTACTTGACCAAACTTATAATCGATAACCGTAACAATATCACCGTCTATAACCACGCGGTCGGGACGATTGATTTTCTCGCCCGACTTGAGTATATCCGTCTCGGTTATTACATGTACATCAGGGGCAAACCATCGACTTGTTTGTGGCATGGTAATCAATCGTACAATCTTCTCCTCCATGTCACGCCATTGGGCACTCTTTAGCTTACCCTCGCGAACATAACGTTGCACTACATTATGTACATCATCCACACACACAATTTCGGACAAAATCTCGTGCATCAAGATACCATAATTGCGCATGCGGTTACCACTTTTGTTATGCGCTGTAAGTCGTTGTTTCAATCGTTGCTCCGATGGTATCACTACATGATAATTGACATCCAGCATTTGCGCCATAGGTGCTGACTCGAAGATAGGCATCCAATCGGCTCCTATCTCAAATATCCACTCATCGTTCCCGCCCTCTGCAGCCTCATCATGACGCACATAAGGAGCAAAGTCCATATCCTCACCCCCTATTTCGGGAGGCATATCAAGCACATTTTTTATCAACGAACCGATAGAAGTGTTTGCACCCTTGGCACGCACATAGGTGTAGGCTATAAGCTCCTGCTCGGCGCGTGTAAAGGCGACGTATGTAAGATTAAGACAATCGATATACTCGTTGATAAGTTCCTCATAATACTGCGATGCAAATATCGAAGACGCCAACTTGGCATCGTAATTAACCGGCAGAATAGGAAGGCGATTGAAAGGCTCACCCTGAGGCACATACCACTTGAGTGAAGGCGTATAGCCACCATGCGACGTAAACTTCCATGTAGCAAAGGGCAGTATCACAACGGGAAATTCCAGTCCCTTCGACTTGTGAATGGTCATAACGGTAATGGCATCAAGATTTTCGGGCAACTTGACAGCTGCCGTTTTCTCCTTTTCACTCCACCAACGCAGGAACGAATAGAGGTCGGCCGAATGTGTCTGACAATACTCTACGACCAAGTCCTGAAAGGCCTCGACATAACCCACATGAGCCGTGTGCTCGTGCATATTAAACTTATGAATAATACGCTCACACATCTCAAAGAGAGGTTTCGACGCAATGTCGTCAATGAAGGATTGCAACTCACTATCAAAGTTGTTTTCGCCGTCACGACAATCAAAGTACTCGGCAAGTACTTGCGAGGGAGATACACCTTGTTCTTCGCCCATCAGACCATATTCATACGACAATATCAGCTCATTAATGGGATATGAGGGATTTTGTAAATACCGCAATATACCCACAATAAGCTTCACCGGCGGGGCGTTGGATATGAGCAACGACTCGTCCGATACGACTCGTAAGTCGCTCAAAGACTCTTCGCCCTCGGCTGTGAGAGCCAATAGCAACTCGACAATCTTGCGACCCTCCTCACGAGTGCGAACGAGAAATGCTATGTCTTTCTGTCTATACCCCTTAGCCATGAGCGAGCGTATGGTGTCGGGCAGACGACGCATAACTCGTTCCTCAAAATCGTCGACATTATCCACCGTCATTACATTGATGGCTACACGTCCCGAATGGTCGAGGTGCTTAGGTGATACGTTCTGCGCAACGTTGTCAAACACCTGCTTTATTATAGGATTGAGGTGAGTGATGGAATGCTCCTTCAAGGCTGTCTCTATATCATTCTGCAACAACAAGGAGGCTCGCTTAAAGAAGGTGTTGTTAAAATTCACCACATTGGCACAACTGCGCCAATTGGTGTCGCGACCTGCATTTATTTCACTGTAACTGAATTTTTTATCAAGTTCTTCATGAAGCAGTCGCCAGTCGGAGTTACGCCAACGATAGATACTTTGTTTAACGTCACCCACTATCAGATTTTCACTATTTCGCGAAAGGCTCTCACTTACCAGAGGTTCAAAATTGCGCCACTGTAAATGGGAGGTATCTTGAAACTCATCAATCATATAATGCTCTATGCGAGTACCCACTTTTTCGTATATAAATGGGGTGTCACTTTCATTAATAAGCCCACTCAATATGTCGGCGGTCTTTGATAGAAGAATACTGTTGTGCTCACGCTCATACTGCGACACATATCGGTCGATGGTAGAGAGCACGCCCAACGCATATATATGTTTGAGGCAGATAGGTACTGAGATATACTCTTTATAGTGCTGCTGTACTTGATGAGCAAGAGCCTCAAATGCAGGCATTAGATTGTGGGTGAGTTCTTCGACACTCTTGGGATGCTTTTTAAGTTTCGAAGCAGCAAACCAGCCATCGGGCTTGTCAAAATACTTAAGAAAACTTTGTATAGCACGATCCCACTCCTTATCACCTACCGAGTCAGCGTCGAGCGTTATAGTATTTACGCACTTAATCCAACCACGCATAAACACCTCGGTATCAATACCCTCATGCGATATTGCCTGCAACACATTGTGGGCAGCGGCAACTATACCATCACGAATAGACTGACGATGCGCCGTAAGACTGTCGATATACTCCTTGTACGATTGCAAATCATGTTCAGCCAATTTCTCGCGGTACTTTTTATACTCCTCCTTTTCGAGTTGCTTGGCCAATGCCGATATATCGGAACTACCGAATATATTCCAATTACCACCATTGCGAATATTCTCCTCGGCATACTGTTTGAGCCATTCGAGCCGCTCGGGGTTGTCTTCCAACTCGCCAAACATCTGCTCAATGGCGGCCTGAGTCACATAGTCCGAGTCCATCTCCACCTCGTACCCACCTTGCAAACCCACTTCGCGAGCAAATGCACGTAGTACCTGTTGAAAAAAACTATCGATGGTAGAGATATTGAAATATGAAAAGTCGTGCAACAACTGCTCAAGTACCAGCTCGGCATTATTACGCAATTGTGTTTCGCTACAATTAAATGCCCGACACAAATCACGGCAATAATCCGACTTCGAGGTATTGTGAGCCAATACTTCGAGTTGCTTAACAATACGCTGTTTCATCTCCTCGGTAGCCTTGTTGGTAAAGGTTACTGCCAAGATGCGACGATGCGGATTGTTATAGTTCTGATAAAATTGATAATGATCGCCACTCTCACTGCGACGACCCAACAGCATCTTTATATACTCATAGGCAAGCCTATAGGTCTTTCCCGAACCGGCCGAAGCCTTGTATACGTTGAGCATTGTTTGCAACCCTTTCTATATGATACGTGCCTTATACCCCGCCTTAACAAGAATAGCCAACACCTTCTCACGGTGGTCGCCTTGCACAAGTATCTCGCCATCCTTGTCCGAGCCTCCTACACCGCATCCCGACTTAAGCATCTTGGCGAGTGCCTTGAGGTCGGCTGCAGTACCCACAAAGCCGGTTATCAACGTAACAGCCTTGCCATTGCGGTGACGTTTATCAAGTTTTATACGCAGGTTTTGCTTGGCAGGAGGTAATGTTTCTTCCTCTTCTACCTCGCCTGTATCATACTTATAATCGGGGTTGGTTGAATACACTACCGACAAGCGGTCTTTCCAATCATTATCAAATGCCATAGTCAGTCAATTTTATTAAGGCGAAGATAGAGAAAAATCGGCCAATCGCAATAGAGATTACTATCAAAATATTTGTAAATTTGCATGATATACAATAAAGCACTATTCGAGCCGTTATAAAATAAGGCTAAATGAGCATAACAATGAGATTGAACAACAACGCACAACACTATATAACCTCTATCAGGAGTATCACAATATTACTTGTTATACTCTTGACAGCAAGCATCTGCACCCCCCACACGATGGCATTGCCTGTTGAGCACTACGCCTCACACTCGGTATTGAGTACCGGCAAATGGTACAAGATAGCTGTCACCAACAGTGGTATATATCAGATAAGCTACTCGCAACTGAAGAGTTGGGGATTTAACAACCCCACCGAAGTACGTATATATGGCTATGGTGGTAACGTTCTTCCCGAGGTATATAGCAACAACGATATTGACGACCTGCCCCAAATACCTGTCGTACACAGCAACGACCGTATTCTTTTCTACGCACAAGGTACTATCAAATGGATGTATGACGAGAAACAGGGTAGCGTACGTCATAAGCAAAACACCTATTCGACAGCCGGTTATTACTTTATAACCGAGAGTAGTACCGATGCCTGCTCAACAGAGGAAGCCCCCCTCAACCCAAACCCTACCGGTGAACAAGTGGAAATGTATGACGGATACTCGCTACACGAGGAAGAACTTGTATCGGTAAGCAAGACCGGTCAGATATTCCTTGGAGAAGATTTCCGTTTCACACAAACACGCACTTTCTCGTTCGACATACCCGGTATCGACCTTCTCTCACCTATGAGAGTTGATGTAGCGTTCGGTGCAAAGATTATTGCCTCTACCGGTTCGTTACGATTATACCACAATGGTACTCTCCTATCGCAAGATGCACAATGGGATATTGCTACCAACCGCGACATGACCTACGAGTTCATGAAGTACATAACCCCATCGGTCACAACAACCCCGCGTGGTGGCAAAGAGGAGTTCTCCTTGACATATAAAACCGGTGGTACAACGATTAATGCCAACCTCGACTACATACGCTTATCGTACAAGCGTAAGTTGCAATTATACAACGGCTCGGTACAATTCAGGGTCTTCAACTTCACAGCCGGACAGAGCTTTGCCATAGCAGGCATGACCGAGCAATGTATCGTATGGGATGTAACCACACCCCATGCACCCATGAATGTTACAACAACAGTTACCAACGATATTGCAACATTCAGCCCGATCATGATGCAACGAGAATATGTAGCATTCAACCCCACGGCAACGTTCCCCACCCCCACCGGTGTCGGCAGCATAGCCAATCAGGACTTGCACGCATTGGAAACTCCCGATATGGTCATATTGGCTCCGGCGCAATTCATGACACAAGCACAACAAGTGGCGGCACTACACGAGAGTGTCGACTCGATGCTGGTACATGTTGTTAATCATGACTTGGTATTCAACGAGTTCTCGTCGGGAACACCCGATGCAGTAGCATATCGTCGTTTCATGAAGATGTTCTACGACCGTTCATTGGCCAACCCCAACGGACGTCAAACACAATATCTCTTATTGTTCGGTCGAGGATTTTACGACAACCGTCGCGTAACGGCCGAAATAAAAAAGTGTAACTATCAAACACTGCTCACCTACCAAAGCCCCCGTAGTGAGAACGAGACATACTCCTATACAAGCGACGACTTCTTCACCTATCTCGAAGACGCCACAACGGGTAAGAACAGCATTAATTTCATGAATATATCGGTAGGACGATTTCCGGTAAAGAGCAATGAGGAGGCCGATATAGTGGTAGAGAAACTCTACAATTATGTCAATAAACCCAACTATGGTAATTGGCGCAACCAAGCCATTGTCATAGCCGATGATGGTAACTCCAACACACACATGCGACAGGCCGAAAGCGCCATTTCATATTGGCTCAAAGACAAGCCCGACTTGTTTGTCAACAAGATATATCTTGACGCATACAAGGAGGAGAACACCTCGACCGGTCGAACCTTCCCCGAGGCCAAGAAGCAAATGATGCGATTGCTCAAGGAAGGACAGTTGGTACTCAACTATATAGGCCATGCCAACTCGGTAGGATGGACAGCCGAAGACCTTCTTAACATCAATGACATCAAATCGTTGTATCTCAAAAATCTGCCGTTCATGTTTACGGCGACATGCGACTTCAGCCGTTACGACTCGGAAGAGACTTCGGGTGGCGAATACTTCTTCCTCAACGAGCAAGGTGGTGCAATAGCCCTATTATCATCAACGCGCGTAGCATGGATTAACGAAAACGGTCGCCTCTCCAACGCCATAGGCGAATACCTCTTTGAACGCAACGATGACAGCCAATACAACCGATTGGGCGACATTGTAAAGAAGGGTAAGAACTATATTTCCAACCTTTATAAAGAATCGCCCTCACACTACTCGCCCGATAGCAACAAGCTCGTGTATGCCTTGTTGGGCGACCCGGCCATGCGATTAGGCTACCCCACACATCAGGCCAAGGCTATATCTATCAATGGCGTAGAAATAGGCAACGAGATAACCTTAAACGCCAGCACAAAAGTAACCTTGGAGGGTTGCATACTTACCCCCGATGGCAAGGCAGCACCCGACTTCAACGGTGAAGTACACATCACACTATACGATGCCGAGAAAATCACACTCTCAAACGGCTATGACGACTGCCCGCAAGTAGAGTTCACCGAACGTAACAATAAGCTCTTTATGGGACGTACCAAGGTGGAGAATGGACAGTTCAAGATAACATTCAATATGCCCAAAGAGACCAGCTACTCAAACAAAGAGGGTCGATTTGACTTCTATGCATACAATCTTGAAGGCGACGAAGCAAGCGGTATATGCACCGACTTTAAGATAGGTAAAACCGTGAATACCGCCACTACAGACACCATAGGCCCCGATATAACATATTGCTACCTCAATTCGGTCGACTTCAGCGATGGCGATATTATCAACGAATCGCCCATGCTCGTTGCAGCCATTAGCGACTCATCGGGCATCAATATCTCTACCGCCGGTATAGGACACAACATGACGATAACCATCGACGAGACACTATCATTTACCGACGTTAGCGACTACTATACCCCCGACACTACCGGTATATCGGGTGTGATATGCTATCCTATCAACGACCTTGACGAAGGCGAACATACACTCAAGTTGCGCGTGTGGGATAATGAGGGCAACTCATCAACGGTACATTTGGCATTCACTGTACAAGTAGGTAAAGCTCCGGAGATTGTCAAAGTATATGCCGACCAAAATCCCGCCCGTACATCAACCAACTTCTTCATCGAACACGACCAACCCGACGAAACCATTACCGTCACTCTCACGATATACAATATCAATGGTATGCCTGTATGGCACACCCAAAAGTCGGGTGTATCAAACATGTTCAAGAGCTTCCCCATCACATGGAACCTCACCAACAGCGGAGGTGCAAAAGTACCCGGCGGTGTATATCTATACCGAGCCACTATCTCAACCGATAACGTACACACCTCGACCAAAGCCCAAAAACTATTGGTTGCCCCCACCCGATAGAATCGCATAACACACGTGATATCCTTTTCTCCCCCTGTGTTTTCCGCGTGGAAAATACAGGGGGAGTCCTCGCATTGAGTAGTGGATGTTTGTTAACGAACTATTTTAACCCCTCCGGGCGTTGCCCACCTCCCCTATCTCTACGAGCAGAGGAGGAAAAATATACCATCCACACGTAGGGCGCTGTTGTGATTAAGCGAGTGCAGAGCCTGCTTGTATGCGCTTTGTCGAGCAAGAGCAGCTTGGGCGAAGCCACATTGCAATTCCATTGCGTCCGTGTTATCTCAGGCGAGGTGATAATACGTGCGGAGCACGGGTTGAGGGGTGTGAGATATCCTCTCACATAGGGACACAATTCCATTGCGTCCGCATGCCCGACAAGAGGACAATTTATTAAGACATAAGAACATAAGGAACATATTTTTTGTGGGTGAAATTCTTTTGTCTATAATAAGATAATCGTGCGAAGCACGGGTTGAGGGGCTTTATGCCCGAAATATAATAACCCCATACGAGTGCCGCAGGCACGAAGTGCGGGGGGTGCATATCTTTTATCTTAATTCACCCGTGAAAAAATTCAAACAAGTTTGATTTGTTTCTTCTCTCACCTTTCACTATCTTTCAATAATATAGGATGCGGTTCGGAAAATACAAATTCAAACAGGTTTGATTTGTATCTTCTCTCACCTTTCACTATCTTTGGATAATATAGGATGCGGTTCGGAAAATACAAATTCAAACAAGTTTGATTTGTATCTTCTCTCACCTTTCACTATCTTTGCATCTTGAATAATATTGCTTTATTGTATATGACTACACCAGCACTTCACACAATCATTAAGCTACCGGAGCCTACCCTGCATAGGTTACCTTGGTACTTGGCATACGTAAAAATTATGCAAGCACAAGGTGTAGAACATATATCATCGACACAGATAGCCAAGGCTATCAATGTAGACGCTTCGCAAATAGCCAAAGACCTCTCATTTGTCAACATTTCGGGCAAAACGAGGGTGGGCTATGAGGTAAACACTCTGGTAAATGTATTGGAACATTTCTTGGGATTTAACTCGCAACACAAAGCTATTGTATATGGTGTAGGTCGATTGGGCGCGGCACTGATGCATGACTCAGGTTTGGCACAATACGGATTGGAAATTGTAGCCGGATTTGATGTTCGTGCCATGAAACAAAATAACATCAATGGCATACCCCTCTACAGTGTCAATGAATTCAGCAAGAAAAGAGAAGAACTTGATGCTCAAATAGGCATACTTACAGTACCTGTCGAGAAAGCCCAAGAATGTGCCGACTATATGATAGCCAACGGCATAAAGGCTATATGGAATTTCACGCCCTATCGCCTGCAAGCACCCAAGCATATCGTTATACAAGATACTTCGATATATGCACATTTGGCTGTCATGTTCAATCGTCTTAATAACATCAGAGGAGAAGAAGAAAAATGAAAATCATAGCAGTAGGCTGGAATTATCGCGCACACAACACCGAAATGGGACGCAAAGAAGATTGTGGCAATCCGGTAGTGTTTCTCAAACCCGAAACCGCATTGCTCAAGGACGGAAAGCCATTGTTTCTCCCGCCATTCAGCAATCGCATCGAACATGAAGCCGAGGTTGTAGTACGCATTTGTCGCGTAGGTAAGAATGTAGCACCTCGATTTGCACATCGATACTACGATGCCCTCACGTTGGGTGTCGACTTTACTGCTCGCGACTTGCAACAAGAGTTGCGCCAAGCAGGTGCTCCATGGGAACTCGCCAAGGGCTTTGACGGCTCGGCTGCCATAGGTACATGGATTCCTAAAGAAGAGTTGCCATTGGAAACCGGCATCGACTTCACACTGCAACTCAACGGCACAACCGTGCAAAGTGGCAATACCCGCGACATGATACATAGCATCGACAAGCTCATTGCATACGTTAGCCAATTTTTCACTCTTAAGATGGGCGATATACTATATACCGGTACTCCTGCCGGTGTGGGACCCGTGGCTATCGATGACCATATTACAGGATACTTAGGAGAGAAGAAAGTTTTGGAATTTAATATTAAATAAAATCATATACCGATGATACACTTCAACCGCCATCGACACATCTTCACACGTTATATAGCCACGTCGTTTGTAGCTATCATTACCACACTTCAGGCATTGTCACTTCCTACAAGTCACTATGCCGAGCAGTCGGTATTGAGTAGTGGCAAGTGGGTAAAAATATCAACTACCGATAAAGGCATACATCGCATCGATGCCGCGACCTTGCAAAGTTGGGGTTTTACCGATGCCTCAAAGGTGAGCATTTATGGTAAGGATGGATATATGTTGCCCGAGACATTCAGCACCGAGGATAGCGACGACTTGACTCCCCTGCCCGTGCATATCGAGAACGGTGATCTCTACTTCTACGCATCGGGTGGTGTTCAATGGGAAAAGGATGACGAATACTACAAGCACACCAACAACTACTACACCAACCTTTACTACTACTTCCTTACCGAGGATAAGGAACAAGTAAAGTTGCAAGAGATTGATACTCCATTGAGCAGCGGTACTGCAATTACTACATTCGACGAACATGCACTATACGAAAATGATATTATTTGCGTAGGACAGACCGGTCGCCTTTATTTGGGTGAAGATCTTGTCAATAATAACTCCATTACTATCAATGTCCCGGGAGTGGATGGTGACAAAATAACCCTGTATGCAGCAGTGGGAGTAAACAGCACATCTACATGCAAGATTTCAACCGATTGTAATGGGTCGGCACTTACACCCAATATGTCAGTAGGTGCATCCGATTCATATTCATATCTCAAGCTCGGTAGTAACTACTACACCATCGATGCCCAAGACAATCTTGTTCTTACGTTCAAGACCATATCATCAGGCTCTATCAAGAGTTTTTACCTCGATTATGTACGACTGTTCTACCCCCGTCGCCTTGCTATCGATAGCATCCCCTTGCACTTCCGTCGTAGCAATGTTGAGGAAGGCTATTTCGCCATTGACATCAATGGTCGCAACAGCAACAACATTCGCGTATGGGATGTAACCAATGTAAATAAGCCCGCTATCCAAAAGACCTCGGTGGTAGATAACAAGGTGGCGTTCACCCCAACATCGGACAATGAGTATGTAGCATTCGATATCACTCAAGCACTGGCCACACCTCAATTCGTATGCAATGTAGAAAATCAGAACTTACACGGCATCGATTACATACCCGACATGGTTATTGTTACCACTCGCACATTTATCAAGGAGGCCGAGAGAATAGCTCAACTACACCGCGACAACGACAACATGAAGGTGCTGGTATGTGAACAACTTGCTGTATTTAATGAATTCTCGGCCGGTAATCCCGATGCAACAGCCATTCGTCGCATGATGAAGATGTTCTACGACCGAGCCAATGCCGGATATGGCGATCAGCCTCGTTACCTGCTCCTATATGGTCGCAGCTCATACAACAACCGAGCTATCAGCCCTACATTACACAACGAAGACAATCGCTTGTTGGTTTCATACCAATCGGAAAGCAGTACTGACCAACGCTATTCATACATCACTGACGATTACTTCGGTATACTGGGTGATAATACCGGTATAGACATCACCATGGAAGAGATAAACCTAAGTATTGGTCGTATTCCTGTCAAGAACATGGAAGAATCGCAAAAGGTGTACAACAAGTTGATTACCTATATCAACCAAAAGCCCATCAAGAACTTATGGAAGAATAAAGCATGCTTTATAGGTCTTAATGGCGATAACAACTTGCACATTCACCAAATGAATACTGTGTCGATGGAGTCGGTTGAGAAAGAACAGGAACATGTCATCATTGACAAGATATATTTGGGAGCATACAATTCGCGCACCGGTGCACAATTTGAGGGTGCACAAGAACAGATATTCCGCGACCTTGAGGAAGGCACTATGATTTATAGCTATATGGGACATGCCGGTCACACTTCGCTGGGTATCGACCTCATAAACATCACACACGCCAAGGAGATGACCAACGACATCTGGCCTGTATTTATTACTGCTACTTGCGACGTGTGCCCCTTTGACAAGGATGAGAACTCGGTTGGTGAAGAGCTATTCCGCAACGACAAAGGTGGATTTATCGGACTCTACACAACTACACGTACCGTATACACCAATGGTAACGAGGATATTAACCGTGAGTTGTTGCACGAGTTCTACATCCCGGGCGATGACGGTAAAATAAGACTTGGCGACGTAATGCGTCGTGCCAAAAAGACTCTTATGTATAACGACAAGGGCAACTTGACAAGCGACCCGAACAAACTCAAATACTGCTTGATAGGCGACCCGGCATTGGCCATACCCCTACCTACATACAGTATTGTTATCGAAAGCATCAATGAAACAGACATCACCTCATCGACACAAGTAAATACCCCTGCCGGCAGCCAAGTAACATTGACCGGAGCTATTTACGACCTCAACGGTGAGATAGCCGAGGAGTACAACGGAGTACTCTGCTACGAGGTATATGATGCAGAGGAGAAAAAACAAGCCCAAGAGTTTATCAGCACCTCAATGGGTAACATCGCTATTAAAGAGGACTTTAACCTGCGTCAATACAAGTTGGCAACAGCTGCCGACACGGTTGTCAACGGTCGATTTACAGCCACATTCAGCTTGCCGGTGCAAACATTACAAAGCGATAAGCCGGGCTTTATCAGCCTCTACTCTTACAACAACGATATGAGCATCGAAGCTGCCGGCTACAGCAAAAACATCGTGATAAACGGCAATGCCGAATCGGTTGCCGATGTTACAGCGCCCGAATTTTCAAACATCTGGATTGGCGACGAATACTTCAGCGAAGGTGGTATTGTGACCCCCAATGCACTTTTCCACTGCGATATTCACGACAGCGAGAGTGGCATTACCCACAACGAGCTATCTATCGGAAAAGGCATGATTATGCTTCTCGATGGCAAGATTGTATGCAACGACTTGGCAGGATATTACAGCCCCGCATGCGAATTTGGTAAAGGTAGCATCAACTATCCTTTCAAGAACCTCTCGGCCGGTGCACACCACGCCACAGTCAAGGTATTTGACAATGCAGGCAATGCCGCTGAGATAACCATAGCATTCTACGTTGAAGATAATGCCGATAGCCAATACGAACTATACATCGAAGAAGACCCCATTACTACACAAGCCACATTGAGTATTGTAGGTACTATCGAACAGGATATGAATATTCAATACATCGTAGCCGACAAAGCTACCGGCAATGAAGTGTGGAGAAGCGAAACATCGGCTACCGAAATTGTGTGGAACTTGACCGACAATAGTGGAAATATAACACCCGGAGAGTACATCGGATATGCTCTTATAAGCATGGGTGACAAAAAGTTTACAACAGAAAAGAAAAAATTAATCGTTCTTGCGCAATAAAACAGGTATAAACGCTGTTATATAAAAGTGATATAAACATAACAAACATTATTGCATGAACAAGATAAGCAAAATATCATTCGTAACACTTATATTGGCTGCGATACTTACTATCAATGCCTATGGACAAGGAGAGGTTGTAAAACAATTTAACCCCGTTAACAGCGGTGCTACATCATTAACCATCGCCCCCGATGCACGAGGTGCAGGTATGGGTGACATTGGTGCTGCGACCGACCCCGACGTAAACTCACAATTCTGGAACGCATCAAAGTATGCCTTTGCCTTCAGCGATGCCGGTATCGGATTGTCATATACACCGTGGTTGAGCAAGTTGGTCAATGATATCTACTTGGCCAACCTTAGTGGTTACTTGAAATTTGGCGAGGGCAGCCCCCAAGCCGTGAGTGCCTCTCTGCGATATTTCTCATTGGGTAGTATTATCCTCACCAACCAAAATGGCGATGAGGTAAACAGCATCAACCCCTTTGAAATGGCAGTAGACGTAGGTTACTCGCGTAAGTTGTCAGAGAGTTTCTCTATGGGTGTTGTATTACGTTATATCTACTCCGACTTGGGCTTTCAATATGACGAGAGCGGAAGTGCCACAGGTAGTGTAAAGGGTGCATCGGCCTTCGGTGCCGACATCTCATGGTACTACACCAGCTATCCTATCATTGCCCGCAACGAATGCCAATGGACATGGGGTATGAACATCTCTAACATCGGTTCGAAACTTGCATACGACAATGGAAACGAACCGGCATTCTTGCCTACCAACCTCAAGTTAGGAACAACATTCCTCTTCCCCATTGCCGACAAGAATACCATGTCTATCAGCTTCGACGCCAACAAGTTGCTTGTGCCGACCATGCCTCAAGAGTACCAATTCAAGAATGCCGACGGAACAACCGACTTCGACGCTTACAATGCTGCACGTGACGAATACTACAATATGTCACCCTTCGAGGGTATTGCCAAGTCATTCTACGATGCCCCCGGTGGCTTTGAAGAAGAGTTGCGCGAGATAAACTTCTCGGTAGGTATCGAGTATTCATACAACCGTCAATTCTCGCTACGCGCAGGCTACTACTACGAAGACGAATACAAAGACAACCGCCAATTCTTCTCGTTCGGAGCCAGCTTTGCATACAGCGTATTGCAAGTAGATGCAGCTTACCTATTGGCAACAGCCGCATCAAGTCCCCTTGACCAAACATTGCGATTCACTCTCTCATTTGACCTCGAAGGTATAAAGAATCTAATCCGATAAAATATAATCCCTATGAAGATAAGAGTGGGTATGGGATATGATGTACACCGCTTAGTCGAAGGTCGCGACCTTTGGTTAGGCGGTGTGCGCATTGAACACACAGCCGGCTTGTTGGGACACTCGGACGCCGATGTTCTCATACATGCCCTATGCGATGCTCTATTGGGCGCCGCCAATATGCGCGATATTGGTTATCACTTCCCCGACACTGCGGGCGAATATGCCGGTATCGACAGTAAGATTTTGTTGCGCAAGGTTGTCGCCTTGCTGGCCGATAAGGGCTACCGCATAGGCAATGCCGACATGACAATATGCGCCGAACGCCCCAAGCTCAACCCGCACATACCTGCCATGAAAGAGGCTTTATCGGCTTGCATGGGTATTGACATCGACGACATCTCAATCAAGGCCACAACTACCGAAAAGCTAGGATTTACAGGTCGTGAAGAGGGTATCTCGGCTTATGCAGTCGTACTCATAGAAAAGTAGCACAAGCACAACAACATGAAAATCCTCCAGAACATTTCGGACCGAATGAACATACTCGACCGCCATCCGCGGCGATGCATGTGGAGTGTAACGGCCTTTGCAGTGATATACTACTTGCTTGTGTCGTTGCAAGGAATCGACTTTGCCGATGAAGGATTTTCGCTCACATTCTACCAAAATATCTACACCCATCCGGCCGATGTCGAATACCTCTTTTTATACTACCTCACCGGCCTGATAGGTGGCGCATGGGAGTTATTAATGGGTTGGTTGGGCACTTATGGATATCGCATACTGTTTGCGCTCACATCGGGCGGTATTGTACTCACGACATTTGCCATTCTTAAGCCCTACTTTCGCACATCAACCATTGTTATAGGCACGTTAGCATCTATTTTGTGGCCGGGTCTGTGCCTTTATTATTTCAATCACGACTGCCTCACCATACTGCTGTTCCTCCTCACCATATATGCTATGATGCAAGGACTGCAAGAGAAGAAAGCTGCGTGGTATGTAATGGGATTTATACTCATTATCAATAGTTTTACCAGGCTACCCAATATAGCATTGTGCCTACTCATACTCGTACCCCTTATTGAGGCCAATCAATCGGGCAATTACTACAAAGCCGGACAAAATATCATGCGCATTGTAGCCGGTATGATTATCGGTTCGCTATTGATGCTATTAATCATGTATCTGCTACGACACCTTGACTTATGGCTGTCATCGGTCGTATCACTCTTGGTTATGAGCGGTGATTCATCTGACACTCACGGTATCAAAAATCTTATCGGCAGCTATTCCTACACCTATAAAGCCATATTTACAAGTACCTTGTATGGAGTATTGGTATGCTTTACCTACATTATCGCAACAGAGCATATCAAGATAAAAGGCAACAAACTGATAGTAGGTATTATCTGCATAGCATTGTTCTACATGCTACTCGAACGCAACATCTATGCCATGTGGGGAGCAGTTACGTCAGCTGCTATCATATATGCCTTTATCAATCGCAAGGATGGCAACAACCTTATATTGGCACTCAGTGCATTGGTAGCACTGATAGTTATACCTCTCGGAGGTGATTCGTATGCCAACATTTGCAACTCATGCATGTGGTTGGGCATGCCTATGCTTATCGACCTTATACGCCGACCTATCAAATGTAATATTAACATCGACGATTATCACAATTGCAACTACCGATTTACCATTGACAACACGGTGTCGCGCGATATTCATATCATTACCGCTACAGCATTCATCCTCTATGTAGCAACACACAGTGTATGTTACTTTGACAACGGCAGCCGAATGTTGAAAACACACCGCCCGCAGATTGCTACCGTTGCAACAACATATACTTCGCAAGAGCGTGCCCGCCTCATCGACCAAATCACAACCGTCACCCTCAAGCACCGTATGCCGGGCAACTATTTGCTTGTCTTCGACAACGCCCCCATGCTACACTATCTCACCGGAATGCAACCCTATTTAGGCTCTCCGTGGAGCACTTTCTGGGGTACGGAAATGTTCAAGCAACAACTATTCAATGCCGAGCACAGCTCGCGACAGTTACCGTTGATAGCGATACCGCGATTCTTTTATCAAGATTTGTCAAAGACCGACTACCTCAACGCTATAGAACATCCCGAGCTTCATAAGAAGGCTTTGCTATTGGTCGATTTCATCGAGCGCAATGGCTACTATGAAGTGTATAGAGACGAATATATCATACTCTTGAAAGTACCTCAATAAAAGTTTGTAGAGATTAACACATCTACCGTCATCCACCACACATTAATACCAAAAATATTATTACCTTTGTCTACAAGAGAAAGGTTTGATATATTATGTCGCAAAAAGAACGTATATTGGTGGGAATGAGTGGCGGAGTAGACAGCTCGGCCGTGTGTATGTTGCTACAAGACGAGGGATATGAGGTAGTAGGTCTCACCCTGCGCATGTGGGATGTTCCGTCTCAATTTTCTTCACCCGAACAAGTAGAACCAAACCATATACTCGAAGCCCGCGAACTGGCCGAACGCTTGGGCATAGAACACCACACACTCGACATAAGAGAAGCCTTCAGGGCCGAGGTTGTACAGTCATATATCGACGAGTATTTGCGCGGTCGCACTCCCAACCCTTGTGTCATGTGCAACCGATTTTTCAAGTGGAAATACTTGCTTGACGAGGCCGACCGCTTACAATGCAACCGCATAGCAACCGGACACTATGCCCGCATCGTTCAACGCGACGGAAAGCCCATGCTCGCTTGTGGTGTCGATAAGAAAAAAGATCAATCTTACTTCCTCTGGCGACTCACTGAGGAGCAGTTGGCTCGTACAATCTTTCCGCTTGGCAACCGCGACAAGCAAGAGATAAAAGAGTATGTGACACGTAAAGGATTTGAACAGAAGGCAAGCAAAAAAGAGAGCATGGAGGCATGTTTTGTCCCCGACGACTATCGCGACTTCTTACGCGAAATGGTTCCCAATCTCGACTCTCAGGTCGAAGGTGGTTACTTTGTCGACTCAGTAGGACGCAAACTCGGACAACACAAAGGTTATCCATTCTACACCATCGGACAACGCAAAGGCTTGGAAATTGCACTTGGTCATCCGGCCTATGTCATACGCATCAATGCAGGCAAGAACACCATCCGATTGGGTAAAGCCGAGGAGCTGATGCAACAAACCGCCCTTCTTTCAGGTGTACAATTTGATAGTCGATACATACCTCAACAAGGTTTGAAGGTACGCATCCGATACCGCAGCAGTGCAGTAGAGGCCACTATCGAGCCTCAAGACGACGGCAATGCTATTGTACATTTTGCCTCGCCTGTATCGGCACTTACACCCGGACAGTCGGCTGTTATCTACGACGATGATGTAGTGGTAGGTGGCGGTATCATCGAAGACAGTAAACAACTCAAGAAATATCATAGCAAATGTACAAGCGAATTTTAATCATTCTCATTTTCACGTTCACAACACTTTGTGTAGCAGGCCAAGTAAGAAATCGCTATCGCGTATGGCTTACAGACAAATCAGAGAACACTCACAACATCGAACAACCCGAAACATTCCTTTCTGCCAAAGCTATCGAACGACGCACTCTACGCAATATTGAAATAACAGAAGAAGACCTCCCCGTCAGCCCTACATACTTACAACAGATAAAGGAATTGGGGTTTAATATTGTCACAACCTCGCGCTGGATGAATACCGTCGTTATTGCACCCGGCTTGGATGTTACGATAGACACGATTTATCAACTGCCCTTTGTTAAGAAGGTAGAGTGCGTACAAAACGACAAAACATCATCGCCATTTGCAGCCCAACATGCGCCCACAAAAACCGTTGAGGAAGACACCACGGAGTACATAGGAGAGCTGGAAAGTTACTATGGCGCAGCATGGGAACAGATAAACCAACTCAATCTTGCGCCATTGCATCAGGAGGGCTACCGTGGCAAGGGTATGACTGTAGCTGTGCTCGATGCAGGCTTTTATTGTGTCAATCAGAACGCCGGCATCGACATGTCGCAAGTCATAGGCACACACGACTTCACTCGCAAGTCGTTTAATTATATCAATGGTGTCGACCACGGCTCGATGGTGCTGATATGTATGGCAACTAATGTTCCCAATACCTATATAGGAACAGCGCCCGAAGCCAACTATTGGCTCATGATAACCGAAGATAACAATCGTGAATTTCCTATAGAAGAAGACTACTGGGTAGCCGGCGCCGAAATGGCCGATAGTGTAGGAGCCGATATTATTACTTCATCGCTGGGATATTATATCTACGATGACCCCGACATGAGCTACACTCATGAAGATTTAGATGGGCAAACAGCCTTCTGCTCTCGCGGTGCTACCATTGCGGCAAGCAAGGGTATGTTGGTTGTAACAGCCGCCGGCAACGAGTATGGAACCGACTGGAATAAGATTGTCGTACCTGGAGATGCAAATGGAGTACTCACGGTGGGTGGCGTCAGTAGCGACGGCACACATAGCGAGTTTAGCAGTATAGGTTACACTGCCGACGGTCGTGTCAAGCCCGACGTAGTAGCAAGAGCGACAAAAACCAAGGTACTACACACCGATGGCATGATAGCATCTGTTTCGGGTACTTCATACTCTACCCCCCTTATGACCGGTGCTATGGCATGCTTGTGGCAGGCTCACCCCGAATGGAGTGTAGCCGAACTCATAGATCGTGTACAGAGAGGTGCTTCGCAATACTACACCCCCGACGAATTTTTGGGTTATGGTATCCCCGATATCTATGGCATACACTGCGATGCCAACAGTATAAAACATACAGCTACCGACCGCCACGATATATACATGGCCGACAACATGCTGCATCTACCCACCACATCGCACACTACAATACTCACGATATACGACACCTGTGGTAGAGTGGTATGGAACAGCACCCTTGTGCAAGGTACTGTTAAGGTCGACTTAGGTCATATAGAAAAGGGTATCTATATCGTTACTGTAACAACTAACGACTCTCAAAAGGCTCAAAAGATAATTATCAGATAAGATGCAAGAGCGCGGGGAACATATATACACTCTTACCGAGCTGAACCTCGACATACGAGAGGCACTGAGTCATACACATCCCGACGAATATTGGGTATGTGCCGAGATTAGTGAGTGCCACCCAAACCGCAACGGACATTGTTACCTCGAACTTATCGACAAAGACCGTCAGGGACGCACTACAGCTCGACAACGCGCTATTATATGGAGCAACACCTACAACCTGCTGCAACCCTACTTTGAACAAGTTACCGGACAACGACTCACTGCCGGCATCAAGATACTGGTATTGGTAACAGTTACCTACCATGAGCTGTATGGCATGAGTCTTACTATCCACGACATCAATCCCACTTACACCATAGGCGAAGCAGCTCGTCGACGTGCCGAGATTATAGCACAACTTGAGGAAGATGGTACTATCAACGACAACAAAGAGTTGCCACTCCCCATGTTACCTCGACGCATTGCCATTATATCGTCGAGCACAGCGGCAGGATATGGCGATTTTATCGACCAGCTCCAAGGCAACAGCTACGGCTACATATTCTATCCTGTACTATTTACAGCTGCCATGCAAGGCGATCGCACCGAAACATCGGTCATCGAGGCACTCAATCGCATTCACACACACATCGAGCACTTCGATTGTGTTGTCATCATCCGTGGTGGAGGATCTACATCCGAGTTATCATGTTTCGATACCTACCCGTTGGCCACCAATGTGGCACAATTTCCGCTACCCATCATTGTGGGTATAGGTCACGAGCGTGACGAAACAGTTCTTGATTATGTAGCAGCCGTAAGGGTAAAGACCCCGACAGCCGCCGCCGAATGGCTTATAGAGCGTATGCGACTTGCCGACCTGGCAGCTCAAGCCATGCGACAACAAGTTGTTGACATCGTTAGCAACCGCTTGCAGCAGGAGAACAACCGCCTACAACAACTCACAGCCGGCGTTCCTTACATGGTGGCACAAAGGGTACACAACGAAACGACAAAGCTACAAAATTGGGCACACACCATAGGTCGTAGCACAAGCGAGAAGATTACACGCGAGCACAATCGCCTATCGCTCATGTCACACCTTCTGCCCGAGCGAACTACCACCCTGTTACGCCAAGAGCAACAACACCTTGACAACCTCGCCAACACCATAGCCCTACTCTCGCCCGACGCGACGTTGGCTCGCGGATACAGCCTTGTTACACACAACAACAAGGTTGTACGCTCGGTCGACAATCTGCCCACCAACACCCCCATAGAGATACACATGGTCGATGGTACAGCACAAGCACACATTACAACAACCTCAAAAAAACACGATAATGAGTAAGAAAGCAACCGAAGCCACACAAGATCTCACCTACACACAGGCAATGAAACAATTGGAAGAGATAACCACACGCTTGCAAGACCCCAATTGCGACATAGACCTCTTGCGCGACTATACCAAGCAAGCTCTCTCGCTGCTTAAATTCTGCAAAACATGCTTGACACAAACCGACGAAGAGTTGAAAAAACTCCTTGCCGAGTTGGAAGATATGTAAATACCACCAACCTTAACCTACAAACATTATGCACACACACCGACTTCACACAATTATCATAGCAATGTTGCTTGCTATCGGTAACATCTGTGCACAAACGCCATTAGAGCATCCCAGCCTTTCCATTCCGTCCAAGATAGCACCCAAATACTTCGGTCCCAATGCTTTTCCTGTACCCGATATGCTGGATGGTCGCACCTCGGACGTTTGGGATGTCAATCTCAGTTGGGATAGCTACATAGGCACTACCCCCAATTGTAACGAAGACTATACAACTTGTGCTTTCTTTAAACTGACCATTCCATTGTTTTCGCCACGAGTGAACTTTGTTCTTTGGGGCAACCTATACGAGTACTATCGATGTGGAGAAGCTATCAACAATTATCGCCGAGTGAAACATGAAGGAACTATGACCGGCTCATTAACAGGCGACATATACGTCTCTACCAACTTCATGGTGCTTATGCAAGAGAAAAATCACATAGACTTGGCTATTAGAGCGGCTCTTAAAACAGCCTCGGGTAGTGACTATGAGCGTGCACGTTACTATGACAGCCCGGGATATTTCTTTGATGCCACATTCGGCAGAGAGATAAAACTACCATCAAGCGATGTGCGATTTAAGGTAGCGGCATCGGGAGGTTTTCTCTGTTGGCAAACCGATAACGGCCGACAGAACGATGCCGTGATGTATGGCGTAAAACTATCTATGAGCACCAAGAAGTTATACTTATCGGCCGAATATAGCGGATATGTAGGTTGGGAAAATGACGGTGATGCACCTATGACACTCAAAGCCAATGCATCATGGAGCTTTAATCAATTCGCCATCAATGCCGGTTATCAAGTAGGTTTTGTCGACTGGCCTTTCCACAAGTTCAGCATCGGTGCAAGCTATCGTTTTCCGCTATAAAGTAGAGAGGAGAAGAAGTCCTTATTGAATTATCTATGATTAAGACTGTTAATTTTGCGCAAGCGATAAAAAAATAACGAATAATATTTGCCAACACTGAAAATTTTGCGCTACATTTGTAAACAGATTTGTTGACAACATACTATTATGAGTTGCAATATTGGACAATATATAAGTGAGTTGATAGCCCACTCGGGACTATCGCAGGCAGATGTTGCTCGCGATATTAAAGTCCCGCGCCAACTGCTCAGCTATGTTATTTGTGGCAAGCGCGACATGTCGTTGCAACTTGCCATGAAACTGGAGGCCTACTTCTCATTACCCGATGGCGAATTAATGAAGAGGCAAGCACTGCAAGCCGTACAGCAGCGCAAGCAAGACATCCGCAACCACCTATGCGAGGTACTGGTGTCAAAGAACGCCTTTTGGTCATACAAGGTAGACTCATTCGGCTCCATTCCCGACGAAGAGTTGATTGAAAAGTGTTTTACTCAGTTGGATATAGATGATATCGACCTCTTGTTTGAGCTATTTCCTCGCAAGCGCATCCTACAAGTGTGGCGCGAGCGCATGGCTATTCAGGGCGAGTATATGCAGATGCTCAACATTATGATTGCAATGTACTACTTCGGCATAAAAGAGCCGGAAAAATACCTTGCAAAGGTAGAACGACAACACCTCAACAAATTACTAAAACAATCGTTATATGCGCCAGGGATTGACTGCTAACATCGAAGCCATCATTGAGCAAGTAGCTCAGATGGAGAGTATCAAGCCATACACTTTGTGTGGCGGTACAGCACTTGCCATACAGATAGGTCATCGTAAAAGTGAGGACTTGGACTTTATGATGTGGCGCACATCCAAGACCAAGAAGCCGGAGGTTAATTGGAATGTTATAGAACGGGAGCTACGTGAAAAAATAGGCGAGATAGAGAACTTCAACATGCTTGGCTTCGACCAAGTAGAGTTTGTTGTTAAGGGCGTTAAGTTCTCTTTCTATGTAAGCGACAACCTTTCACCCGTTACTACTCCTGTCGACTACCTCGGCAATATCCGCCTGGCCGACATCGAGTCAATTATGGCGATGAAGATGGAAGTAATGTTGCGCCGAATGAAGTTCCGCGATTATTACGACATCTACTGCATGTTGCGAGAGGGATACTCCATACACCGAGGTATCGAAAAGGCTCGCAACCTATCGCGCCACCGGCTTTCGACCAAGAATATCATGGCAATACTGCTGGGTGGACAGTTTATTGCCGATGATAATTTTGCAACATTAGAGCCCAAATACGACGTTTCGAAGGAACAAATTAGAGACTTCATCATGCAAAAACTCAAGGAATAGGCATCGTCTCACCCCAAAACTCAAGTAAACTTCGTTTTTCTTCGCTCGCGTTTCACTATCATTGGATAAGATAAGCAACGCTCGGAATAAAAAATAAGCAAACTTATTTTGTTCTCCTCTCGCTTATCGCTATCTTTGTAACTTGAACAACTAAAGCCTTATCAAAGGGCTTGACTAAAATGAATAAAACAATAAACACTCATAATATTATGACTGACCGTAAAGTAAGAGTGCGTTTTGCACCCAGCCCCACAGGAGCACTTCACATAGGCGGTGTACGCACTGCATTGTACAACTATTTATTTGCACGCCAACATGGTGGCGACATGATTTTCCGTATTGAGGACACCGACTCACAACGTTTCGTACCCGGAGCCGAGGAGTATATCATGGAAGCGCTTGAATGGTTAGGCATCAAGTTTGACGAAGGTGTAGGCTATGGTGGCAACTATGGCCCTTATCGCCAATCGGAGCGTAAAGATATATATCGCAAATATGTCGATATCCTACTCGAGAACGGCAAAGGTTATATCGCATTTGATACCCCCGAAGAGTTGGATGCCAAGCGCAACGAAATAGCCAACTTCCAATACGACGCATCGACCCGCATGAGTATGCGCAACTCACTCACCATGAGTGCCGAAGAGGTAAAAGCAGCTATCGAGGCGGGTGAGAAGTATGTAGTTCGTTTCAAGATAGAGCCGGGTGAAGACGTAAAAGTTAATGACATTATACGCGGTGAAGTTGTTATCAACTCATCAATTCTCGACGATAAGGTACTATACAAATCGGCCGACAATCTTCCTACCTACCACTTGGCCAACATAGTTGACGACCACTTGATGGAGGTATCGCACGTAATCCGCGGAGAGGAATGGTTGCCCTCAGCACCCTTGCATGTATTGCTTTATCGTGCATTTGGATGGGAAGATACCATGCCCCGTTTTGCCCACCTTCCTCTTTTGCTCAAGCCCGATGGTAAAGGCAAGTTGAGCAAACGCGACGGTGATCGTCTTGGTTTCCCCGTGTTCCCCTTGGAGTGGCACGACCCCAAGAGTGGCGAGGTTTCGTCGGGTTATCGCGAGGCCGGTTATCTGCCCGAGGCTGTTGTCAACTTCCTTGCATTGCTCGGTTGGAATCCCGGTACTGAGCAAGAGATAATGTCGATGGACGAACTTATCAAACTCTACGACTTGCATCGTTGCAGCAAGAGCGGAGCCAGGTTTGACTATGAGAAGGGTAAGTGGTTCAACCACCAATACTTGCAAATGCGTAGTGACCGCGAAATAGCCGAGATGTTCATGCCCACAGTTGAGGCTAAAGGTCACAAATGTGATATTGATACTCTCACACGCATTGTTTCGCTCGTCAAGAGTCGTGTAAACTTTGTAAACGAATTGTGGGAGCAAACAGCATTCTTCTTTGAAGCTCCTACCGAATATGAAGAAAAATCGGTGCGCAAACGTTGGGATGAAGGCATGGGTGCTCGCATGAACGAACTCATTGCTATCATCGAGTCACTTCCCTCAATGGAGTCAAAAGCAGCCGAGGAGGTTGTGTTGGGCTGGATTACCGACAAAGGCTATCACATGGGCAATGTAATGAATGCCTATCGCTTGGCTGTAGTCGGATACTGTAAGGGTCCGCACATGTTTGACATATCGGAGATAATGGGTCGCGAAGAGACTATTGCACGCCTTCGTGCAGCCATTGAGAGACTCGGTTAACAAGCCCAATTATCCCTATTATATTGACACCCTAACAGTGCCTGATATCCATCAGGCACTGTTTATAATAAAACCAACAGATACTCACCATGGAGCAGAACTTTGCATCTACTCTACTCGAAAATGCCGTAAACGAATTTGCCAAACTGCCGGGCATAGGACGCAAAACCGCTTTGCGACTTGTACTGCATCTTCTGCGTCAGGACAAGAGTTCGGTGGACAATTTCAGCCAAGCCATAACACGCTTGCGCCATGATATAAAGTATTGCAACGTGTGCCATAACATAAGCGATACCGACACATGCGCCTTGTGTGCCGACTCGACGCGCGACAGCTCGACCATCTGCGTGGTAGAAAATGTGCGCGAAGTAATGGCTGTAGAGGCTACAGGACAATTTCGCGGACTATATCACGTGTTAGGTGGTGTCATATCGCCTATGGATGGTGTAGGACCGGCCGACCTGCAAATAGAGAGCCTTGTGCAACGTGTGGCAAGTGGTGGTATCAAGGAGATTATATTGGCGCTGAGTGCCACAATGGAAGGCGACACGACCAACTTCTACATCTTCCGCAAGTTAGCACCCTACGACGTGCGCATAAGCCTCATTGCGCGCGGTGTATCGGTAGGCGATGAACTTGAATATACCGACGAGATTACCCTCGGACGTTCCATACTCAACCGCACACCTTTCGGCGATAGCTTCAAGTGCTGATGCGCTCAATCTTATTGTCGAAACAAGATAATAAACTCACGCTTTTTGCGTTTTATATATAGTAAACATACTGCCTCAATGGCTTTACATAGCACAGCATAATGAAAATTACATTTGTCATACCCCCCGAGCCTACCAAAGAAGCTCCTGCCGAGCGCACTGCAGGATGCACCCGAGTCGTATATCCTGCACCCAATATATACGAACTTTATGTGGTAGCCATGCTCGAAAAACATGGCTATGATGTATCATACATTGACTTTGTCTACGACAATCGCTCTACCGACGACTTTGCCCGCTTTATAGCTGACGATGCCAGCGATATATACTATATATGGAGTGTCAACCTCTCGCGTGCAGCCGACTTGCAAGCGCGCGACATCATCAGGAAGGCACACCCCGAGGCATATATCTGTTTCTTGGGCCCGGGTGCGACCTATTTTACCAAACTATACATCGATAATGCCCGCGACGTAGTGGTGCGTGGCGAACCCGAATATACAGCCCTTGAATGGACAAATGCTGTGCGCGACGGTATTGCTTGGAATGAAATAAAGGGTCTGTCGTATCGACAAGAAGACAAACTCACACACAATCCACCCCGTCAGGCAACCAAGAGCTTCGACGACCTACCCTTCCCGGCACGACACCATCTGGCTAAGCGCGAATTTCACAACCCAAAATTGAAGATTGCGCCTTACACCACCATGATTACCTCGCGCAACTGCCCCTTCAAGTGCATATACTGTGTGCCCAGCTCACTATCATTTGCTCGCGAGCTGGAATATCGTAGCGAACACAATCGCAAGCCTCCTATTTCATACCGTTCAATCGAAAATATCGAGGCTGAGCTAAAAGAGTTGCACGAGGCCGGTTATCGCGCCATAGGCTTTATGGACGATGAGTTTATATGGACCGAGGAGCGCACGGCCGACTTATGTCGCATACTCAAGAAGTATGACTTCCGTTGGGGCTGTCAGGCTCGTGTAGATACCATTACCGAACCCGTTGCCCGCATGTTGGGTGAGTCGGGCTGCTTGTATGTCGACCTGGGTGTAGAATCGTTCAACGACGAAATCCTCAAATATATCAAGAAGGGCATTACACGTGAACAGATATACAAAGCCATAGAGCTGCTCAAGAAATATAAAGTACCCGTAAAACTGAACATACTCATAGGTACAAGTCCGTTGGAGACAAAGGAGACTTTACGCGACACGTTGCGACAAGCACAGAAGTTGCGTGTTGACCAGATTATGTTCAACATCGTATCGCCCTTCCCCGGCACCGAGTTTTACAAGTTGGCTAAAGAGAACGGTTGGATAGCCGGTGGTGAATACACCCCCACCAACGTGCAACGCAATTCGATACTCAACTATCCTCACCTATCGGCTCGTGAAATGGAAAAGATACTATATCGATACAACCTACGATACTTCCTATCGCCCTATGTAATATGGTCGCACTTGCGCCGTTTTACAAGTTGGTCGGAATTTTTCCATGCACTCAAGGCTCTCAAAATAAAATTATTCGGATAATGCAACTGTCTGTCGTACTCATCTGTTGGAACTCACTGAACTACCTGCGTGAAGCATTGGCCTCACTGCAAGAGACCCTCACTGTAGCTACCGATAGCGAAATAATCCTTATCGACAACGGTTCGACCGATGGTACCGACAATTTTATTGCACAACACTATCCTCAAATAGTGTACCAACGACTACCGCAAAATAGAGGCGTTGCATACGCACGCAACAGAGGTATAGAAAAAGCTCGTGGCAACTATGTGTGGCTACTCGACGACGATACTATTGCCAACAGCAAGGCACTCGCCGAGATGTTGCAATACATGCAACAACATCCCGAGTGCGGAATATGTGGCTGTCGCCTACTCAACACCCAGGGCGAAACACAAGAGAGCTACAAGCCCTACCCCTCACTTGCCATCAAGGTACGCAACGTGCTACATTCGCACATTAAGAACAGCCACACCACCGACAGCTACGCCCGTGAAATAGCGGCAGGAGTCCCATTTGAGCCCACCTACATCATAGGTGCATGCCAGTTGATACGTCGAGAGGTAATAGAGCATATAGGACTACTCGATGAGAAAATTTTCTACGGACCGGAAGATGCCGATTACTGCATCAGGGCACGCAAGGCAGGCTGGCACACAGCCTATCTGCCCCAAGTAAGCATCACACACCACTGGAAGCGGATTACCAATCGCAGCCCCTTCAGTCGCATAGGTCGCAAGCACACAGCGGCACTCATATACTTCTACTGTAAACACCGCAAGCTATGAGCACAAGCATATTACAAGAAAAAGAGATAACACTCCGCGCCGTAGAGCCCACCGACCTCGACTTCATCTTCCTTGCCGAGAACGATAGTCGGTCATGGAAAGCCTCATCGACCGTAGCACCCATGTCGCGCTACATGATACAACAATACATCGATTCATACCGCGCCGACATATACCAAGATCGCCAGCTACGCCTCATAGCAACCCATGCACCCACCGGCGAACGCATAGGCATAGCAGACCTCTACGACTACGACCCGCGCAACAGCCGAGCCGGAGTAGGCATATACATCACACCCACACATCGCTCACAAGGATACGGAACAAGCACACTTGAGGCACTATGTCGCTACGCTCAGGAGTTCTTAGGCATACACACACTATACGCCACCATAGCAAGCGACAACCACCCATCAATACACATCTTCACCCGTTGCCAATTTACGCAAACAGCCACACTACCCCACTGGATAAAAACCACACAAGGCTACACCTCGGCAGTCATCATGCAACGAATAGCCACAAAGAAAGCAGAGTAGACGAAGTTTCATCAAGGGTATTATAAATATCTGTATTTTAATGAATTATATGCGGTTTTACCAACCACTTTTGTCCACATTAGCCCTACAAGCAACCTAAATAAACAAAAAAAGCAGCCACATTTTACTGTAACTGCTTGATTTTCAGTGGTGCCACCAGAAAATGAGTTCCATTTCTAAATGGCTCTATATCTTTGCGTTAAAGAATTGCAACGAACGTAATCTCCCGCTATTGCTCCACCTGATTTCTGCACCATTTTGCAGTGTCTAGCAGAGTCGAGTTCCTACTTTGATGCAAAGGTAGTGAAATTTGTTTATATACAATGTCTCGAATTAGCTATTTTTTCTCTATCTGTATTTTCAAAACGAGAAAAGAATATATAAAAGTTTTATGTTTGAGAAGATCGCTTACTTAAAAGATTCTCTTACTTGGCTGATCATGCTATCAAATCTCTTTTCCATCAACTTTTGCCCCCTTGCTTCCATCAATATTTTTGCAGATGGCCATTCGATATCAACTCTTTGCAACATTTTTTTCGCTATATGTCCAGAGAGACGCACATCACATTCTGAAAAGATAGTTAACAAGGATACTATATTCAATACATTTTCAAGTATAATTTCATGTAAGTATTCTCTACAGTAATTATTGTTCATTTTTTCGGCGATTTCTATTGCTACTCTAAACGGTGCGGAAAATTCATCCCTTGTGATATACTCATTTTCACAACGTTTGTACTCCCTCAGATAGATATCTAATAAATCTTTCCAAATAGAAACTAAAATTTTCTCATCAAAAGTTTCGTTTTCAAATATCCTAAAAAGGGCACAGAACAAATACGCTTCACGTCGGGCTTCATTATACACTTGATGATAATCTAAATTCCATCCTTGAAAACGCGTAGCTACATTGTTTATATACGGAGTGAAAACTAACGTTGGAGTAATAGTTACCAACAACTTTGCAATAATGGTTTGTCGATGTGTATCTATGGGTGATTTCTTCTCTATATTGCTAAAGTTTTCATTCATAAGACAACACACCAATCTATCGTAAACTTTTAAGCCAAAATCAGCATCATCTTCTCTCACGGCTTTTTCTGCCATCAACACAAGCAAATTTAGATTTAAGTCCTCTTTGAACATTATGCTCAAGGTGGTCATTCCAGATAATTCTTCCCAAACAGATTCGAGACAATGATTATAATTAGCACTATATGGGTTGCTCAACGCATCATTTCTCAAAAGTTTTTTAGTTGCCCATACAAGCATTTTCTCTGGTTGTAAATTGAGAGCAAAGCCTAACATTGTTTCATGTATCATTACAGGCATCTCTTTATCCCATTCTGCTTTAATCAATTTGGCTTCTTTTATTAAAGCTTTAGCTTCTTTATTTTTTTCATAGAGGCCATTCTTGTCGTTGTAAGTCAGAAGTTTTCCTCCAACTTGAGCAAACCATTCAAACCAATGATTCCAAAACGTCCATAGAAATGTCTGAGGATAATCTAATCCGTTTGTGTCTAAGACCTTTAGCACCTCACAAAAGTCCTCGTGTTGCCTTAAACTATAACAAAAAGCTTTTTGTAATGGTACATAATGCAATGATTTTAGTATGGCAGTCCAACTAAAATAGTTCTTCCTTTTTAATAGAATATCTCCCGCCATCAATATAGCTTCAGGCAATAGCGTCATGGTTGCAACATGTTCTATAGTTTGCAAATTGCTAAGTTGTTCTGAATCCTTACCCTCTATAAACAGAGCTAAAAAATATTCGTCAGTAGCCGAGTATCGAATACTTCTCTTTATTATACATTCTACATCAATATTCTCTGCTGGATTTTGTATAATACTTTCTGCCTTCTGTCGTATTATATTTAGTTCATCATCCGATTCTGGTGTCTTTTTTAGCTTAATCCTCTGTTCGTGTGATAACAATACAGAGATATCGTTATTTAAAAATAAATATTTTCTTTCCATCTGCTTTTACTCAATTCTATATGAAATATTACTATCATTACACCACGAACGGATGAGCGTGCTTAACTCCATATGAGCACTATCAAAGAGTTTGATAACACAGCATGCTCTAGTACCAAATTCGCTTAAAGAGGAGCCTATCTGCCAACCTTCATTTTCCGTCAAAATAAATCTATCATGTAATCGTCCTTTTCCTGTAATACAATAAAGAGAGATGTGATTCCAGTTTACAGTTTTATTATAGTTGCTCACAACGGTTCTCATCTCATCTTCCATTTCTTGAAAAGGTATATTTTTGCAATGCGCTACACTCTCTAATTGTTCTTTACAATTAACAATTGTTATTTCAAGTTTTTCATCACTATTCAATGTGGTTATGTATTCATTAAGTTGATCTACCGCAAAATACGGATCTGCAATAATTAACTCTTTTTTTGCTTTCCCAAGCAATTCCTTAATACCCTAAAATCCGCAGATAATTTTTCGAGTGTCAGATTTAGCCCTTGCTTGTGACGATTGTGTCTGACTCTAGGCTTAGAAACGCTTGACATGACTTGTATGCAGACACCTTCCCCTTACCCCGTAAGGTCGAGAGGCTTT
>JAGBHF010000008.1 GCA_017935645.1 Bacteroidaceae bacterium | reverse complement strand
ATAGGGCGAAGAAATATTGCGTAACGATGATAAACAGTAATAAATGGCTTTATCACCAAAAACAAAAAAAGCGCTCAAAATGAGCGCTTTGCGATAAACGATGATAAATCATTTTATCATTGGTATGCAAATTTACTTGCCTATGCAGAATCTTGAGAATATCGAACCGAGGATTTCGTCGGTTGATATTTGACCTGTTATTTCGCCGAGGTGGTGCATGCATTCGCGTATGTCTTGGGCTACGAAGTCGGTGGGTATTCCCATTGTCAGTCCGTCCGATACGCGATTGATGGCATCGAGGGCGAGCATGAGTGCTTGATGATGTCGGGCGTTGGTTACGATAACGTCGTTGTTGTCGGCAGTAGGCAGTTGGGCTGCCGATATGAGTTGTTCCTCAAGCATATCTATTCCGTCATCATTCTTTGCCGATATATGCAGGGTAGGGGTGTCGGGGCGTAGCGATAGGATTGTTGCTTGCAGGTTGTGTAGGTCTTTGCGCTTTTCTTCAGTGAGAAGGTCGGCTTTATTAAATACAATTATCAATCGCTTTTCCTCGCAGAGGGGTAATATTCGTTGAGCCAACTCCAATACTTCGTTTGATGGTGTTGTGCTATCAATGAGCCATATTGCGATGTCACTTTGTTGTAGTTTGCCAAAGGTGCGTTCGATGCCCATACTCTCTATGGTGTCGTCGGTATCGCGTATTCCGGCAGTGTCAATAAATCTGAACAGTGTGCCGCCAAGTGTTATTGTGTCTTCAATCACGTCACGGGTTGTGCCGTGTATGTCACTTACAAGGGCGCGTTCGTCATGAACGAGGCGGTTGAGAAGGGTCGATTTTCCGGCATTTGTTTCGCCTACGATAGCTACGGGTACGCCATTTTTTATAGCATTACCTACGGCAAACGAGTGTGCCAGACGGCCTATTTCACCACCTATTTCATCCACGAGTGCTTTCAGTCGTGTGCGGTCGGCAAATTGCACATCTTCTTCACTGAAGTCGAGTTCAAGTTCGATTAGCGAAACAAACTCCAACAGTTGCATTCGCAAGTCGGCCAGTCGGCGACTGAATTGTCCGCGCATCTGGTTCATGGCCAGTCGGTGTGCCGATTGTGATGTGGCGGCTATGAGGTCGGCTACGGCTTCGGCTTGCGATAGGTCAATGCGTCCCGATGCAAAGGCTCGACGAGTAAACTCTCCGGGCTCGGCCATGCGACAGCCTGCTACCAATAGAAGGGTTATAATGCGTTGTTGTATGTACAGCGAACCGTGGCAAGCTATCTCAACCGTATCTTCTCCTGTGAATGAGTGTGGTGCTCGGAATATAGTGCACACAACTTCGTCTACAACATCTTGGTCATCGTAAATATGGCCGTATAGTGTTGTATTGGCCGGTTGGTTGGCAAGTGTTTTCTTGGCATTGGCTGCCTTGAAAATCGTGTCGCACATCTCCGGTGCGTTGTTGCCACTGATGCGTATCACGGCTATGCCGCCACTACCTGACGGGGTTGCTATGGCACAAATTGTGCCGTTTATTTGAGGTATTACAGTTGCCATGCTTTTAAGTCATAGTTTTGTTCGATGTAGTTTTCGAGCGAGTCGGGTAGATTGTAAAGGAAATCTATTCCGGTACGATTCTCTACGCTATCAATTGTCACTGCGTAGTGATATAATGGTTGGTCGCAATCTTCGTTGGGCATGATGAAGGCTATGCCGCGAGGCGTGGCGGAGTAGGGCGATGCTACTATTTTGTAGAAATATTCGGGCACAGCCACGCGGTTGTCGCCTATAGTCATCGGTTGCTCGGGTACAATAGGGCCGCATACAACAACTACTGCACTATCGCGACGTGCCCATGAGCGTACTCTATCCTCGAGCGAGCTCCACAATCCGGCATTCAAGGCATGTACTTGAGGGCATATATTACTCATGTAGAACGACTCGACCATAGCCTGTTTGTCCCACTTCATATCTGCTGCCGGAGCCATGTGGCCACGGTCGAAGCCACTGTGAGTATAATCGACATGTCGCACTTGCACCCCTTTCACCATAGGGTCTTTGTCAAACCAGTCGGAGCGCTCAACATCGCCCTCAGTTTCTTGGGCAGTGAGCACATATCCCACCCAATTGGCCAATCGCCAATCGTTGTTGTACGATAGGGTGTAGCCTTTGTGGCGAATAATTTGCGAAGCTCTTCCTTTGGCTGTACGAGCCATATCCAAGTCCTCAATATGCTCCATGAGTTGTGCTCCGTCGTACGATTTTGCAACATCTATTCGTTCGTGTATATTATGGCATCCCGACAAGTTCATTAGGTATCCGACTATAGCTATAAGTATCAATATAACAGCGCCTTGTAGCTTCAAGGATAAGGCCGATTTCTTGTTTTTGCGAGATTTCGATTTTTTACTCATAGTTTTTTCAATATCTTTCACAAATGTGCATGCAAATGTACAAAAAATATTGTACCTTTGCCCGTAGTTAAACTTGAATTATATAACACTATGAATATGACACTCGTTGATAGATTTTTGCACTATGTGAGTTTCGACACACAGTCGGACGATCTCACCAACATGACACCCAGTACTCCCGGTCAAATGGTATTTGCACAAGCTCTTGAAAAAGAGTTGCAACGTATAGGTCTCACCGAGATTACGCTCGATGAAAATGGCTATTTGATGGCAACACTCCCCGCCAACACCGACAAGAAAATACCTACCATCGGTTTTATCGCTCACCTCGACACGGCTCCCGACATGTCGGGTCGCAATGTGCAACCTCGCATTGTAAACAACTATGACGGTGGCGACATTGTATTGTGTGCCGAGGAGAATGTTATTCTTCGTCCCACTGAGTTCCCCGAGTTGCTCAACTATGTAGGCAAAGACCTTATTGTTACCAACGGTAAGACACTCCTAGGTGCTGATGACAAAGCCGGTATTGCCGAGATTGTAACCGCTATGGAATATCTCATTGCACATCCCGAGATAAAACATGGTAAGATACGTGTTGCTTTCAACCCCGATGAAGAGATAGGCAAGGGTGCTCACAAATTTGATGTTGAGGCCTTTGGTGCTGAGTGGGCATATACCCTCGACGGTGGTGAGATAGGCGAATTGGAGTATGAGAACTTCAATGCCGCAGGTGCTCGCATCACATTCAAAGGTCGCAATGTTCACCCCGGTATGGCCAAAGACAAGATGATCAACTCGATGCTTATTGCCAACCAATACATCAGCATGTTGCCCGAGAACGAGACACCTCAAAATACCGAGGGTTATGAGGGTTTCTTCCACCTTATTTCAATCGAAGGTAATGTTGAGCAATCATCTATCGCATATATTATCCGCGACCACGACCGTGCCAAGTTTGAGGCTCGCAAAGAAGAACTTAAACGCATTGCCGATGAGTTGAACAAAACATACCCCGGATGCGTAGAGGTAGAGATTAACGACCAATATTACAACATGCGCGAGAAGGTTGAGCCTGTAATACACATCATTGACCTCGTATCGCAAGCTATGCGCAATATCGACATCGAACCCAAAGTAAAACCCATTCGTGGTGGTACTGATGGAGCACAACTTTCGTTCAAGGGATTGCCTTGTCCCAACATCTTTGCCGGTGGTGTCAATTTCCACGGTCGCTATGAGTATGTTCCCGTTCAATCAATGGAGAAAGCCTCAGAACTCGTTGTTGAGATAGCTCGCCTTGTGGCCGAAAAATAATTGGTTTTAAATGAATACACTTGTTGTCATTACCGGACCTACCGGAGTAGGTAAGACCGATACTGCCATAAGTATAGCACAAGCATTGTCGGCGGAGATTATCTCCGCCGATTCTCGTCAATTATACCGTGATATACCTATAGGTACAGCGGCCCCCACGGCACAACAACAAGCTATCGTACCCCACCACTTCGTGGGTACACTCGCACTCGACGAGTATTATAGCGCAGCTCAATTTGAGAGTGATGTAATGCAATTGTTGCCCACACTCTTCAAGCGCTCGCCTTATGCTGTAATGTGTGGAGGCTCTATGCTCTATATCGATGCAGTGTGCAAGGGTATCGATGATATACCCACCGTGAGTGATGAAATACGCGCACAAGTATATGCGCAGTATGAACAGCATGGACTTGACTATATGTTGGCACAACTGCAAGAGCTCGATCCCGAGCACTACAGGGTGGTAGACAAGAAGAACTACAAGCGTGTTGTTCATGCAGTCGAAATATGTTTGCAAGCCGGACAGCCTTACAGTTCGTTGCGAACCAATAGTACCAAAGAACGTCCATTTAGAATAATTAAAATAGGACTGAACTTGCCCCGCGAACAACTATTCGACCGCATCAATCGTCGCGTAGTGGCTATGGTCGAAGCCGGACTCATTGAAGAGGCTCGCAAGGTATACCCTTTGCGACAACTCAATTCGCTTAATACTGTTGGTTTCAAAGAGTTATTTGCATATTTTGATGGTACGATGGATTACGATACGGCAGTAGCCCGCATCCAGAAAAACACACGCGTATATGCCAAGAAACAGCTTACATGGTATGCCAAGGATGATGATATGCGTTGGTTTGCACCGGGCGATGAGAGTATCATGGAATATATATTGCAATCGTGTAAATAGACATGTAAATAAACAATAATAATTGAAATACATCTTATTATGAGAAAATTAACAAAACTATCTCTTCTGTTGACTTTGGTCATGGTATTATTCTCAGCTCATGCCGAGCAAGTATCAACATACACACCATCGCCCGAAAATCTTCAGGCGCGTAAGGAGTTTGAGGAGAGCCGTTTTGGTATCTTCATTCACTGGGGTATTTATAGTACCTTTGCACAGGGCGAATGGTATTTGCAAAATTATCCCATTGATAAGTATGAGTATGCCAAGGCTGCCGATGCCTTCTATCCTCATCGTTTCAATGCTGCTGAATGGGTGTCGGCTATAAAAGCATCGGGCGCCAAGTATATTTGTTTCACCACACGTCACCACGATGGTTTCTCAATGTGGGATACCGAGCAATCGCCCTACAATATTGTTGACGCTACCCCCTACGCTCACGATGTACTCAAAGACCTTGCCGACGAATGTGAACGACAAGGTATTAAGTTGCACTTGTACTATTCTCATATCGATTGGGGTCGTGACGACTATCCTATGGGACGTACTGCAACACAGATTATAGGTCGTAACCGCGACAATGAAAATTGGTCGCAATACTACGACTTCATGAATCGACAACTTACTGAATTGCTCACCAATTACGGAAAGATAGGTGCTATTTGGTTCGATGGACATTGGGATCGTGACCAAGATACTATTCCTTTCAATTGGCAACTCGATGAGCAATATGCTATGATACACCGTTTGCAACCCTCTTGTCTCATTGGTAATAACCACCACATATCACCTTTCCCCGGTGAGGATATCCAAATTTTTGAGCGCGACATTCCCGGTGAAAATACTGCCGGATTATCAGGTCAAGAGATCAGCCGACTGCCTCTTGAAACATGTCAAACTATGGGTCGTGCATGGGGTTATAGACTCGAAGATCACAACTATAAGTCTACCGAGACACTCATACAGTACCTTGTAAGTACCGCTGCAAAAGGTGCAAACTTGTTGCTCAATATCGGTCCTCGTCCCAATGGCGAGTTGCCCGACAAGGCTCTTGAAAGACTCAAAGGTATAGGTAAATGGATGAACATCTATGGCGAAACTATCTACGGCACTACCGCCGGTGATATTCCTGCTCAAGAGTGGGGTGTGACTACTCGCAAAGGCAATCGCTTGTTTGTACACATCTTTAATCTTCAAGACAAAGAACTTACATTGCCCCTTAGCTGTAAGGTAAAGAAAGCATATACATTTGCCGATAAGACCCCCATTAAGTTTACTAAGACCAAGGAGGGTATAAAACTCACATTCGAGAATATCCCCTCAGGTGCCGACTATATTGTAGAACTTATTACCAAGTAAGAATATCATGAAACGCATTCTTGAGGTGTGTGCCGGAAGTGTGCAGAGTGTTACAGCCGCTCGTGACGGTGGTGCAGCTCGTGTCGAGTTGTGTTCGGCATTGGAGATAGGTGGTATTACACCTTCGGCCGGATTGATAGACGAAACACGTCGCGTAGAGGGTATAAAACTTAATGTTCTTATACGTCCCAGAGGTGGTGATTTCCTATATAATGAGTCGGAAATAGCTACTATGGAGCAAGATATAATCACGTCTCGACGTTTAGGTGCTGATGGTATAGTAATAGGAGCATTAACGCCACAGGGCGATGTGGATATAAACGTGTGCCAACGACTCATTAAAGCTGCAGATGGAATAAGCATCACTTTCCATCGCGCATTTGATATGTGTCGTGACCCTTTTAAGGCCTTGAATGATATTATAACCCTTGGTTGTCATCGCATTCTCACTTCGGGACAAGCTGCAACAGCACATGCCGGTACTTCACTTATCAAGCAACTTGTCGAGAAGGCTGCCGGTAATATTATCATTATGCCGGGCTGTGGTGTCAATGCAGCGAACGCTGCCCAAATACTTGATGCAACAGGATGTGTAGAAATTCATGCCTCGGCACGTACTTCGGTTGAGAGCCTTATGCAGTATCGCCATGATGGTGTGAGCATGGGCAACAGCGACAACGATGAGTATGCACACATGGAGAGTGATGAAAATCTTGTTAGAAACATTGTTGAGGCTATAAGTTAGTATATACACATTATAAAATAATAAAGGCGACTAAATCTTTTTTTAGTCGCCTTTATTATGTCGTTATGATTGTTGCTCTTATAGTTGATGAATTACCTTCACAAGCTGTTCTCCGAGTCCTATAGAGTAACCTTGCGATATAAATACTATTCTGTTAAATGTATCGGCTACAATGATAATGGGGCGGTTGGGCGATTTCAATTTCATATTGGCAACTATTTCATTATATATTGTGCCGTTAATGTCTGTACCCCATACGATTGTTGAGGGTAAGTTGGCAAAGTCATTTGCTTTAAATCGAGTAGCCGACTCTTTGTCGGCAAAGAGCATTACAATCTTCTGTCCCCACTTATCAAAGGTATCTTTATATGGTGCTATATCGCGCAAGAAGTGATTGGTGGGTTCACTATTAGGATCGATAAGAGCCAATACATAGTAGCCACGACCTGTTGATGATAGTAGGGTGGTAGTAGCTCCGGTCGTCAAGTTGTTGTATAGATTTTCGCTGTTAAAGCTACCTATTACTTGCAGTTGATCTTGACTTTCACGCATATTCAGTTCTATGCGAGAAGTTTCACCCTCCTTAACTTCTACAAATTGCATGTGAGCAAGTACACCGCCATTGGCCATGCGAGTACCCGATGTAATAAGGTAATCGCCGGTATCTACCTTTGCACCATCACGTAATATTGATTGCCAAGAGGCATCCTCGGGATAGTTTTGCAATTGAGCTGAGCCGTTCTCAATTTTCGAGATAGCAAAGTGAGCGTAATAACGAGGATTATCAAGGTAGGTCGAGGGCTTATAATCGGCTTGAAGAGTACCTTGAGGTGCAGTTGTCTCTTGGGTAGCCGTTTCAAACTCTACGTCAATCCAGCTACCCTTAACCATATATTGTGTCTTTCCTGTTACTTCGTCAATGCGAGCGGGAATACCCATACTTCGAGCTGCCGATACGAAGAAAATGTCGCGAGAGTGAGCATCGGTTGTGCGCAAGTTCCACACACCGCGAGGTGACATACAGAATTGACGGGGATTCCATTTGCTATCGACAACAATGTTCTCACTACACCATTTTACCCATTCTTGAGGGTTAGCTCTATACTGCATGGCTTCGTCTGTTGTAATTACTTCGGCAAAGAATGAGCGATAAGGCGTGAGCATCTCGTTGCTTACACGAGGATTGAGCACATATTGGTCAAAGTATGGCTTGTCATTTCCTTCAAGTACTACTGCTGCAAAGTGGTCGTTAAGCACATCTAAAGAGACATCACGACGGTCTTTCTCCGACATACAGAATAACATTGAAATGGCACGATTGCGCAACTCTTGGGGGCAATTATCAAGGAATGTAATGATAGTTTGATAGTTGCCTCGCGATTGCTTGATAAGTGTTACTATCTGCAACTTGTCTACACCCCATTTCTCAGCCAATGCAACAGCATCGTTATCGGTGGGGAAGGTTGCAACATAAGCGTTGCGTATAGAGTCCTCTTGAGCAAATCGTTTGTCGTTATAGGCTGTTTGATCAGCGGTTACTTCCGGTGTATTGTTATTCTCAACAGGTGGAATAATATCTAACGATATGGCTTCGCTATAGCCCGATGATTTATCAAGAACAACTTTCACATCGCTATCTTTTCCGGCAGTGAATTTGGCAAAACCGAACAAACCATCTTTAGAAGCCCATGCAATCATATCGCCCAATCCCGATGTGAGCGATACATATCCATTATTATCACACTCTTTGTTTACCGCTGTGTAAAATTCGCCCATATTGTAGATTTTAAACTCTACAGTAGCATTTACAGGGTTGCCATTTGTGTCTACAACTTGCACCTTTGTTGTGGCGGTAGGTGCATAGTTGGCAGTAACATTAACTTCGGTATAGCAGGCATCTTGGCATAGAACTTCCTCGGGACCTTGATACTTACCGAAAACATAGGTGTTTGTAAGCAATACACGCGATGCCGGTGCATTGAACCAACCCATATTAAGAACGGGTGAAGGCTCGCATGCGCCGAAGAAGTACCATTTGCCATCAACCCATGCCTCTACCCAAGCGTGATTGCTATCTGTGTGTGCCCACCGGGGAGTGTATATTTGTCGTGCCGGAATACCTACAGCTCGTAAGGCGGCAACGGTAAAGGTCGACTCCTCTCCGCAACGACCATGAGCAGTGCGGATGGTAGCTAATGGCGAGCTTGTACGACCGTCGGAGGGTGTGTAAGTAACCTTTTCGTGGCACCAGTGATTTACTTCAAGTACAGCATCATACATCGAGAGGTTGCTGATGCGATCTTTAAGTTCCTCATAAAATATTGCACGACATTCATCCAAATTTTCATTATTGACACGCGGAGGTAATACGAAGTGTAGAAATTCTCTATCCGGCACATTCTTACCCCAAGGCATCTCAGCGCGTGCTTTCAGTGCATAGTTTACATTATTTAAATGAAACTCTCCACTGTAATCGGTAATATCGGGCGAGGGCATGTAGGCATATAAAAATTGCATTGCCTCGCGTTGAGGGTCGGTAAGTTCTTCTTCGAAAATAGAGAAGTATTCCGTATTACTAAAGAGCTCACTACGTTCCTCAAAGTCCTTTTTAAATATGTCACTTCCTTCGAAGCTACTGTTGCATGAAATAAATATCATTGAGCAAATAGCAATAATGACACCGTGTATACGTCTTTTCATAGTGTTATGCTTTTATACATTATATTATATAAAAACTACGGTTGCACATCAGTGGGCAACCGTAGTAATTTTATAGTGCAACTTTTTTATTTATACTCATCCCAACTCTTTATTTGTATCTCATCGACGCTCATCGAGCAGAATGCATGAATAAATGCGTCGGCCAATCGTGCATTGGTAATCAACGGTATGTTGAAGTCGATGGCAGCACGACGTATCTTATAACCGTTGTCCAACTCGGCTGCTGTCAAGTTCTTGGGAATGTTCACGACAAAGTCAATTTGCTTGTCGTGGAGCATTTGCAATGCTTGAGGCTCTTTGTCGGCTTCAGTAGGCCAGTATACGCGAGTAGCAGGTATACCATTCTCGTTGAGATATTGGTGTGAACCACCAGTGGCAAAGAGGTTGTATCCCTTCTTGTGCAATGTACGGGCTGCATCAAGCAAGGCCGCTTTTTGCTTAGCACCACCGGTCGAGAGCAAGATGTTCTTCTCGGGGATGCGATAGCCTACCGACAACATCGATTTGAGTACTGCTTCTGATGTGTCATCACCTATACAACCCACCTCACCGGTTGATGCCATATCTACACCCAATACGGGGTCGGCCTTTTGCAAACGTGAGAATGAGAATTGTGATGCCTTGATACCTACATAGTCGAGGTCAAACTCGTTCTTGGCAGGTCTTTCAACGGGTAAGCCCATCATAACACGTGTTGCCAACTCAATGAAGTTAATCTTCAATACTTTCGATACGAAGGGGAAGCTACGCGATGCACGCAAGTTACATTCAATAACCTTGATGTCGTTATTCTTGGCAAGGAATTGAATGTTGAAAGGACCCGAAATGTGCAACGCTTTGGCAATTTGTCCGGCTACCTTCTTGATGCGACGCATTGTCTCAACATATAGCTTTTGAGGCGGGAATTGAATTGTAGCATCACCCGAGTGTACACCGGCAAACTCAATGTGTTCCGAAATAGCGTAAAGCAAAACTTCGCCATCTCGTGCCACGGCATCCATCTCTATCTCTTTAGCGTTTTGTATAAACTCACTTACAACAACGGGGTGTTGTTTCGATACATTCGCTGCCAGCTTAAGGAACATCTCCAACTCGGTGTTGTTTGAGCATACGTTCATAGCAGCACCCGAGAGCACGTAAGAGGGGCGTACCAAAACCGGGTAGCCAACCTCTGCAACAAAGTCGTAAATGTCGTCGAGAGAGGTAAGCTCGCGCCAACGAGGTTGGTCAATGCCAAGTTCGTCAAGCATTGAAGAGAATTTATGGCGGTCCTCAGCGTGGTCTATGTCATAGGCACTTGTACCGAGGATATTTACCTTTTGTGCATCGAGGCGTGTAGCCAAATTGTTGGGGATTTGTCCACCTACCGACAAGATAACGCCGTGGGGATTTTCCAACTCAATAATATCCATTACGCGCTCAAATGTCAATTCATCGAAGTATAGACGGTCGCACATATCGTAGTCGGTCGATACGGTCTCAGGGTTATAATTAATCATAACCGAGCGCCATCCCTCTTTGCGAACTGTTGTCAAGGCGTTAACACTACACCAGTCAAACTCTACCGAGCTACCGATGCGATAAGCACCCGAGCCAAGTACGATTACCGAACGCTTGTCGCCCTTATAGTCAACATCATTTTCTATACCATTGTATGTAAGATATAGATAGTTGGTTTGAGCGGGATATTCGGCTGCAAGTGTGTCTATTTGTTTAACAACAGGGATAATACCCAATGCTTTACGATGGTTGCGCACTTCCATTATCGCAGCATCGATATTTATCATTTTCTCTTTAAGACAAGCACGAGCTATTTGGAAGTCAGAGAAACCTTGTTTCTTGGCAAGACGCAACAACTCCTCAGGAACTGTGTCTATTTGGTCGTATGTTTCGAGCTCATTTGCTGTCTCAATAATATTGTATAGACGTTGCAAGAACCAACGGTCAATCTTAGTCAATTCGTGTATTTGGTCGATTGTATAACCTTGACGGAATGCCTTTGAAATAACGAATATACGCTTGTCGGTAGGAGCGTGCAGTGCTTTGTCGATATCAGGTATAACAAGTTCTTTGTTTTCAACAAAACCGTGCATGCCTTGACCTATCATGCGCAAACCTTTTTGGATTGCCTCCTCGAAAGTGCGACCGATAGACATGACCTCACCAACCGATTTCATGCTCGAACCCAACTCGCGGTCTACGCCTTGGAATTTACCCAAGTCCCAACGAGGTATCTTACATACTATATAGTCAATGGCCGGCTCGAAGAATGCGGGAGTAGTCTTAGTTACCGAGTTCTTAAGTTCGGCAAGGCCATAGCCCAAACCTATCTTGGCAGCTACGAAGGCGAGGGGATAACCGGTAGCTTTAGATGCCAATGCCGAAGAACGGCTCAAACGTGCATTCACCTCGATAACACGATAATCTTCACTATCAGTATCGAAGGCAAATTGTACGTTACACTCACCTACAATACCTACGTGGCGAACAATACGTATAGCCAATTCGCGCAACTTTTGGCACTCGCTGTTGGTAAGAGTTTGTGTAGGAGCAACCACGATACTCTCGCCGGTGTGAATACCCAGCGGGTCGAAGTTCTCCATATTACATACTGTAATACAGTTGTCGTAGCGGTCGCGTACTACCTCATATTCTATCTCTTTCCAACCTTTGAGCGATTTTTCTACCAAGATTTGAGGTGAGAACGAAAGTGCTTTTTCGCCCAACACGCGAAGTTGCTCCTCATTGTCGCAGAATCCACTACCCAAGCCTCCTAATGCATAAGCTGCACGGATGATAACGGGATAGCCAAGTTCTTGAGCAGCTTGGTGAGCATCCTCAACTGAGTTTACGGCAACGCTCTTGATGGTTTTTACATCAATCTCGTCGAGTTTCTTAACGAACAACTCACGGTCTTCGGTATCCATAATGGCTTGTACCGGAGTACCCAATACCTGAATGTTGTATTTCTCCAATACACCGGTTTCGTAGAGTTTTACACCGCAGTTCAATGCAGTTTGACCACCGAAAGCCAACAAGATGCCATCGGGGCGCTCTTTTTCAATTACACGCTCAACGAAATAGGGAGTTACAGGAAGAAAATATATTTTGTCGGCAACGCCTTCTGATGTTTGCACAGTAGCAATGTTGGGGTTGATAAGCACTGTTTGAATGCCTTCTTCCTTCATTGCCTTGAGGGCTTGTGAACCCGAATAGTCAAACTCACCGGCTTCACCAATCTTCAATGCGCCCGAGCCGAGCAACAGAACTTTATTGAATTTTTTAATGTCTTGTGCCATAAGTATGATGTTTTATCGGGGTTACAGTAATTTTACAAAATCATCGAAAAGAACCTCTGCATCAGTGGGACCACTTGATGCCTCGGGGTGGAACTGAGCCGAGAAGTAGGGACGTGATTTGTGACGGATACCCTCGTTGGTATTGTCATTCATATTGACAAACAAGGGAGCCCAGTCGCTACCGAGTGTGCTTTCGTCGACAGCAAATCCGTGGTTTTGTGTTGTTATATAGCAACGTTGTGTACCCACCTCACGTACCGGTTGGTTGTGTCCGCGGTGACCATATTTCAACTTATATGTAGTAGCACCGCTGGCCTTTGCAAGGAGGTGATTACCCATGCAGATACCAAAGATAGGTTTGCTGTTATCAGTAATCGTTTTGCGAATATTTTCTACGGTAGCATTACAGAAGTCGGGATTACCGGGACCATTGGTAATGAACAAACCATCGTAGTCAATGTGGCTATAATCGTAGTCCCAAGGAACTCTGATAACCGACACATTGCGTTTCAAGAGACAACGAATGATGTTGTGCTTCACACCACAGTCTACCATCACCACACGCTTGTTGCCGGCGCCATACTCGATAACCTCTTTGCATGAAGCTTCGGCTACAAGATTAATGTTGTTGGGGTCATCAATTTCAACATCCTCACAACCTTCAATGACAATCTTACCTGTCATTGAGCCACGCTCGCGCAAGTGCTTGGTAAGTGCACGGGTATCGATATCATAGATGCCGGTAATTTTCTCCTCTTGCAACCATTGAGCCAAGGTCTTATCAGCATTCCAGTGGCTGTATTCAAATGAATAATCGGAGATAATCACAGCTCTAACGTGAATACTCTCCGACTCATAAAATAACGATAATTTATCAACAAATTCATTAGCAGGAACACCATAGTTACCTATGATAGGATAGGTGAACGCCAACAATTGTCCTTCGTATGAAGGGTCAGTAAGACTCTCAGGATAACCTGTCATTGCCGTATTGAAAACGACTTCACCCGAAACAGACTTATCATATCCGAAAGATTTACCTCGGAATATTGTGCCGTCGTCGAGTATTAGAGATGCACTTTTAATAGTACGCATTACGATAGAATATATAGTAGTTAATTATTAGCTTTGATAAGGGCGGTTCTACCGTAGAAACCACGCAAAGATACTAAAATATTTCCATTTTACATAGTTTTACATTCACTTTTTTCCTGCTCCCTGTAAATTAATTCTATCACAATATTTTTGCTCAAAATATCTACTTTCATGCTCCTTGGTTTTGTCATTAACCATGATGTTTCTGCCACTCGATGTTCCTCGTCATTATAAAAAAATTGAGCCCTAAAAGTTGTTTGCTAAACTTTTAGGACTCAATATGTTGTAGCGTATATTCTTTGTGGAATATGTAAATAGCTGTGTTATGACTGACTATTGAGAAGTTTTGGGTTTTTCTTTTTCTTCTTCGTTTTCATCTTCTGCAACTACTTCGGGCTCGATTGCTTCGATGGTTGAAGTGGATGTATAGCCTGTGTCGGTGTTTTCGCTATTTTTTTTCATGGCTTCGTTGTCACGAAGTATCTCTTCGGTACGCGATTTCCATTGGCGCTTGCCGAATATCTTTTCTACATCTTCGGTGTATATTACCTCGTTGTCGAGCAGTACTTCGGTGAGTTGTGCATGACCTTCGGCATGTTCTTGAAGTATGCGCTTGGCTCGTTCGTATTGCTCGTTGACAATGCGACTTACCTCTTCGTCTATAATCTTAGCTGTCGTCTCGCTGTAAGGCTTGCTGAAGCCATACTCTTGACCTGTAGAGTCGTAATACGATAGGTTGGGTAGGCGCTCGCTCATACCGAAATACACAACCATGGCATAGGCTTGTTTGGTTACACGCTCCAAGTCATTTGCAGCTCCTGTCGATATGCGACCAATGAATAAATCTTCGGCTGCTCGGCCTCCCAATGTGGCACACATCTCGTCAAGCATAGCTTCTCGTGGGGTGATTTGGCGCTCTTCGGGCAGATACCAAGCCGCACCCAATGCCTTGCCTCGCGGTACGATAGTGACTTTAACAAGGGGATTGGCATATTGTAAGTGCCAACTTAGCGATGCGTGACCAGCTTCGTGTATGGCGATTGAGCGTTTCTCTTCGTCGGTTGTGATTTTAGAGCGTTTCTCCAATCCGCCTACAATGTGGTCTACAGCATCCATGAAGTCTTGCTTCTCGACACTGTTTTTATTCTTGCGTGCTGCTATAAGGGCGGCTTCGTTACATACATTGGCAATATCGGCACCTGAGAAACCCGGTGTTTGTCGAGCCAACAAGTCGCGGTCGACGCTGGCGTCGATTTTTACTTTGCGCAAGTGTACGTCAAATATCTCTTTGCGGTCGTTGAGGTCGGGGAGTTCTACATATATCTGACGGTCGAAACGTCCTGCACGAAGTAACGCTTTGTCGAGGATGTCGGCGCGGTTGGTTGCAGCAAGAATTATTACACCACTGTTCGAACCGAAACCATCCATCTCGGTAAGCAGTTGGTTGAGGGTGTTCTCGCGTTCGTCGTTTCCTCCCATGTTGGGATTTTTGCCACGAGCGCGACCCACGGCGTCAATCTCATCGATGAATACGATACAGGGGGCTTTCTCCTTGGCTTGGCGGAATAGGTCGCGTACACGTGAAGCTCCAACACCTACAAACATCTCGACAAAATCCGAACCGGATAGTGAGAAGAAGGGTACATCGGCTTCACCGGCAACCGCCTTCGCAAGCAATGTTTTACCTGTACCCGGAGGGCCTACAAGTAGCGCACCTTTGGGTATTTTTCCACCTAACTCGGTGTATTTCGATGGGTTACGCAAGAATTGTACTATCTCTTCTACTTCTTGTTTAGCTTCTGATAGTCCGGCTACATCGTTGAATGTAATGCGGGTATTTCCTTTCTCGTATAGTCGAGCAGTCGACTTGCCTACGTTGAATACGCCGCCACCACCGCCGCCACCACCGGGGTTGGACATGTTGCGCATGATGAAGAACCAAAAGACTATGAGTAGGATGAAAGGACCTACCGACCAGAAGATGGCGCCATAATCGCTACTCTTGTCGTAGGTGACAGGTATGTTTATGTTGTAGTCTTCTTTCCAATGGCGTACAGTCTCGGCAAAACTATCGCTTGAGGGAATGTTTGTTTTGATAATCCCCGGTGTGTTCTCGGTAGTTTCGTTACCAAAAATTACACGTTTGGCCGAGTCGGTGAGTTGTGCCTCGGCGTGGTCTTTGTAAATAACAATCTCCTTCATTCCTCCACCCAAGGCTATTTCCTCAAATCGGGTGGAATTTACCTCTTTGCTGTATGATTGGTTGTTGGTGAGGTAGAAGATAACAAGCACTATCAATATACCTCCATATAACCATGCAAGGTTAAATCGGAAAAATTTTTTATTAGCCATATATTATATGTATGATATGCGATTAAATGACAATTGTAGGTGTATGATATCAATCAATGTCGGCAATCTCTGTCAATTTGGCATCATTCCATAGTTGCTCAAGGCGATAAAAGTCGCGTGCCTCGGGTAGGAATATGTGTACAAAAATGTTGCCGTAGTCGATAATAATCCATTGAGCATTGCGATAACCTTCGTAGGCAATAGGCTTTATGCCGGTGTGCTCACGAGTGTATTGTCGCACGCTGTCGGCAATAGCTTCTACCTGTGTAGGGGTGTTACCCTGGCATATTACAAAGTAATTGGCCGATGCCGATTCGATCTCGGTGAGATCTACGGTTGTAATCTTGTGACCTTTTTTCTCTTGAATACTCTCGATAATTGTTTGTAACAATTCTTTTTCTTTCATGTATATATTTTTAAAACTGTGTTATAAAGTAATATACAATAATCGTGCCAGATTGTTGTGGCTGAGCTACATTATTATTATATCTTGCAAAGCTACATAAAAATATTGGTTGGAAAGGAAAAATATATTGTGAAAAGAAATGTTTTAATAAAATTAAGCATTTGCATTAAGAATTAAAAAAAAGCCTGCCACCTTGTGCAGGGGGCAGGCTGTGAGTGAGAGGTATGTAGTTATTACAATTTCTCTACAATCTCGCGAGTGTCTGTTGCAATCATCAACTCCTCGTCGGTGGGGATAACAACAACTTTCACTGTTGAATCGGGTGTGCTCAACAAGCACTCTTTACCGCGAGTCTTAGCGTTGAGTTCTTTGTCAATCTTAACGCCCATGAATGCCAAGTTGTTAGTTACGGCCTCACGAGTAGTAGTTTGGTTTTCACCTACACCACCTGTGAATACGATAACGTCAACACCGTTCATAGCAGCGATGTAAGAGCCTACGTATTTGATAATGCGGTACTCGTACATTTCGAGAGCCAATTTAGCACGCTCGTTGCCTGCCTTGATAGCATCCTCAACATCACGCATATCAGATGATATGCCTGTGATACCCAATACACCGCTCTTCTTGTTGATTAAGTTCGAAAGACCGTTTACATCAAGACCCTCTTTGTTCATGATATAAGCGAGAGCACCGGCATCAACGTCACCCGAGCGAGTACCCATCATCAAGCCTTCAACGGGAGTAAGACCCATAGAAGTGTCTACCGACTTACCATTCATAACGGCTGTGATTGAACCACCATTACCGATGTGGCAAGTGATGATTTTTTGATCCTCGTAGGGGAGACCGAGGAAGTCACATGCGCGACGTGAAACGTAGCGGTGGCTTGTTCCGTGGAAACCGTAGCGACGTACACCATATTTTTCATACATCTCATAGGGGAGAGCATACATGAAAGCCTTGGCGGGCATTGTTTGGTGGAAAGCAGTGTCAAATACACCTACTTGGGGTGCGTTAGGCAACAATTCGCTGATAGCTTCGATACCGATAATGTTGGCGGGGTTGTGCAAGGGTGCGAGGTCGTAGCAATCCTTTACTTGTGCAATCATTTCATCGGTGATGAGTACGCTGCTGTTGAATTTCTCAGCACCGTGAACTACGCGGTGACCTACAGCCGAGATTTCATCCAATGTCTTGATGCAACCATACTCCTCGTTTGTGAGTACGTTGAGGATAGTACTGATAGCCGAACGGTGCTCGGGCATATCTACCTCAAGAATTTTCTTCTCACCATTGGGGAGAGTAAATTTGATGAATGAGTCTTTAAGACCCAATTTCTCAACACCACCTTGAGCCATTACTTCTTGGCTGTCGAGATTGAAGAGTTTGTATTTTACTGATGAACTACCGCAGTTCAATACCAAAATTTTCATTACGATATATTTTCTTTGTTACTGAATATGTTACCTAATTATTTACCGGCTTTGAGACCAATAGCTTGAGTAGCTGTGATAGCAACGAGTTTGTAGATATCGTCTACGCTACAACCACGAGAGAGGTCGTTAACGGGAGCTGCGATACCTTGCAATACGGGACCTACAGCCTCAGCACCGGCCAAGCGTTGTACGAGCTTGTATGCGATGTTACCTACCTCGAGAGTGGGGAATACGAGTGTGTTGGCGCGACCTGCGATAGCGCTACCGGGAGCTTTTGAAGAACCTACCGAGGGAACGATAGCTGCATCGGCTTGCAACTCACCATCGATAGCAAATTCGGGAGCCATTTCTTGAGCCAAACGTGTAGCCTCAACAACTTTGTCAACCAACTCATTCTTAGCGCTACCCTTAGTAGAGAAGCTGAGCATAGCAACGCGAGGTTCGATAGCTGCAATAGCGCGAGCTGTGCGAGCAGTCGATACAGCGATTTGAGCCAACTCTTGAGCGTTGGGGTTGGGCATAACTGCACAGTCGGCAAATACGAGCAAGCCGTTTTCGCCATATTCGGCCTTGGGAGTGAACATAAGGAATGCACCAGATACTACGCTGATACCGGGAGTAGTCTTGATAATTTGCAATGCGGGACGCAATACATCACCGGTTGTGTTTTGAGCACCTGCAACCTCACCATCGGCATCACCGTTCTTGATGATAAGAGTACCCAAGTACAAGGGATCCTCGGCAAGAGCAGTTGCTTTCTCGATAGTCATACCTTTGCTCTTACGCAATTCAAAGAGCAAGTTGGCATATACCTCTTTGCGGGGGTTGTTGATGGGGTCGATAATGGTAGCTTTATCGATGTTTGTAAGACCGTGTTTCTCGGCAAGAGCCTTGATTTCGGCGGGATTACCGATAAGAATTACATCAACTACTTGGTCGGCCAAAAGACGGTCGGCAGCTTTCAAGGTACGCTCTTCTGTACCTTCGGGGAGAACGATGCGTTGCTTGTTTGCTTTGGCACGTTCAACGATTTGATTAATCAAGTCCATGTTTATAAGATTTAAAAGATTGTGTTTTCGGTATAATATAATTTTTGCAAATATAAGAAATAGTTGTGAAATATTGTATGCTTATACGCTATTAATT
>JAGBHF010000084.1 GCA_017935645.1 Bacteroidaceae bacterium | reverse complement strand
GAAATATGTATCATCAAACCGAATTAAGTTATGCGATGTTGGTAATATGATGCCAACCTCTTTGTTTTATTTATACACAGATTAGATACCTTTATTACCGCTTGGTGTATTCAAGTATATAATTGGGATAATTTATTACTAATTATTCAGGCGAGCCTGACGTTATTTCGCTCGTTTGTATTATCTTTGCTGTAAACAGCGAAGATTGGTTGCACTCGCTACAAAATATATTCAAGCGAGCTTGATAATATTTCGCTCGTTTGTATTATCTTTGCTCAAAATATATTCGACATGATAAGTGCATTGATACAACTTATATTTAACCCCTACAAGGCGTGGCAGGAGCTATCGGACGACAGCGTGCGAGAGCGATATTTGCCACTATTGCTTGTATACCCTCTGCTCATTGTCACTGCCTTGTCGACATACGTTCACTATTGGTATGGATACACGACCCTTGCCGAGGCTACACGTGAAGCACTTATCACGCTGCTCAAGTTCTCGGCATGTATAGTTACCGCCTTTGTACTCATGATAAAGCCCGGCAGGAAGCATTATGCTACTGATTATAGCAAAACCCGTGCGCATGTATTTGTGACATACACCTACACCATTACGTTGCTATCGGTACTTATCAACAACCTGCTGCCCAGCGACTTTGCATTTGTACAGTTTATGCCCGTATATATTATATGGGTAGTATTTCAAGGTCGAGACTACCTGAAGATTCCCCAAGAGAGCCTCTTCAGTTACACAGTCATCACCTCGATATTACTTTTAGGACTACCATTTGCATGGGATAGTATATTTGAAACAATTACTCATTGACATGAAAGCCAAGAACAACAATAATATAAATATCAAGAACAAACGTGCATCGTTCGATTACGAAATAATCGACACATTGCATGCCGGCATTGTACTCACCGGTACCGAAATAAAATCGATACGCGAGGGTAAAGCCGGACTGGCCGACACATTCTGTTATGTATACAATGGAGAGGTGTGGGTAAAAAACATGTACATTGCCGAGTACTCATTTGGCTCGTACAACAATCATCAGACACGTCGCGACCGCAAGTTGCTACTCACAGCCAAGGAGATAGCACGTCTTACCAACACCTCGCAGACTCCCGGATTCTCCATTATCCCCACCCGACTTTTTCTTAACGAGAAGGGCCTGGCCAAGCTTGCCATTGCCATAGCACGAGGCAAGAAACAATACGACAAGCGCGAAAGTATCAAAGAGCGAGATGATCGCCGAGCTATGGATAGAGCCATGAAATATTAGAAAAATCGCAATATTATCACCGAATATTTGGCAGGTCGATAATAAAATGCTATATTTGCTCATCACTGTTGAAACCAGATAAAGTACAGTATTATGAAACCTTTGAACGAAGAAAAACACGATACCGACTTGAAGCCTTTCAAAGAAAAGGGCGCCTGTGGATACAAGAACAAAGAATCGGAAGAGGTAGAAGTACCATGTATATATGAAAACGCCAAAGACTTCAGCGAAGGTCTTGCCCGCGTAAAGAAAGACGGACTATACGGCTATATAGACACCACCGGCAGCCTTGTCATACCCTGCAAGTTTAAGAATTCGCTCCGCTTTATAGGCGGAATGGCGGCTGTAATGGTCGATGCCACTTGGGGCTTTATCAATAAGGCCGGCAAGATGGTAGTAAAGCCTATATACAGTCGCACCCTTTCATTTTCGGAGGGATTGGCCCCGGTCAAGAAAAAGAAAAAATGGGGTTACATACGCCCCGACGGCACAACAGCCATCCCCTTCAAGTATGACATTGCCGACCCCTTCTGCGATGGCATGGCGCGTGTTAAATTGGGTAATAAAAGTGGCTTTATAAACCCCGATGGTAGCGAGGCTGTCCCCTTCAAGTATGACACAATAACCGATTTCATAAGCGGATATGCCATTGTAGAGATAGATGGCAAGCAAGGACTCATCAACCGCAAAGGCAAAGAGATATACGCTTGTCAAAGTTCATACATCGACCTCCCCTTCCGCGACGGTGTAACTATCATCAAGCAAGATGGCAAGTATGGCTATATCGACGACAAAGGTCGCACCGTACTCCCCTGCAAATACGACAGTGCCGGATACTTTATCAACGGACGTGCCGAGGTTGTCATTGGCGAAGACCGCATGTACATCGACCTACAAGGTAATGTTATAGAGGAAAAACAGACACCTCCCACCACCTAAACAGTTACAACACAACCAACCCTGCTATAGCGAGGCTACCCACAAAGGGATAGTCTCGCACATTGTATATTACGTAATTTGACAATGTGAATATTTTCAACCAATATATGCAAAATTATATAGCGATAAAATTTGTTTTATTCGCGCAATGAGTGTAACTTTGCACAGCAAAGTGCCATAGAGGGGCACTATAGCTCAAGAACAAATAATTAACCTTAAATAAATCAGACATGAAAGAGACTGAATTTCGCATTGAGAGCGACTTGCTCGGTGCACGTGAAATTCCCGCAGATGCTTTGTACGGTGTACAAACTCTTCGTGGTATTGAAAACTTCCCTATCAGTAAGTTCCACTTGAACGAGTATCCCAAATTCATCAACGGTCTTGCCATAACCAAGATGGCAGCAGCTATGGCCAATCATGAGCTTGGTTTGCTCACCGATGAGCAAGCAAAAGCTATCATTGCTGCTTGTAAAGAGATACTCGATGGTCAACACCATGACCAATTCCCCATCGATATGATTCAAGGTGGTGCCGGTACAACAACCAACATGAATGCCAACGAGGTAATTGCCAACCGCGCTCTCGACCTCATGGGTCACAAACGTGGTGAGTTCCAATACTGCTCGCCCAACGACCATGTAAACTGTGCTCAATCTACCAACGATGCATATCCCACAGCTATACACGTAGGTCTCTACTACTCACACCAAGAGTTCATGCCCCACTTGCAACGTCTTATCGATGCCCTCAACAAGAAGGGTGACGAGATGGCTCACGTAATCAAGATGGGTCGTACTCAATTGCAAGATGCAGTGCCCATGACTTTGGGTCAAACATTCCATGGTTTTGCCAGCATCCTTACCGACGAGATTGCACACCTCAACCACGCAGCCGAGGACTTCCTCACTGTCAACATGGGTGCTACAGCTATCGGTACAGGTATTTGCGCCGAGCCCGGTTATGCCGAGAAGTGCGTTAAAGCCATGTGCGACATTACAGGTCTCGAGTTCAAGCTCTCAGGCGACCTCGTAGGTGCTACATCTGACACATCTTGCATGGTAGGCTATGCCGCTGCATTGAAACGCCTTGCTGTGAAAGTAAACAAAATCTGTAACGACCTTCGTCTCTTGGCTTGCGGTCCTCGTTGCGGTCTTGCCGAGTTCAACTTGCCTCCCATGCAACCCGGTTCATCTATCATGCCCGGTAAGGTAAATCCCGTTATCCCCGAGGTAATGAGCCAAATTTGCTACAAAGTTATGGGTAACGAATTGTGCGTAACAATGGCCGGCGACGCAGCTCAAATGGAGTTGAACGCTATGGAGCCTGTAATGGCACAATGCTGTTTCGAGTCAATCGACTTGATGCGCAACGGTTTCGACACTCTCGTATCTCGTTGCATCGAAGGCATCACACCCAACGAAGAGCGTTGCCGCACAATGGTACACAACAGCATCGGTATCGTTACTGCCCTCAACCCCGTTATCGGCTACAAGAACTCTACTAAGATTGCCAAAGAGGCTCTCGAAACAGGCCGTAGCGTATATGACCTCGTGCTCGAACACGATATCATCACTAAAGAGGAACTCGATACAATCCTCAGCCCCGAAAACATGTTGCACCCCGTGAAGTTTGACATCAAACCCAAACACTAATTCACAGCAACTTTTCATACAATACACAACGCGACTATCCAATCGGATAGTCGCGTTGTTCTTTTAGAATTACCTGTATCGAGGTACAACCTCGGTAGCAACTTATCGTCTGTTGTACTTAGCAACAAAGGCTTGCATGAGCGAATAGACAAAGAAGTAGAGCGACGCCCATATAAACAGGAGCAAACATGCCGATAAGACGTATGCCATCCAAGGAGCTACGCCCATTCCTATATTCAGATACTTCACCACAGTAGTATATGTAAGCCACGGACTTATAAATGCCTTGGCAAAAACCACTTTACCCAACAGGGCTGTAGTGTTGAAAAAATAGCATACCACCCAGAAGAGCATAAAAGATAAAACAAACGAAATCAGATATTGGCGTTTCATTTTGTATAAACTAATAGATATATGTGTATATAAATTCACTTTAATTAACCGATGCAAATATAATATTTCTGTTTTAAATAAAATTTTTTGTACATTTTTTTTATCTTTGCACGGTAATGTATTAACACACTTTATGCTATGAAGTACGGATTTATCAAAGTAGCCGCAGCCATTCCTCCCGTAATAGTTGCCGATTGTCGACGCAACGCCGAAGGAATGATAGAATTGGCTCGCCAAGCTGCTGCACAAGATGTTGAATGGCTCGTTTTTCCCGAGTTATGCATCACAGCCTACACCTGTGGCGATTTGTTCAGCCAACGTCTGCTTCTTGATGAGGCAGAAAAGGCACTTGGATATTTTATCGAAGAGACTCGTGAATTAGATATGGTAAGCGTAATAGGTGCGCCTGTACGCTGTGACAACCAACTTTTCAACTGCGCCATTGTAGTATCACACGGTACAATACATGGTGTAGTACCCAAAAGCTATCTACCCGGATATAAAGAATTTAACGAAGAGCGTTGGTTTGCAACAGCCGACGATGCCTATAGCAACTGCATCACCTTATGTGGTCAAACTGCCCCACTCGATGCCCGCCAGCTCTTCTCGTTGGGCGATGCTAAATTTGCCATTGAGATATGCGAGGACGTGTGGACACCCGTACCTCCCAGCTGTCACCATGCTCAGAACGGTGCCAACATCTTGGTAAACCTCTCGGCAAGTAACGAGCAAATAGGCAAGAACAAATATTTGCGCTCGCTTATCTCACAACAAAGTGCCCGTTGTATGAGTGGTTACATTTATGCTTCATCGGGCTTTGGCGAGTCTACTGCCGACCTCGTATTTGCCGGTAACGCATTGGTATATGAGAGCGGAACACTCCTTGCCACAGCCGACCGTTTCTGCATCAATCCTCAATTGGCAATCAGTGAGATTGACGTTAATCGCCTCAACAACGAGCGTCAAGCTACCACCAGCTTCATGGGTGGTGCAGCTACATTGCGCAAGATACAACCTTACCGCGAGACTGTGATAAGCGGTATTCGCAAAGATTCAATCACACTTACCCGCAAAATAGAACAATCACCCTTTGTACCTCGTTGTGCCGAGGCATGCGCCGAAGTATGTCAAGAGGCATTCAACATACAAGTATCGGCATTGCTCAAGCGCATATTGCACACCGGCACAAAGACACTTGTACTGGGTGTATCGGGAGGTCTTGATTCAACACTTGCGCTGTTGGTATGTGCCGAGGCTCTGCGTCGCTTAGGTCGTCCCATGACCGATATAGTAGGTATTACCATGCCCGGATTTGGCACAAGCGGTCGCACATACGAAAACGCCTTGGTATTGATGAAAGAGATGGGCATTACCATGCGTGAAATTTCAATTGTTCCTGCAGTTAAACAACACTTTATCGATATTGCACATGATATCAATGTGCACGATGTAACATACGAGAATTCACAAGCTCGCGAGCGCACTCAGATACTCATGGACGTTGCCAACCAAACACAAGGCATCGTGATAGGAACTGGCGACTTGTCGGAGCTTGCACTCGGATGGGCTACTTACAACGGCGACCACATGTCGATGTATGGCGTATCGGCAGGTGTGCCCAAGACCCTTGTGCGCGCATTGGTTGAGTGGATAGCACGCAACCATAGCAATGAGAAGATAAGCAAGTCACTTCTTGATGTAGTAGATACCCCCATCAGCCCCGAATTGACACCGGCCGACGAGAGTGGCAACATCAAGCAAAAGACCGAGGATCTTGTAGGCCCCTACGAGCTGCACGACTTCTTTATCTACTACACCTTGCAACACGGCTTCAGCCCGGCAAAGGTTTATTTCCTTGCTCGCCATGCGTTCAAGGGCACATACAGCGAGGGTGTTATCAAGTATTGGTTGCGCAACTTCTACCGTCGTTTCTTCAGCAGCCAATTCAAGCGTAGTTGCCTACCCGACGGTCCTAAGGTATGCTCAGTGAGCCTGTCGCCCCGCGGTAGCTGGCGTATGCCCAGCGATGCCTCATCGGCAATATGGCTGGCCGAGTGCGATACATTGTAAAGCAACATAACAACTTAAGAATAAAATAATTATTAACCTTATAAAAACAAAAGACAATGAACGTAAAAGCTTTTAAGACACTTCTTGTAGCTGCTATTGTTGCATTTGTAATGCCCGCAGTTGCACAAGAAAATCCGATGGCACAACCCCTGCCCATCGATGCAGAAGTACGTTATGGAGTTCTTGACAATGGACTCACATACTACATTCGTCACAACGAAACTCCCAAAAACCGTGCCGAGTTCCACATTGCTCAAAAGGTAGGTTCGGTACTTGAAGAAGAGAACCAACGTGGTCTTGCTCACTTCCTTGAGCACATGGCTTTCAACGGAACAGGCAACTTCCCCGGTAAAACAATGCTCAACTACTTGGAGCAAAACGGTATCAAATTTGGTGTAGATATCAACGCCTACACAGGTCTTGACGAGACAGTATACCGTGTATCAAACGTTCCTACAACCAACGCCGGCTTGATGGACTCTTGCTTGCTCGTGCTTCACGACTGGGCTTGCGACATCCTCTTGCAAGATGCTGAGATTGACAACGAACGTGGTGTAATCCACGAAGAGTGGCGTACACGCAACGATGCACAATGGCGTATCATGGAGAAGATTATCCCCGTTATGTTCGAGGGCAGCCAATATGCCAACCGCTTGCCCATCGGTACAATGGAGGTGGTAATGAACTTCCCCTACCAAGACTTGCGCGACTACTACAACAAGTGGTATCGTCCCGACAACCAAGCTATCATCGTAGTAGGTGACTTCGATGTTAATGCTATGGAAGCTCGCGTAAAAGAGCTCTTCAGCCACATCGAAATGCCCGCCAATGCTGCTGAGCGCATCTACCACGAAGTACCCAACAATGTTGAGCCTATCTATGTTGTAGGTAGCGACGTTGAGGCTACATCGACCGATGTTGACATCTACTTCAAGCACGATCCCCTTCCCCGCGAATATCGTGGTACTATGATAGGTGTTGTTCAAGAGTACATCGCAAACATGGCTTCGATCATGCTCCGCAACCGTTTCAGCGAAATAAGCAACACCCCCAACGCACCCTTCAACAGCGCAAGCTGCTACGACAGCAAGTTCTTTGGTCTTGCTTCTACTAAAGACGCCTTCACTTTGTCGGCCAACGTTAAAGAGGGTAAAGTAATCGAAGGTCTCCAAGGTGTTGTACGTGAGGCTGAGCGTGCAGCTCGTTATGGTTTCACCGCATCGGAGTACGACCGTGCTAAAGCCGACTTCATCTCTTACTACGAGAGCCTCTACAACGAGCGCAACAACCGTCGCAGCATGCAATATGCCAACGAGTACATCCGTCACTACATCGACGGTGGTTACATCCCCGGTATCGAGTTGGAGTTCCAACTTTTGCAAGGTTTGGCACCTCAAATTCCCGTTGACGCTATCAACCAATACATGGCCGAAGCTATCACCGACGAGAACATCGTTATCTGTGTTACAGGTCCCGAAAAAGAGGGTGTAACATATCCTACCGCACAAGAGGCAGTAGTTGCTATCAAGGCTGTACAAGCTGAGGAAATCGAAGCTTATGTTGACGAAGTATCTAACGAGCCCCTCATCTCTAAAGAACTCACTCCCGGTCGCGTTATCGCTGAGTTGGATGGTACATTCCCCGGCACTACCGAGTGGATTCTCTCTAACGGTGTAAAGGTTGTATTGAAACAAACCGACTTCAAGGATGACGAAATTATCATGACCGCTGCAAGCTACGGTGGTAAGAGCAAATACAATGCCGAGGATGCTTCTACATTGAAAGTATTCCCCTATCTCTACAACGTAGGCGGTCTTGGCAACTTCTCTTCAACCAACTTGCGCAAAGCTCTTGCCGGTAAAAAAGCCGACGCAGGATTGGGCTTGGGTACATACAGCGAGAATGTATATGGTAGTTGTGCCGTTAAAGACCTTGAGACAATGTTGCAACTTGTTTACCTCACATTTACCGACATCCGCAAAGACGAAGAGGTATACAATGTAAACAAAGAGCAATACATGAGCATGTATGCCAACAATGCTTCTAACCCCAAATTTATCTACAGCGACTCATTGCGTAACACCATGTATGCTCACGATCCTATGATGAGCATGGTGAAAGCCGAGGACTTCGAGAAAGCTGACTACGACCGCATGCTCGCCATCGCTAAAGAGCGTACAGCCAATGCAGCCGACTTCACATTTAACTTTGTAGGTTCATTCGATCCCGAAGTATTGCGTCCTCTCGTTGAGAAATATATCGCAACTCTTCCCGCTTGTCTCTGCCGTGAGAGTGTTACTCCCGTTGAGCACTTCGCTAAGGGTGAAAACCTCAACCACTTTACTATCCCCATGGAGAACCCCGCAGCAAGTGTATACGTTATCTACTCAGGTACAAGCGAGTACACTTTGCGCAAAGGCATCATGATGGACATCTTCAGCCAAATCATGGATATCGTTTACACTGAGACTATCCGCGAGCAAGAAGGTGGTACATACGGTGTAGGTACAAGCTCTGACATCAGCCACATGAACAACGAGTGGATGTTCTTGTTCGGTTTCGACACTAACGTCGAGAAACAAGAATACCTCAAGAACCGTGCTAAAGAGGAGTTGATGAAGGTTGTAGTTAACGGTGTTCGCGAAGAAGACTTCTACAAGGTTAAAGAGTATATGCTCAAACAATACGACAACAACCAACGCGAAAACAGCTACTGGATGAGCGTTCTCTCTAACCGCGTATTTAACAACAATACCGAGATTGGTTACAAACAAGCTCTCGAAAGTGTATCTCCCAGCGAGTTGAACACATTCCTCCGCAGCTTGTTCCTCGACAACGAAAACCTCGTTGAGGTTGTAATGAGTGGCGAAACCAAATAAGCCATTATACATTATATAATATTGACGGGAGTGTGTAATAGCGCACCCCCGTTTTTGTAAAACATTCACAACTTATCGTTATGAGAAAGATAACAACAATACTATCGACCATAGCACTCCTATTGTGCATGGTTGCATGTCAAGAGAAGGCAACACAACAAGAGCCTGAGTTCTGGTTGGGAGCCGATATCAGTTGGGCTACCGAGATGGAGGCCAACGGTCATAAATTCTACAATTTTGATGGCGAAGAACGCGAATGTACCGCATTGATGAAGGAGTTGGGCCTCAACGCTGTGCGCCTACGCGTGTGGGTTGACCCCTCGGCACACGGCAACTGGTGCAACAAGGAGGACTTGCTCGTCAAATGCCAACGCGCCAAGGAGCAAGGCATGGCCATTATGGTAGACTTTCACTACAGCGACTGGTGGGCAGACCCCAACAAGCAAAATATTCCTGCCTCGTGGAGCGGTCACAGCTATGAGGTTATGAAACAAGACCTCGCCAACCACACTATCGAAGTGTTGCAATACCTCAAAGACAACGGCATAGAGCCTCAATGGATACAAGTAGGCAACGAAACACGTTTCGGATTGCTGTGGAGTGTAAAATCGAATGAATGGGGATGGCCCGAACTTGACGAAAACGGTCAAGCAACGATTACCGAATCGATGGGTCACGCCATAAACAATCCCGAACAATATGCCGGATTTATAGCCACCGGTTATGAGGCATGCAAAGAGGTATTTCCGCAAGCTATCGTTATTGTACACCTCGATAATGGTTTCGACCGCGAGTTATACGATTGGAACTTGGGTATCCTCAAAGAGAATGGTGTAAAATGGGATATGATAGGCATGTCGCTCTATCCCTATTGGGCTATGGAGGGAGGATACCGCACCGATGCCGAAACAACCATTACCGATTGTATCGAGAACATTCGCTATGTCAGCGAAAAGTTCGATACCGATATCATGATAGTAGAGACCGGATTCTATGTAGACGAAGAACAACCCGAAATATTGGAAGAGGGTCGCCGACAACTTGCCCGCGTGATACGCGAGAGCATGCACGAAACCAACAACCGCTGCAAGGGTGTATTCTACTGGGAGCCCGAATGTAAACCCTCACAATATCGTTTGGGAGCATTTACCGAAGATGGCCATCCTACAGTTATCATGAAAGCCTTTAGCGACTGGAGCGAATAAGTGTCATGGCTGAACATCTTGAAATAGCACAAGGCAACAAAGCTGAGAAATACGACACACTGTACAAGCAGATTGTTGCACTGACAGAGGGTGAGCCCGACATCATTGCCCGCATGGCCAATGTGGCTGCCATGATACATGCCACGTTCAACTTTTGGTGGACGGGATTTTACCGCGTAGTAGACGATATGTTGGTACTATCGCCCTTTCAAGGACCATTGGCTTGCACCCGCATAGCCTACGGCAAGGGCGTGTGTGGTACAGCATGGAAAGAGCGTGCTACACAAGTAGTGCCCGACGTAGAGCAATTTCCCGGACACATAGCTTGCAGTAGCGACTCAAAGAGCGAAATTGTTGTTCCCATATTCGATAACACTCAACAGATAATAGGTGTACTGGATATTGATAGTGAACATCTCAACACCTTTGACGAGTGCGACCGCGAGTGGTTGGAAAAAATTGTCGCATTACTTGCTTAGCTCCTATATAACAGAGTATAACTGTCCTAAACACGACCATCAGATGTAACTATCGGATGGTCGTGTTTCGTTTCGCACTCACCGCACAAACAACAAAATAACACTTAAACGAAAAAAACTCACGGTAGCATTAATTTTCTTCACGTACCTTTCACTATCTTTACAGCTAATATTGGAATTTTCGGAATGAGATTATATCGTTATGCAAGAATATAAGTTACAAGATTGGCTACCCACCTCGCGTAAAGAGATGGAATTGCGCGGATGGGATGAGGTAGATGTCATTTTCTTCTCGGGCGATGCCTACGTCGACCACCCTTCGTTTGGAGCTGCTGTAATAGGTCGTGTATTGGAAGCCGAAGGCTACCGAGTGGCTATTGTACCGCAACCCAATTGGCGCGATGACTTGCGCGACTTTCGCAAGTTGGGTCGTCCACGCTTGTTCTTTGCCTTGTCGGCCGGTGCAATGGACTCGATGGTCAATCATTACACTGCCAACAAACGCTTGCGTAGTGATGATGCCTACACGCCCGATGGTCGATATGGCATGCGCCCCGACTATCCTACCATTGTATATAGCCGTATTCTCAAGGATTTATTTCCCGATGTTCCTGTCATTGTGGGCGGTATAGAGGCTTCGTTGCGCCGCGTCACACACTACGACTATTGGCAAGACAAGCTACGCCCCTCCATCATTACCGAGTGTCGAGCAGACATGATGGTGTATGGTATGGGAGAACGCTCAATACGCGAAATTGCGCGACGTCTTGATGCCGGCGAAAACATACACGCCATGCACGACATACCCCAGACGGTGGTACTTGAGCCGGCCGAGATGATACCGGCCGAGAGCAACGAACACGCCATACTTGCTCCTCACGAAGAGTGTGTGCGCGACAAGCGTGTACAAGCCGCCAACTTCAAGATTGTCGAAGAAGAATCCAACGCCTACCGTGCACGACACTTGTGGCAACGTTGTGGCAATGAGGCAGTGCACATCAATCCGCCCTATCCTCCCATGACTACCGAGGAGGTTGATGCCACATTTGACTTGCCTTATACTCGTCTGCCACATCCACGATACAAAGGAAAGACTATACCTGCCTACGAAATGATACGTCACTCGGTGTGTCTGCACCGAGGTTGCTTTGGAGGATGTGCATTCTGTACCATATCGGCACACCAAGGCAAGTTTATCTCTTCGCGCTCACAACAATCAATCATGCGTGAAGTAGAGGCCATAACACACATGCCCGACTTCAAAGGCTACATAAGCGACCTGGGTGGTCCATCGGCCAACATGTACACT
>JAGBHF010000083.1 GCA_017935645.1 Bacteroidaceae bacterium | reverse complement strand
TACTCTTATGACAAGTTGCCAAACTGTTTCTGTTACCGAAGGCGATTATGATAACTATCCCGCCTATAAAGGTAATGACTTGGAAATGACTGTAAGTGAGAATGGAACTAACTTCACACTCTGGTCACCTACAGCCGATAGTGTAATGGTGCGAATTTATAACGAAGGTATAGGTGGTGAAGCTGTAGAGACACGCTACATGGAGCGCAAGAATGATAGCGAACCCTGGCGCGTTGCTTTCGATGAAGCTCTCTATGGCAAATTTTATACATTTAGTATCTTTCACAATGGAGAGTGGCTTGCCGAAACTCCCGGTGCATATACTCGTGCTACCGGCGTAAATGGTCGCCGTGCTGCCATCATCGACTTTGCAGCTACAAATCCCGAAGGTTGGGAGAATGATGTTCGTCCTGCGCTCGATAAGTTTACCGATATTATAATATATGAGATGCATCACCGCGACTTCTCGATACATGCATCGGCCGGCAACCAGTATGCCGGTAAGTTCCTTGCGCTTACACAAGAGGGTACTCGTTCGCCCGAGGGAGAGATGACCGGTATTGACCACCTTAAGGAATTGGGTATCACTCACGTGCATATTCTTCCTTCGTACGACTATGGTTCGGTTGACGAGAGTCGCCCCGACAGTGCACAATATAACTGGGGTTATGACCCTGTAAACTATAATGTTCCCGAAGGCTCATACTCGACTAATGCTTTCGATCCTGCAACCCGCGTGCGCGAAATGAAACAAATGGTACAAGCACTCCACGCACATGGCATTCGTGTTATTCTTGATGTTGTGTATAACCACACATATATCAATGATGGCTCGAACTTCAGCCTTACTACTCCCGGATATTACTATCGTCACAACGAGGATGGTAGTTATGCCGATGCCTCGGCGTGTGGTAACGAGGTGGCAAGTGAGCGTGAAATGGTTCGCGACTACATTGTTAATTCGGTGAAATATTGGGCAGAAGAGTATCACCTTGATGGTTTCCGCTTTGACTTGATGGGTATGATTGACATTGAGACCATGAAGGCCGTTCGTGCCGAGTTGGACAAAATAGATCCCACTATCTTTGTGTATGGTGAGGGTTGGGCTGCCGGTGCACCTGTTATTCCCAACGAGGAGTGTGCCATGAAGGCCAATGCCTACAAGATACCCGGCGTAGCGGTATTCAGCGACGACTTGCGCGATGGTGTCAAGGGACACTTCAGCCAAGCTACCGGTCGTGGTTTTGCCACAGGTGCCGAGGGCTGTGAAGAGAGCGTTAAGTTTGGTATTGTTGGTGCTATCGAGCATCCTCAAATCAACTATGAGCTTGTAAATTATTCGAAAGCTCCCTATACCAATCATCCTACACAAGTTATCAACTACGTGTCATGTCACGACGATATGTGCTTGACCGATAAGTTGCGTGCATCGATGCCCGAGGCCGACGAGAAAGCGTTGCAACGCTATGCACGATTGGCTCAAACCATTGTGTTTACCTCGCAAGGTGTTCCTTTCATGTTTACCGGTGAGGAGATTTTCCGCGACAAGAAAGGCGTGCATAACAGCTACTGTTCGCCCGACGAAATCAATGCTATCGACTGGAGCTTGAAGCATAGCAATCGTGAGCAATTTGACTATTATCGCAATCTTATCCAATTGCGCAAGTCGCACCCCGCCTTCCGTCTGGCAACAGCCGAGGAAGTACGTGAGCATCTTCAATTCATTGAGAATACACCTGCGCAAGTTGTAGCCTATACACTCAACGGTAATGCCGGTGGCGACGAATGGAATCAGATAGTAGTTGCATTCAACGGTAGCAGCAATGCAGCCGAGATAGAGATACCCGAAGGCAACTGGATGGTGATAGCTAATGATGGTAACATAGACCTTGCCGGCAGTGTCAAAATTGAGGGCTCAAAAGCCACAATTGCACCCAGCTCGGCACTCATATTGGCTCGTTAAAGGTGATTATATAATAAAACAGATTTAATATTAAAAAATCATAATAAACCCGAGGAGGTCGTAAGATTTTCCTCGGGTTTTGTCGTTATTCAAGTAATATTATTATCTTTGTAGCAAAATTTGGTGTAATATGGCCGACAATTCAATGGTAATACTCACATCACTGCGAGCGCATATCAATGAGCTGACAGCGCAACATGCTAATTTACAAGCGCGATGCAACGATATGCAGGCACAATGCGAAGGCTTGAAACAAGAGATAGCGCGTCGTGATAAAAAAATTGAGGAGCTTACCGAAGAATTAGCCCAGCGCGATGTCCGCTATAAAAATCTGCAAATCTCGCAACGAGCCGAGTTAGATACCCGACAATTGCAAGAGAACAAAGAAAGATTTGCCAAATTGGTGCGGGAAATAGATAAGTGTATCTCTTTACTAAACGGATAATATCATGGATGTTTCGGAGTATTTCAAGATAAATGTGAAACTCAACGATATAGAGCACCCTTTCAGCCTCACTGTTAAGCGTAACACCGAGGAGGAGAAGATATTTCGTGATGCTACAAAGATGATAAACGCATATTATAACGAGTATAAAAGCCGATTTAAGGGTATGGATAGTACCTCTTACTATGGCATGGTAGCACTGCTCACTGCAAGATTATATATAGAGACTTCTAATGCCAAGAAAAATTTAGAAGCCACTCTGGGTGAGTTGGAGAAAGAATTAGCTGCTTATCTCGACCAGAATAAGTAATAAGAGCCTTACGAGGCTTTGATATACTATAGTGAAAAACCTTACCGCACCATTGGATAGCTTTTGACGAGGCTATGCTGTGGTGTGTTTTTTTATATAACCAATTAATTAAAGTAAAATGAGCATTATACTAACAATCAGTTTGGCTGTGGTAGCATTGATAGCAGGAGTTGTTATAACTCATATTATCAATAAGACGGTACTTGCCAACCGCGCCAAAACAATTATTGAGGAGGCCCAAAAAGAGGCTGAAGTTCTGACTAAGAACAAATTGCTTGAAGTAAAAGAGGAGTTCTTGCAACGCAAATCGGAGTTGGAGAAACAAGTAAACTCTCGCAACTCGAAATTGCAGTCGGCCGAGGCTAAGCTCAAGCAACGCGAAATGCAACTCAATCAACAACAAAGTGAGGTGCAACGTCGCAAGAATGAAGCAGATGTTGCAAAAGCTAACTATGAGAAACAACTCGAAATCGTAGAGAGAAAAGAGCAAGAACTCGACAAGATGCACAAGGCTGAGATTGAAAATCTTGAGCGCATATCGGGTCTTTCGGCCGAAGAAGCTAAGGAGCGTCTTATCCAATCGCTTGTCGACGAAGCCAAAACATCGGCTGCATCGTACATCAACGACATCATGGACGATGCCAAACTCACAGCCAACAAAGAGGCTAAGCGCATCATCATACAAAGTATTCAACGTGTAGCTACCGAGACTGCTATTGAGAACTCGGTAACGGTATTCCATATTGAGTCGGATGAAATGAAGGGCCGCATCATTGGTCGTGAGGGTCGCAATATTCGTGCTCTCGAGGCTGCTACCGGCGTCGAAATCATCGTCGATGATACCCCCGAGGCAATTGTTCTCTCGGCATTTGACCCCGTACGTCGCGAAATTGCACGCTTGGCGTTGCACCAACTCGTTACCGATGGTCGTATTCACCCCGCCCGTATCGAGGAAGTTGTTGCAAAGGTTAAGAAGCAAATCGAAGAGGAGATTATCGAAACCGGTAAACGTACTGCCATCGACCTCGGTATTCACGGTTTGCATCCCGAGCTTATCCGTCTTGTAGGTAAGATGAAATATCGTTCATCATATGGTCAAAACCTCTTGCAACACTCACGCGAGACAGCCAACCTCTGTGCTGTTATGGCTTCGGAGTTGGGTCTTAATCCCAAGAAAGCGCGCCGTGCCGGTCTGTTGCACGATATAGGTAAAGTGCCCGACGAGGAGCCCGAATTGCCACACGCACTCCTTGGTATGAAGATGGCCGAGAAGTATAAAGAGAAACCTGATATATGCAATGCCATCGGTGCTCACCACGATGAGACCGAGATGAACAGCCTATTGGCTCCCATTGTTCAGGTATGTGATGCAATTTCGGGTGCACGTCCCGGAGCGCGTCGCGAGATTGTCGAGGCCTATATCAAACGTCTTAACGACCTTGAGCAATTAGCTCTTTCTTATCCCGGAGTTACCAAGACTTATGCTATACAAGCCGGTCGTGAATTGCGCGTAATTGTAGGCGCTGACAAGATTGATGACGTAGAGACAGAGCGTCTGTCGGGTGAGATTGCTAAACGCATCCAAGACGAAATGACCTATCCCGGACAAGTGAAAATTACTGTTATCCGCGAAACTCGTGCCGTTAGCTTTGCCAAATAAAGTTTTCGCTTAATCAATCTATACAATTATGGACAATTCCATCAACGAAAATATAGAGAAGAGCGAATTTGATGCCCGAGACTATCGTCGCAAAGAGACCAAGCTCGAAGTCTACGACTGGCTGAAAGACTTGCCCGAGGCGCAACAAGAAAACGACCTGGTAGAGGTTCGTTTCAAGAATACGCGCAAGGGCTACTATCGCAATACAGCTCACTTGAAACTTGAGGTGGGCGATATTGTTGCGGTCGAAGCATCGCCCGGTCATGATATTGGTGAGGTAACTCTTATGGGACATCTTGTGCCCTTGCAAATGCGCAAGCATGCGCCCAAACACGAGGTAGAGTTGAAGCGCGTGTACCGCAAGGCCAAGCCCAACGATATCGAAAAGTATGAGGAGGCCAAGGCTCGTGAGCATAGCACAATGATACGTGCTCGCAAAATAGCCGAGGACTTGGGCTTGAATATGAAAATTGGTGATGTAGAGTATCAAGGCGATGGTAACAAGGCCATTTTCTACTATATTGCCGACGACCGTGTCGATTTTCGTCAACTCATCAAGGTGTTGGCCGAGGTGTTCAGGGTACGCATCGAAATGAAGCAGATAGGTGTGCGTCAAGAGGCCGGTCGCATAGGTGGTATAGGCCCTTGCGGACGCGAACTATGTTGCGCAGGCTGGATGTCAAACTTTGTATCGGTAGCTACAAGTGCCGCCCGTTATCAGGATATTTCGCTCAATCCTCAGAAACTTGCCGGACAATGTGCCAAACTTAAGTGTTGCTTGAACTTTGAGGTAGATGCCTATGTCGAAGCTCGCAAGAAAATGCCGTCGAAGGAGATGGAGCTTGAGACTAAAGATAATGTTTACTACTTCTTCAAGTCGGATATTTTTGCCCGCAAGATAACCTATTCGACCGATAAGGCTATCCCTGCCAACCTCGTTACCATTGATGCCGGTCGTGCCTTTGAGATTATTGCTCTCAATCGCCGAGGTATCAAGCCCGATAGACTCGAGCGCGAGGAGCAACAACACGAGCAGTCGCGCAAGGAGTATCAAGATGTAGTGGGACAAGACAGCCTTACTCGATTTGATAATAAGAAGCGCAAGAAGAAAGGTGCCGGAAACGCCCCTCAGTCCAATAATAACCGAGGCGAGCGACGTAGAGGAAATAATAACCATGCGTCGGGCAATAATGGTAATCCTGCAAACAACCCTAACAATAATCAGCCAAGAAAAAGACGTTTCACACCTTCAAATAATAATACCGACAATGAGGGGCGACAAAATAACGAAAACAAACCTAAAGCCGAAGAGTAGCATCATGCTACTCTTCGGCTTATTGTTACTCACCGCGTGCGCAAGTAACACTGTTTATAGCGATTACAAAGCCATTCCGAATGAAGGGTGGGAGAGCTACGATAGTAAAGAGTTTGTCGTAACCCTACCGACCGATGGTTGCTACGATATCAATCTGTTTGTGCGTCATAGCAATGTGTATCAGTATAGTAACTTGTGGATTTTTATGGATCGTCTCACGCCCGATAGTGTGTTTACTACCGATACTGTTAATATTACGCTTGCCGACCCCTATGGCAATTGGGTAGGTAATGGATGGGGTAATTCACATCAAGTTGAGATGAATGTGGCGCATAAGTTGCCTCTCGACAGTGGTGTGCATGTTATCAGGCTTAACCAAGCCATGCGCGAGCACAAGCTACGTGGTATTGCCAATATAGGAGTCTCTGTCGAAACATCACATGAGTAGTATCTGTGACTTTATAAAGAGGTTGTCAGAATTGTAAGTATATAAAAGGAACTACCTGACTTGAGCGTACTTGCAGTACCAAGTATATAAAGAGCGCAAAGATGAGTGCTTTGGCAATCAGTGGGGTCTTTTGGAGTGCGCGTTGCATTGCGAGCGACCATTGGTGCGGGGTATAGTGCAACAGATAGCCTACTATTATCGCTACAGTGACATAGGGATATCCTGTGATAAATTGTGTCAATACCTCGGGATGGAATTGAGTGAATATCTGTGTCGCCATTTCGCCCACAACGCCAAGAGAGTCGGCACGGAAGAATACCCAACCAATGGCTACGATATGGAAGGTGAATATGACATTAGCAACGTGCAGTAGATGAGCCTTTATTCCGCCGGATTCTTGTGTAGGAATCAGTTTGCGGTAGATTTTGTGCAGTACGAGCATAAGTCCGTGCCAAGCACCCCATAGCACAAAAAGCCACGATGCGCCATGCCATAGTCCGCCTATTACCATTGTGATAAAGAGGTTGAAGTAATTGCGCCAGAGAGGTACGCGATTGCCACCCATCGATATGTATAGATAGTCGCGTAGCCAAGACGACAAGGTGATGTGCCAACGTCGCCAAAACTCGGTGATAGAGCTTGACTTATAGGGCGAGTCGAAGTTGATAGGAAAGCGAAATCCCAATAAGAGAGCTATACCTATAGCCATGTCGGAGTAGCCCGAGAAATCACAATAAATCTGTAACGTATAGCCGTATATGCCCAAAAGATTCTCAAGTCCGGTGTAAAGAGCCGGAGCATCGAATATGCGGTCGACAAAGTTGATACTGATGTAGTCGGAGATAACAACCTTCTTGAATACACCTGTCATGATTAAGAAAAGACCTTCGGCAAACATCTCGCTTGACACCTCAGGGCGACGACGAATCTGTGGTAATAGTTCGGTGGCGCGTACCACAGGACCGGCTACCAGAGGCGGGAAAAAAGAGAGGAAAAAGAGGTATTCGAGTAGGTTGGTTGTAGGCTCGATTTTGCCACGATATATATCAATGATGTAGCTGAGTGACCGGAAGGTAAAGAACGATATGCCTATGGGAAGAGCTATATCCCACAATTCGATGGGACGTGATATAAAGGTATTGATGGTGTCGACAATGAGGCTTGTGTACTTGAAGTAGCACAGCATACCCATATTGATAATAGCACTTGTGGCAACGTACCATCGGCGTGCTGTAGTGTTGTGGGTCTTACCCAATATGCGCCCAATGAGGTAGTCGGATGTAGCTACCAAGAGTAGACACAGTACATATATACCACTTGACTTGTAGTAGAAATAGAGCGAAAAGAGGGTGACAAAAATCATGCGCCCTACGTTGTGGCGATAGAGCATGCGATATATGATGATAAATGCCAAAAATAGAAAGAGGAATAGTCCGCTGTTGAACATGAGCGGATGTCCGGGCGAGTATGATAGCAGTTCGCCAATCTTATTCAGGTCGATATTATCGAATATATTCTTCATAAGCTTTTAAGATGCTTTGATATAGAAGATTGCCTTGTAAGGCATATCCTTGTTCGGTATAATGGATGTGGTCTTTACGCATACCTTTTTCCTTGACCCAAGTGTCGCAGGCCCCTTTCCCGCCACCAATGGTGTACCAATCCCACACGGCTATGTTGTGTTCTGCACCGTAGCTTCGTATAGCCTCGGTTACAGTGTCAAGGTGCTTGTTTTCGGTGTAATATGTGCGGCGTTTGCCATTTTTGCGATAGCGCTTTCGTAACTTGTTGTCGGCAGGTGTTGTGAGCAAAATAAGAGCCTCGGGGCTGTGAGTGCGTATGTCGGTAACAAGTGTGTGAATATGTCGGTACATTGCTTCGTGCGTGATGTGGCTTGATACCGATTCGTTTGTACCCATCGAGATAATGATTAAGTGAGGCTGTAACAGAGATAGTTTCAAGCCGTATTCCTCCACTCGGTTGTAACACTCGTATGTAGCACTATTGTTGCCAATGGCATGCAGCAGAATACCACTCTTGCCATTTTCAAGCGATGCACCATATATAGTGGCATGCTCATGCGAATGATTGTTGTTGCCTTGTAAGTGTATGATGTGAGTTGTGTCGCACCATGTATAATAGGTTTCGCCCGGTTGTAGTGAATAGGTGTTGAGGTCGGTAGGTGTATCGGTGGGCATGAGTATAGGAAAGCGGTCGGAAGGGGTGTGAAAGAGTCGCACTGTGTTGAATCCTATTTCTTCGCCATATCGACTCATGGTCTCGATGGTGATGTCGACCTTGCGACCGGTAGGTGTTATAGAGATACCACTCACACCTACGTTGTTGCTGAACTTCTTGCCTATGATGCAACGCTTGTGTTGCCACGATTGGGGCGATGTTATTTTGTAATCGGCAGGCTCATTGGTTTTGCTCAGTCGTAGGGGAGCTATCAGTCCGCGTCCGGCATTACCCCATTGTTGTTGTAAGGGCAAGCGCAAGGCCTCGCTGAAATATCCGGCTTGTACGTGTGAGTCGCCTAAGTGAACTATCGATACAACCTTGCGTTCACCATGGACTGTAGTATCCTGCAGCGAGTACATGCGGTCGAAGAGGGGTGACCAATCGGCTCCGTTGAACATGATTGTGTCGGCCTCCCAATTGACACAAGAGATAGTGTCGACCTCAATACTCCTTGATGTCAATGCTATATTGCAGAAGATAGTGCAGAGAAGTAGTATAAGACCTCTATTCATATAAGTTTGCTATTGTGTCGTTGGGTTGGGACATGGTAGGTTGAGAATGATTGTTGAGAGCGTGATTTATTGCTTTTACAAACTCCTCGGCCAGTGGTGCGCCACCTTGGTGGCTGATGTGGGTGTAGTCTTTGCTTGCCCATTTGTTCTCGACAAAAGTGGGCATGCCACCTATCTGTTTCATCGCTTCGTAACAATCCCAAAAGAGGCATTGCGCCTCGATAGCAGCAAGACGTTGAGCCTTACGCATTCCGTATATTGCCGGCATGGTTTTTATCTCGCCATTGTCTGTTTGGCAACGGTCGCCTATACCCATGATAAGGATGTCGGTGTGAGGCAGAGCCTTGCGCAGATGAGCAACGGCATCGGCCAATTGTTGGGTATAAGGCGAGTAATCGGTAATGCTCGGTGTCATGCGGTTGAGTCCATATTGCAATACAATGAGGTCGTAGGGGATAGCATCGTACAACTCTTGCAGGCGAGTCACCGGGATCATTTCCAAAGAAGTGCCACTGTAGCCTCGCATCGAAATATTATCGACCGCTATACCACTATTGCCATCGAGCCAGCTACCCCACATGGCAACATGGTTGTTGTTGCACCGTATCTCGATGGAACTTGTATGCTCGTTGATAGTGATAAATTGAGCCTCTTTTTGACCCTCTATGTTGTAGGTGTAGCTCGATGAGTCGGTTTTAAGAGATATTACCGCCGAATCTTGAGCAACAAAACCGATGGTCGATACATCCCAGCTGTCGATGTGGCGTAGCTTGTTTACACCCTTAAATCGTGTGTAAGCATCGCCCTCGGCTTGGTGGTATTGCAACGGCAAGGATAAGAGATTGTACTCAGGGTCTTGGGTAATTACATTGATAGTTTGCCAGCCCTTATCGACCTGTGTTATTGAACGACGGAAACCCGGAAAGTCGCTGTGCATAGCCATGTATCCCACTCCGCAACCTCCAAAGAGGTCTTGCAATAGCATGCGGATGTTTTGGGTGAGAATATCAGCCTCAATGAAGGAGTCGCCAAGAAAAGCTATGCGCACGGGTCGTTGCAATCGGTTGCGATTTTCTATAGCCGATATAAAGTTGTGCAACCCGTCTTGTGTAGTGCTATAGTCCTCGATAAGAGTTATATCCCCCTCTTTGCGCTTAACGCTTTTAATAATCTGTTGCCTTACGATAGAGTCGGGTAGTGAGACGGTTGTGTCGGGAAGCGTTGTTGCCGGTTGGGGCGTCATGGACGTAATGGTATCGAGTGTGTAATCAAGTGACTCGTCATCGACCAAGTCGGTGTCACTCTTTGTACGCAAGTCGCTGAATATATCTATCTGCTTTGTTGTAAAGAATGTATCTATTGGAGGTACGAGAGACAAAACCACCAACAAACCTACTGTCAATACAACCAGCCATACGACTTGTGTGAGATAATTTTTGTTCATTTCACAAACGGCTCTTATAACTTATAGAATGGCGCAAAAGTAATAAAAATGAGTGAAATAATATAAATTTGTTCCTTTGAAATAGGCTCGTGTTGATTTTATTTATAAATTAGAGCCCAATAATTGAATAGAAAGTAAAATGTTGTTGCAAATGCAAATATCGACATGGTTTGTCAATGCCTTGTATATTGTTTATGCCGTACTTGTGCTGAGCAGTATATTTGTCGTTATCTCGGAAAACCGAAATGCGGCCAAGAGCCTTGCGTGGATACTTGCACTTATCTTTTTGCCCGTATTGGGGCTTCTTCTCTACCTGCTTTTTGGTCAAAGTTTGCGACGCGAAACTCTGCTCTCGAAAAGCAATCGTGAGAAACTTTTCAATAGCAACAAGTTGCCCGATGTGGATATTGATGCCTTGCCCTTTAGTGAAAACAATAAGCAACTCATCAAGATGTGTAGTCGCTTGGAGGCATCGCGTTTCTATCCCGGCAATGATGTGCGGGTGTATGTGCGTGGCAATGACAAGTTCGAAGACTTGTTGTTTGATATACGCAATGCACAGAAATTCATACACATACAATATTTTATATTTCGTGATGATGTGTTGGGTCGTCGCATTAGAGATGCCCTGATTGAAGCTGCCGATCGAGGTGTTGAAGTACGACTGCTGTATGATGACATGGGGTGTTTTACCGTCAATCGTCGTATTTTTAAGAAAATGGCTCAACATGGTATCGAGGTAAGGGCTTTCATGCGCATATTTCAGTTTCGTCCTTCATGGCGTCTTAATTTCCGCAATCACCGCAAGATAGTCGTTATAGATGGCCTTATGGGATACATAGGAGGTATGAATGTCGCCGACCGTTATGTCGATGGCGATAAGGACTTGAGTTGGCGTGACACACACATGCGCGTTGCAGGGCCGGCGGTACATGGCTTGCAGATGTCGTTCTCGATAGACTGGTGTTATGAGAGCAAGAATGTGCTCTCGGAAGAGAAATATTTTCCGCATCTGTTGCCTACCGGCGATACCGGTGTGCAGATAATCTTGTCGGGACCCACCGGCCCATGGAATTCTATAGCCATGATGTGCGAAAAGATTGTATCGATGGCACATGAGTATGTTTATATACAGACTCCCTATTTCCTGCCTACCGACTCGTTGGTATATGCCTTGCAGGTGGCAGCCCTCTCGGGGGTAGATGTGCGTATCATGATACCCAATCACACCGATTGGGTAGTCATGCGTTGGGGGTCTTTTTCCTATATATCGCAAATGCTGAGTGCCGGCGTCAAAGTGTATCTATATCAGCCCGGTATGTTGCATGCCAAGACTATTGTGGTAGACGATGAATTGGTGTCGATAGGCTCGGCCAACTTCGATTTCCGCAGCTTCGAGCACAACTTTGAAACCAACGCCTTGGTGTATAGCAAAGAGCAGGCCTTGCGTGTCAAAGAAGACTTTATGATCGATGTGCAACATTGTGTGCTTATAGACGACCTTGACCAATGGCGACAACGTCCCTTTATACAGAAAATATATGAGTCGGTGGTAAGGTTGATTAGTCCTGTCTTGTAGTCTTCTGGCTATCGGCTGTAGGGGTTGTGGAAATAGCTGTTAATCCTATCGAATATTTGCTGTCAGTGTTTGGTGTGTCGTGTGATAATTACTAATTTTGCACACCATTTCAAGCAGTATAATGAACACATATCTTACACATACACTATCCAATGGCCTGCAGGTAGTACATTATCCGCATGCCGGTAATGTGTCGTATTGTGGCTTTGTAGTCAATGCCGGTACGCGTGATGAGGCTGTCGATGAGAATGGATTGGCTCATCTCGTTGAGCACACAATCTTCAAAGGAACAGCTCGTCGTCGAGCCTATCACATACGCAACCGTATGGAGTCGGTAGGTGGAGAACTCAATGCCTTTACATCCAAGGAGGAGACCGTTATATATAGTATATTCCCTTCGCAATACCAAGAGCGAGCTATGGAGTTGTTGGGTGACTTGGTGGCTAATGCATCATTCCCTGATGCTGAGTTTGAAAAGGAGCGCGAGGTGGTGATTGAGGAGATAGAGATGTATCGTGACACACCGTCGGAACTTATATATGACGAGTTTGAGAATCGTCTCTTTGCCGGTCATGCCTTGGGGCACAATATCTTGGGTACGCCTGAAGAGCTGATGCAGATAGCTCCGGAGAAGGCACGAGCCTTTTTGAAACGATATTATATACCGCGTCAGATGCTCTTCTTTTCGTTGGGAAGTGTGCCGTTTGAAAAGGTGGTTCGTTATGCCGAACGTTATTTTTCCTCTATAGTAGATGTGCCCGATGTACGTCATAGAGTTGCCCCTCAACCTTTGCAACCCTTTTCCGAGCGAATATCGTGTGATACCCATCAGGCACATGTGGTGTGGGGACGTCGCACGTATAGCTTGTATGACGACATGCGCCTGCCTATGTTGTTGATGAACAATATATTGGGTGGCCCTTGCCTTAACAGTTTGTTGAATGTGGCATTGCGGGAACAACGAGGATATGTTTATACTGTAGAGTCGGCTGTAACAAACTATACCGATACGGGTATCTTCTCTGTATACTTTGGTACTGATGTGCGTCATGTCGATAAGTGCATGCAACGAGTACGCAAGGTGCTTGATAGTGTCAAGCATACTTATCTTACCGAAGCGCATCTTGTTGCCGCCAAGAAGCAATACTTGGGACAACTGCAAGTGGCAGAGGATAATAACGAAGGATTGGCCTTGGCTATAGGAAAGGGATTCTTGCGGCACGGCACGATACTCACACCCGAAGAGCAAAGGAGTCGTATCGAGTCAATCTCGCTCGAAGCCATGCAACAAGTTGCCAATGAAATGCTCGATACCGACACTTGGTCGTTGTTGGTATTTGAACCATAAAAAAGAAGAAAGAAGAAATGAAGATAGGAACTGTAGATTTGGGAAAACAACCGGTGTTGCTTGCACCGATGGAAGATGTTACCGACGCCTCTTTCCGCCTGCTTTGCAAGGAATTTGGCGCTGATATGGTCTATACAGAGTTTGTAAGTGCCGATGCCTTGGTGCGAAGTATCGAGGCAACCCGTCGCAAGTTGCACATATGTGACGAGGAGCGACCGGTGGTGATACAAATCTATGGTCGTTATATAGAGTCGATGGTCGAGGCTGCCAAATTGTGTGAAGAGGCTCGCCCCGATATTATTGATATTAACTTTGGCTGTCCGGTAAAAAAGGTTGCCGGCAAAGGAGCCGGAGCCGGTATGTTACGCGATGTGCCCAAGATGCTTGAGATAACCCGTGCAGTAGTAAATGCTGTGAAAACACCGGTTACGGTAAAGACACGTCTTGGGTGGGATTGCGAATCGAAAATAATCGTGGAGCTTGCCGAGCAATTGCAAGATTGTGGCATTGCAGCCTTGGCTATTCATGGTCGCACACGTAGCCAAATGTATACCGGCGAGGCCGATTGGACATTGATAGGCGAGGTGAAAAACAATCCCCGCATGCACATCCCCATTATAGGTAATGGTGATGTCACTACTCCGCAACGAGCAAAAGAGTGCTTCGAGCGTTATGGCGTCGATGCTATTATGGTGGGTCGTGGCTCGATAGGTGCTCCTTGGATATTTAAGGAGATAAAGCACTATCTGCAAACCGGCGAACTCATGCAGCCCTTAACGATAGCCGAGTGTATGAGTGTCATACGTCGTCAACTGCAAGAGAGTGTGGCGCGTCTTGACGAGCGTAGGGGCATTACACACATACGTCGTCACTTGGCAGCAACCCCCTTGTTTAAGGGCATCCCTAACTTTCGCGATACGCGCATAGCCATGTTGCAGGCCTCTACTATGCCCGAGTTGCTCGATATACTCTATCGAATTGAAACCGAGATATTGGGTGGTAGCCGTTGAAACGGCTTTTTACTTGATTTGTAGGGTCGACATACTACAACCCAATCCCATTGCTTGGTAAAGATAATCTTGTGAAATGTAATCGTATTGAGGATTGACGGTGAAGCAACCTTTGGTGTCGATAAAGCCCCACACAGTGCCGGTTTTTACAGCTGCACATCCGTCGATAAATGGGTATGCCTCAGTGAATTGTCTTTTTATTACAACTTTTCCTTTGCGATCGACATAACCCCATTTCCCTCTTATTCTTACGGGTGCCAAGTCGGCTTGATTGAAGGCGCGACACTCTTCAAATTGGGGGGCAATAATTGTTTGTCCGTTTTCATCGCACCATCCCCACAACTTATCACTGCGCACTCTTGCCCACAATCCGTCGGGTATCATTTCGTCATAGTTGTGCGACCGAGCGATACTGCCGTCACGGTTGATAACGTGGTATTTTTTGTCTGCTTTTACAATAGCCAATCCGCTGTCGTTGAACGGATAAGCAGCATCATATAGGCACTCGATTATACTTTCGCCGTTGAGGTTGATATACCCCCACTTACCCTCCATGTTTTGTACTGCGGCGAGACCCAGACGGAAGTCGCTTACAGTTTTATACTGAGGTTTGACGATTTCGTTGCCATTCTTGTCGAGAAAGCCCCACAACACTTGTTTTTTCTTAACTATTGCCACAGCGGCGCGACCTTCCATAAAAACTCTTACGGCATGGTTGTCGCGAAGCGAAATCTTGATATCGCCCTTCTCGTTGATAGCCCCCGGCATATCGCCTTGCTTTATAACCCATGCCATACCCTCGCTGAATACAGTGGCTCGCTCGTAGGTGGCCGGTAGCTTGCATTCGCCTTTGCGGTTGATGTAGCCCCAGTTGCCGTCACGACCTTGCACGGTGGCTATGTCGTTATAAAAGAGCGATGAATTGGTGTTGTCGGTTGAAAAGATAGGCGTATCGTCGTAGGTAATGCAGTGGCAACTATCGTCGCCGAAAACAAACAGATATCCCGTTTGTGGACGAGAGGCATTTTCTTTGCTTCCGCAACTGAGTAACAAAAGAGCGAATATGCTTATATTCAGTATGTTTGATATTGCTTTCATGACTTTTATAGGCTTGATGCACAAAGTTAGTAATTCTGTTTCAAAAAAAATGAAAATCGGGGTAAAAAAAGTGTAGTTGTGATAGGTGTCGATAGAATGTTTTTTTCTAACTTTACACAGAATTATAAAACTTGAAGCTACTGTATTAAGAGGATTATGCAATCTCCTGTATATCACATACCTGCATTGTTGGAAGAGTGTATGGATGGGCTTGATATCAAGCCTGCCGGAAAGTATGTCGACGTAACCTTTGGCGGAGGTGGTCATTCGCGCGAGATATTGAAACATTTGAGTGCCGAAGGACACTTGTATTCGTTTGATCAAGATGAGGACGCGCAACGTAACATTGTCGATGACGATCGGTTTACTTTTGTCTATAGCAATTTCAAATATCTCAAGAACTTTATGCGCTATCATGGCGTAGAGGGGGTTGATGGTATCTTGGCTGACTTGGGCGTGTCGTTTCATCATTTCGATGACTCGGAGCGTGGTTTCTCATTTCGCTTCGATGCACCGTTGGATATGCGCATGAACAAGAAGGCTCGTTGCACAGCTGCCGACATTTTGGCAACTTACGATGAGAAGCGTTTGGCTCAGTTATTCTCCTTGTATGGCGAGTTGCGTAATGCTCATCGCATAGCTGCCGCTATAGTGTCTATGCGCGACAAAGGTGGTGTGAAAACTACCGGACAATTGCTGGAGGTGGTATCGCCTTTTATCAATCGCAAGCAGGAGAAGAAGGAGCTGGCGCAGTTGTTTCAAGCCTTGCGCATAGAGGTAAATAATGAGATGGATAGTCTTCGCAGTATGTTACAACAAGCATCGGACATGCTCAATCCCGGTGGTCGATTGGTGGTGATAACCTATCACTCGCTCGAGGATCGTATTGTGAAGAACTTTATTAAGACCGGCAATGTGGAAGGTGTTGTGGAGAAAGACTTCTTTGGTCGTGTCAATGCACCGTTGCGTGCCGTCAACAATAAAGTGATAGTGCCCACCGATGAGGAAGTACAGCGCAATCCTCGTGCGCGTAGTGCCAAGTTGCGTATAGCCGAGAAAGGGTAATGCTGATGAAAAAGGAGCAAATGGAAAAGAGCGAGGTAAAGAAGAGCCGCAAGGAGCGGGTGGAGCGTTTTATCGGTTTGGTGCTGAATGGAAAGTTCTTCCCAAGAGAAGTCTTTGCTCGCAATTGGGGCTTGTTGCTGGTCTTGGTTACACTTTTTGTAGCATCGATAGCGCACCGTAATATGCACATGGTACAGTTGAATAAAATCAAAAAACTCGAAACACAACTAACCGACCGTCGTACCGATCGTATATTGCTTGAGTATCAGCGTGACGAAAACTTGCGATTGCATGAAATATCGGAGGCAATAGACCGTCATAATTTGCCCTTGATTTACTCGCCCGAGCCCAAGGAGGAGATAGTTGTTTCACTCCCAAAAGAGAGCCTGCAAGATGAAAAGTAAAAAGACCTCGAAGAAAAGAATAAACAGCCCGTACTGGTTTGTAATAACCGTATCACTTATTGCTGCCTTTGCTATACTATGGGCAATGGTCAGAGTCAGTATCGTGGAGGCTCCGCAATGGAACGAAAAGGCCGATAAGATGTGGAAGCTCAATGCTGTTGAAGAGGCTGTGCCCCATAGAGGTGATATATTGGCGCATGACGGAACACCTCTGGCTCAAACAGTGGCCTTGTATACGGTGTATGTCGACTTTAAAGACCCTCGTATCGACACGCTTATCTACAAGGATATTATTCATCCCAAGGGTAGTAATATGCCCGATACCTTGAAGCTCGACTCGTTGTGTAATTACTTGGCAAAGAAATTCCCTGTGAAAACCAAGGCCGAGTACTATGACTATATCAGCAAAAAGCGTGATGCAAAATCGAGCAGTTGCGTGTTGGCTGAGAATGTTACCGACATGCAGTACAAGGAGATGTTGCAATACTCGGTGTTCAAGAATCGTCGCAAAGGAAAATATACAGGCTTGACACGCATAAGAGCCTACAAGCGCTTCTATCCCTACGACTCTCTTACGTCGGTAGTGCTGGGTAGGGCTGCATTGGCAACCGGTGAGATGCTCGAGAAGCATCCCGAGTACAAGCGTAATGAGTGGCATGGCTCATCGGGGTTGGAATATGCATTAGACTCATTGTTGTTTGGAAAGTACGGAACGCAACAACGTCGACAAGCTCACTGGGGCTATAGTGTGTATGAAGTTGAGCCGCCGGTAAAGGGCTATGATGTGGTAACAACCCTCGACATGACAATGCAAGAGATTGCCGAGCGTAACCTCATGGATATGGTGAAGGCTCAAAGTGCCGAGTATGGAACAGCTATCATTATGGAGGTAAGTACCGGAGAGATACGCGCCATGGCCAATGTCGAGCGCAACGAATCGGGTAAATATACGTTTAAAACAGGTCGCAACTATGCCGTTACAGCCATTGAGCCGGGCTCGGTGGTAAAGACCCTGTCGATGGTAATGGCTATGGAAAATGGCAAAGTTGACCCATATTACAAATTTAATTCCGCAGGCGCAATACCCGAGATAGGTGGCTATAAAAAGATAAGTTTCTATCGAGAAGAGTTGACTGTACAAGAAGTTCTGATAAGGTCCGACAACCGAGGTATTTGTAAGATTGTAGGCGATGTGTATCGTGGTCGATACAACGACTTTGTCGAGGATATACGCAACTCGGGTATTATGCACACAGCCGACTTGCCCCTGCCCGATGCACAACGCCCGCATGTGAGTCCTATGCAATTCGAGAAACAATGGCAGTATTATGCTTTTGCTCAAATGATATTTGGTTATCACAACCGTTTTGCTCCCGTTACAACCCTCTCGGTGTATAATGCAGTGGCAAATAACGGTCGCCTGATGAAACCTTCGCTTGTAAAGGGCTTGATGAAAGACGGACAAATCGATACCATATATGCACCGGTGTGCCTTAATGAACATTTCTGTACCCCCGAGCATGCGCAACAAGTAAAAGAGATGTTGCATGGTGTTGTATACTCTCCCGCCGGCACGGCTACGGTGTTGAAAAATGGCCGCGTAGAGATAGCCGGAAAGACCGGTACAGCCAACGCAATATGGGAGAGTAGCAGAGTGCTACCCAAAGGTAGCGTGTATAAAGGAAAAGTGCTGGAAAAAGACAGTACCATCTATCGCACCGATTATGCCGATGGTATGTGGCGATTGGCTTTTGCCGGATTTTTTCCGTATGATAAGCCGCAATATTCATGTATTGTCGTTATTGATAAGCCCCGCAAGAATAAGGCTTGGGCAGGTGGCGTTTCAGGTGGTGTGTTCCGAGCCATTGCCGAAGAAATGTACAGCCGTAATCTACTCGAATGTGATGTAGAGTACCAAGCCGTTGATGGTAAGAAAACCCCTCCTCATAATTCCGTAACTGCTCCGTCAGATAATGTCGTGTACAATTATCTCGGGCAATATCCGCAACCCGATACAGCCCATGTGCATCGCTCATTGCCCGAAGAGGTGACAGCGATGTATGCAAGCGATGTCGTTCCGTCGGTTATAGGTTTTTCGGCCACAGATGCTATGTATGTGCTCGAAAAGATGGGATTTAAGGTCGAAATAAATGGTGTTGGTCATGTCGTACATCAATCGATAGAGGCCGGTATACCATTGCAGAAAGGTATGAATATGAAACTTACATTGAAATGATACAAAGATGAAAGTAACAGAATTATTATCGGCCATAAAGGTTACTCATGTACAAGGCGCATTGCCCGAGTCGGTAGCCGCAGTAGAGGCCGACTCGCGAAAGATTAAGAGTGATTATCTCTTTGTGGCTGTAAGAGGCTCGCAAGTAGATGGTCATCAATATATTGATAAGGCTGTAGAGTTGGGTGCTACGGTTGTGGTATGTGAAGATATTCCTGCATCATGTGCTTCGAATGTCGCGTATGTTCAAGTGGGCAACAGTGCCGAAGCGTTGGGCCGTTTGGCATCACAATGGTATGGCAACCCCTCAAACGAACTTACTCTTGTGGGTGTTACCGGTACGAATGGTAAGACTACAACAGCTACATTGTTGTATGAGATGTTCCGACTCTTCGGCTACAAGGTGGGCTTGCTCTCGACTGTGTGTAACTACATAGACGATGAGGCTGTGCATGCCACGCATACAACCCCCGATCCTATCTCGCTCAATGCACTATTGCGTCGCATGGTCGATGCCGGTTGTACCTATGCTTTTATGGAGGTTAGCTCGCACTCGGCTCATCAACATCGCATAGCTGGATTGCGATTTGCCGGAGGTATCTTCAGCAACCTTACTCGTGATCACATGGACTATCACAAGACTGTTGATGCTTATTTACAGGCCAAAAAGATGTTCTTCGATGCTCTTCCGGCCGATGCTTTTGCATTGACAAATGTCGATGATAAGGTGGGTGAGGTGATGTTGCAAAATTGCCGTGCACGCAAGTACACTTACTCACTACGTACCATGGCCGACTTTAAGGCTCGTACAATCGAGAGCCGATTGGATGGTACCTTGGTTGCCTTCGATGGTCGTGAGGTGGAGACTCACTTTGTCGGTCGTTTCAATGTATACAACCTCTTGGCTGTATATGCTGCAACATGCCTATTGGGACAGGATAAGGAACAAACCCTGATAAACATGAGTCTGCTTATACCTGTGGCAGGTCGTTTCCAAACGGTATATTCACCCCAAGGTTATGTAGCGGTTATCGATTATGCTCACACCCCCGATGCCTTAACCAACGTGTTGTCGACACTGCGTGATGTGTTGAACAGTGGCGGACGCATCATTACGGTAGTAGGAGCCGGAGGTAATCGTGATAAGGGTAAGCGTCCTATCATGGCGCGCGAAGCTGCCCGATTGAGCGACGAATTGGTACTTACATCCGATAATCCCCGCTTTGAGAATCCCGATGAGATATTAGCCGACATGCAAGCCGGCCTTGATACCGAGGCTATGAAACATACACTTGCCATAACCGACCGTCGTCAAGCCATACGCACCGCAGTGCGATTGGCACAACCCGGTGATGTGATACTCATTGCGGGTAAGGGGCATGAGGACTATCAGGAGATACAAGGTGTGAAGCACCACTTCGACGATCGCGAGGAGGTAGAGAAGATTTTTGCTGAATAATAATAAAACAACAGAACTATGCTATATCACTTTTTCCACGATTTAAATATTGAAATGCCCGGTGTGGGACTCTGGAATTATATTTCGTTCCGTGCCGGCTTGGCTCTTATATTATCGCTTTTTATCTCTACCATTATCGGTAAGCGTATCATTGACTATCTGAAGTTGAAGCAGATGGGCGAGTTGGTGCGCAATTTAGGTCTTGAAGGCGAAAATTCCAAAAAAGGCACTCCTACCATGGGTGGTATTATCATTATCATCTCAATCTTGATACCCTGTATCTTGGTGGGTCGTTTCGACAGCCTTTACATGATATTGATGCTCATTACTACTGTGTGGTTGGGATTGCTCGGATATGCCGACGACTATATCAAAGTTGTCAAGAAAGACAAAGAGGGTATGCACGGCAAATTCAAGATTATCGGTCAGGTAGGATTGGGCCTTATCGTGGGTCTTACACTCTATTTTAATCCCGACTTTGTTATAAGAGAGAATATCGAAGTGCCCGGTGAAAATGGCACCGAGATAGAGTATCTGCAAGAGGATGTTAAGTCGATAACAACTACTATTCCATTTGTAAAGAATCATAACTTTGATTATGCCGACTTGGTTCCGTTCATGGGTGAGTACCAAGAGATAGCCGGTTGGGTTATCTTTATATTGGTCATCATCTTGGTCGTGACAGCCGTATCGAACAGTGCCAATCTTACCGATGGCTTAGATGGATTGGCTACCGGTACATCGGCCATTATCGGTGTGGCATTGGGTATTTTGGCTTACTTCTCGGGACACATCGAGTATGCATCGTATTTCAATATCATGTACATACCAGGCAGTGGCGAGTTGGTGGTATTTATGGCAGCCTTTATTGGTGCAACCATTGGATTTCTATGGTACAACTCGGCTCCGGCGCAAGTGTTTATGGGCGACACCGGCAGTCTTACGCTGGGTGGTATCATTGCAGTATTCGCTATACTCATCCACAAAGAACTGCTAATTCCTATCTTGTGCGGCGTGTTCTTTGTAGAGGCACTCTCGGTGATTATTCAAACAACCTATTTTAAGATTACCAAAAAGCGCACCGGTGTAGGCCGTCGCGTATTTAAAATGTCGCCTTTGCATCACCACTTTCAAAAGCCCGGTAATGCAGGTATAGATGCATTGATACAGCGACCTTTACAGGTTATCCCCGAAACCAAGATTGTTACCCGGTTTTGGATTGTGGGTATAATCTTGGCTGTAATTACATTGGTAACTTTGAAGATACGATAACAGAAAGATATGAAAAAGAATAAAATAGTAGTATTGGGAGCCGGCGAAAGTGGTGTCGGTGCTGCAGTACTGGCCCAAGTAAAAGGCCACGAGGTCTTTGTTTCGGATATGTCGTCAATCAAAGACAAGTACAAACAGATGCTTGATGAGTATGGTATAGCATGGGAAGAGGGTAAGCACACAGCCGAGCGCATTATGGATGCCGATGAGGTGGTAAAAAGTCCCGGTATACCCGATACAGCACCTCTTATCGTAGCACTTGCCGAGAAGGGTGTACCCATTATTTCGGAGATAGAATTTGCCGGTCGATATACCGATGCACGCATGATATGTATTACCGGAAGTAACGGTAAGACCACAACAACCTTGCTTACCTATCATATCCTCAAGAGTGCAGGACTCAAGGTGGGATTGGCCGGTAACGTTGGTCAAAGTTTGGCCTATCAAGTAGCTACCTGTGACTACGAATATTATGTGGTAGAGTTGAGTAGTTTCCAACTCGACAATATGTATGACTTCAAGGCCGATATAGCTGTGTTGCTGAATATTACTCCCGACCACCTCGATCGTTACGATCATAAGATGGAGAACTACATAGATGCCAAGTTCCGCATCACACGCAACCAAACAGCCGAAGATGCATTTATCTACTGGAATGACGACCCCGTCATCAACGAAAAGTTGCGCTCTTTGCAACTCAATTCGCAGGTATATCCTTTCTCTGAGACTCCCGAGCCTCATTCGAAGGCCTATATGCAAGACCACAAGGTGGTGATAAATACACCCGACGACGTGTTTACGATGGAGGAGGATGAGTTGGCATTGCCCGGTCGTCACAATCTCTACAACTCGTTGGCAGCCGGTATATCGGCCAATCTGCTTCATATCGAAAAGGAGGATATACGTCGCGCGTTGAGCAACTTCCAAGCCGTTGAGCATCGTCTTGAGCCGGTTGCTACCGTTCGGGGTGTGCGCTTTATCAACGACTCAAAGGCTACCAATGTCAATTCTTGCTGGTATGCCTTGGAGAGCATGGTGACACCGGTAGTGCTCATATTGGGCGGAAAAGACAAGGGTAATGACTATACCGAGATAGAACAACTTGTGCATGATAAGGTAAAGGCTATTGTGTGCATGGGTGTTGATAACAGCAAGCTGCATGCTTTCTTTGATGGAAAGGTGGCTCACATAGAAGATGCCGGCTCGATGCAAGAGGCCGTGACAAAGGCGTATGCTGTAGCCCAAGCAGGCGATACAGTGCTGTTGTCGCCCTGTTGCGCCAGCTTTGACCTTTTTACAAGTTATGAAGATAGAGGTACACAATTCAAGGAGTGTGTGCGCAATTTATAATTAACTATGGCTACAATAGAAACAAATAAAATTCCTAAGAAGAAGGTAAAATATACCTCCGATTGGACGCTGTGGGCATGCTACATAATCTTGTGTGCCGTGTCGGTGGTAGAAGTATTCAGTGCAAGTAGTCTTGAACTGAAAAATGGTAATGTCTATCTACCCATCACATCGCACGTGCAGTGGTTGGGATTAGGATTTTTATTGGTCTTTGGATTGGAGCATCTGCACTATAAGTACACCAAGGCTATTATGCCATTGGTGGCCGGTGTGTCGATAATATTGGCTATTCTCACTCCCATTATCGGCGAGAACGTCAACGGAGCGGTACGTGCCATTGATTTGGGCTTTATCTCTGTGCAAGCAGCCGAGCCATGTAAATTGGCAAGTGCCATGCTGTTGGCTTATGTATTATCCCGTTTGCAGAAACCCGATGGTACGGGATTATCGGTCAAGGGAGTATGCTGGGGGATGGCTATCGTGTTCATGTTTGTGCTGTTGCTCATTTCCCAAGGTGGCTCCAATGCCCTGCTTGTGTTGTTGGTAGGCGGAACACTCATGGTCTTGTCGGTATTGCCTCGCAAACTTGTCATTGGAGGTGTAATAGCTCTTGTTTTATTGATAGCTGTCGGTGTATCGGTAGTAATAATCAGTCAGACAGGAGATGAGAATGTTCAGAATACCGAGCAGATGGCCTCGACTTCAGTTGTAAAAGAAACTAAGTCGAAGGGTGGTGCAACGAAAATGCTCCGTGCCGGAACTTGGAAAAATCGTATCGATGATTGGTTGCCCGACTCGATTCCCGAGTATGAGAAACCTACCAGCTATGCAGCCGGTGGCAATTCGCAGAAACATCATGCTTTCATGGCTATTGCGCATGGTCGTGGCATAGGTGTAATGCCGGGTAATAGTCGTGAGTGTTCGCGACTGCAACTTGCCTTTTCTGATTATATATTTGCCATTATACTTGAGGAGTTGGGCTTGTTGGGCGGTGGTATAGTATTGCTGTGTTATTTGGGTATCATTATTCGAGCCATTATGATAAGCAAGAAGTGCAAGAGTGCCTATGCCTCGCTACTCATTATGGGTATGGCATTGGTCATTGTCTACCAAGCATTTTATCACATGTGTATATCGGTAGGCGTATTGCCTGTATCGGGTCAGACACTCCCATTTATCAGTAAGGGTGGTACCTCTATTCTTGTCATGAGCATGGCAATGGGTATAATGTTGAGTGTGAGTCGATTTGCGGTAGAACGTACCGACTCGGGTTTGAAAACCATTGATGACGATGATGAGCTACCCGACGACTTGCGAGCCGACAACCCTGCCGGTGGATTTTAACTTTAAAATTAGAAGTTTATGAAAGATAACTTACGAGTATTGATAAGCGGTGGAGGAACGGGAGGTCATATATTCCCGGCTCTCTCTATTGCCAATGAGATAAAGTCGCGTTTCCCGCAAGCTGAGATACTTTTTGTTGGTGCCGAGAGTCGTATGGAGATGGAGAAAGTACCGGCAGCAGGATACAAAATTGTAGGTTTGCCGGTGTATGGCTTTGACCGTCGTAATCTGTTTCGCAACTTCAAGGTGCTGTGGAATTTGGGCAAAAGCATTTCTATGGCTCAAAAGATAGTAAAGGAGTTTCGCCCCGATGTGGCAGTAGGAGTAGGTGGCTATGCAAGTGGCCCTACGCTGTGGGCTGCATCGCACATGCGAGTGCCAACACTCTTACAAGAGCAAAACGGATATGCCGGTGTTACCAATAAATTATTGGCAAATCGTGCCGATGTTATATGCGTGGCTTATGAAGACATGGAACGGTTCTTCCCTGCCGACAAAATAGTGATGACGGGCAACCCCGTGCGACAAGACTTGCTCAACCCTATGCTCACACGCGATGCTGCCATAGAATTTTTCGGGCTTGATAAAACCAAGAAAACAATATTGGTGGTAGGTGGTAGCTTAGGTGCTCACACTATCAATGAGAGTATTGCACAGCATCTCGATGCGATTAAAGAGAGTGGCGCACAGCTGATATGGCAAACCGGAAAGGGGTATGATGCACAGGCGCAAGCACAGCTCAACGCCAATCCTTGCCCTAATGTAAAGCAAATGCCATTTATATCACGAATGGACTTGGCATACAAGGCTGCCGATCTTGTTATCTCTCGCGCCGGAGCAAGTTCGATATCGGAGTTGTGCCTCCTTGAGAAGCCTGTCATATTAGTGCCCTCGCCCAATGTGGCTGAGGATCATCAAACGAAGAATGCCTTGGCTTTGTCTTCACGCGAGGCCGCCTTGCTTATAACTGATAGTCAGGCACGTGCTGAGCTTGTTCCTCAAGCCTTGCAATTGGTAAAAGATGAGGGCAAACTCTTATCTATGTCAACTAACATTGCCAATATGGCACAACGCAACTCGGCGCAACGTATTGTCGAGGAGCTGTGTCGTATTATTAAGAAGAACAAGAAATGAAACGATTGGAATCATATAAATCGGTCTACTTTGTAGGAGCCGGCGGTATAGGCATGAGTGCATTGGTGCGCTATTGCTTATCGAAGGGATTGCGTGTTGCGGGATATGACCGTACTGCCACTCCGCTCACTACACAGTTGCAACAAGAAGGAGCCGAGTTATTCTTTGAGGAATCGGCATCGCTTATACCCTCATTCTGTCGCGATAAGGAGGATACTTTGGTTGTATATACCCCGGCCATACCGCACGACCACGAAGGACTGAACTACTTCATAGATAACCATTTCGAAGTTATCAAGCGAGCCAAGTTGCTTGGTCTTATAACCCATTCGCTCAAGGGACTGTGTTTTGCCGGAACCCATGGAAAGACAACAACATCGAGTATGGCGGCGCATATATTTACGCAATCGCCTATAGGGTGCAATGCCTTTTTGGGTGGTATCTTGCGTAACTATGATAGTAACTTGGTTTTGTCGGAACATAGCGAGTATGCTGTAATAGAGGCCGATGAGTTTGACCGCTCTTTTCACCAGCTATTGCCATACATTGCGGTTGTGACCTCGACCGATGCCGACCATCTTGATATTTATGGTACAGAGGAAGCCTATCTTGAGAGCTTTGCCCACTTTACATCATTGGTGCAACCCGGTGGAGCACTCATAGCTAAGAAGGGTATTAAAATGCAACCTCGTGTGGCTGCCGGTGTGCGATTGTACAGCTATTCGACGGATGAAGGCGATTTTCATGCCGAAAATATTCGAATCGGTGATGGTCGCATCGTATTTGACTTTATAGCTCCCGACGGGCGTGTGGATGATGTGGAACTGGGTGTTCCTGTTGTTATTAATATCGAGAATGCCATAGCAGCTATGTCGGTGGCGTGGCTTTGTGGTGTTTCGGGCAACGATATGCGTCGTGCCATAGCCTCGTATATGGGTGCTAAACGTCGATTTGAATTCTGGTTGCGCACACCACAGCGTGTAATGATAGACGATTATGCTCACCATCCCGATGAGTTGAAAGCCTCTATCAGTTCGGTCAAAGCACTCTATCCCGATCGTCGTTTGAGTGTGATTTTCCAACCACACCTATATACCCGCACTTGCGATTTTGCACCTCAATTTGCCGAAGCACTTTCGTTGGCCGATGAGGTGATATTGCTCAATATATATCCGGCTCGCGAGTTGCCCATTGAAGGTGTTACTTCTCAGATAATTTTCGACAAAATTTTATCGCCTCGCAAAGAACTTTGTGACCGTGAAATGTTGCTCGAACGGATAAAAGAGTATAACTTTGAAGTTTTATTAACCATGGGTGCCGGCGATATTGATCGCTTGTTGCCCCAAATATGCGATATTGTACGCTCTGTATGAAACGTTTCTTGAAGATATTGACCATACTTATCCTCTTAGGGTATCTTGTAACCTCGATTTTTCTGTGGGGACACAAGAGCGAGGAGGTTGTGTGTCAACGTTTCTACATAAGCGTATGTGACAGTGCCGAGTGTAATTTGATTACAGCCGACAAGTTGTATAATTATCTGCGTAAAGAGCATTTATTGCCCGAAGGCAAGGCATGTCGCGATATAAATCTCTCGGCTATAGAGAAGAGTGTGAGCCGTATAGACCTGCTTACCAATATCGATTGTTATTATGAGCAGAATGGCGATGTGCATCTTATGGTAGAGCAACGTCGCCCGTTTATGCGCATCATTACCGATGATGAGGATACCTACTATCTCGATCGCGAGGGTGAGCGTATTGCGGTAGATACAATGTACGTAGCCCAAGTGCCGTTGGTGACCGGTAATGTCGACGACCGCGTGATGGCTACCTCTCTGATACCGCTGGTAGAGTATATTGTTGCTCACGAATTTTGGTGCAACCAAGTGGCGCAGATATATGTAACACCGCAGCATGAAGTAATGATATATCCCCGTGTGGGCAGTCATGTAATATTGCTGGGCACTATCAATGATTATGAACGAAAGCTCGCGAGTGTATTGGCTCTTTATAATCAGGCTATGCCCCAAGTGGGCTGGAATGCCTATGATGTTATATCGGTGAAGTATAAAGACCAAGTAGTGTGTTCGCGTCGAGACAGGAAATATAGACATAATACATGGACAAAAAAAACATTATCAACATATGAGTGAATATATAGTAGCCTTTGAACTGGGAAGCTCCAAGATTGTGGGTGCTGCCGGTTATAGAGACGAAAACGGTATGCTTGTCGTCTCTGCCATAGAGAGTATTAATGCCACTAATATTGTCAAACGTGGCTGTGTACAGAACGTCGATGAAGTATATGCGTGCATCAACAAAATAAAAATGATGTTGGAAAACCGTATAGCTCCCGCTAAGATTTCCAAAGTGTATGTTGGCGTGGGCGGTATATCGGTGTCGGCTGAGGACAAAGTGGCTAAGCGTTCGTTTCATGAGGACAGCATCATCAAACAAGCTCATGTACAAAAGTTGAAAGAGGAGTGCCGTGCTATGTTGCCTTCGGCTACCGATACTCTCGACATCGTATCGACCGGTTATATTATCGATGGTCGTGCCGAGCGCAATGCTATAGGTGTTACCGGTACTACTATCGAAGCCCATTATAAGGCTATTACTGCCAAGCCTCTTATTCGTAAGAATATCGACCGTTGTATCATCGAGCGTTCGAAATTGCCCATTGCCGGTTATATTACTACTGCTCTTGCCACAGCCGATGTTGTGTTGACTAAAGAGGAACGTATGTTGGGTTGCGCATTGGTTGACTTTGGTGCTGAGACTACTACTGTTTCGGTATACAAGAACGACACCTTGGTGTTGCTCGAGACATTGCCTATGGGTGGTCGCAATATTACTCGCGATATTATGAGCCTTAACCTTGTATATACTGAGGCCGAACACTTGAAGATTTCTTCGGGTATGGCATCGGGATTTAAGAGCGAAAACAATGTCGGCTTGAAGCTCGAGAGCAATACGCTGGTAGAGATTGACCTTGCTAAGTTGTCATCGGTGGTTGAGGCTCGCTCGGAGGAGATTATTGCCAATGTAGAGGCTCAAATAAAGCGTGCGGGTATCGAACGAAAAGACCTTACTGCCGGTCTTGTTGTTATAGGTGCTGCTGCTAAGTTGCGTGGTTGGATAGAGTTGCTCGAAGAGCGTTTTGTAGGCATGAAAGTGCGCGTAGGTTGCCTTAACAAGGATATTCAAGCCGTAGAAAAAGAGTTCTCACAAATCAACGACTATATTCAAGCCATTGCCTTGCTCAACGCCGGCAAAGAGGATTGTACAAAGACTCCCGCCAATAGTACCGTTGCTGTAGAGCGTCCTGTTCCTCAACCAGTTGAGGAGGAAGAAGAAGAGATAATCGTTATCACTCCCGAAAAGAAAGAGGAAGCGAAGCCTAAACGCCGAGGCCTATTTGATCGTATCAAAGACAAGTTTGGTAAGATTATTGAAGAGGGCGAGGATGATGATAATGATAATTAATGGATGTAGAACGAGTAAAAAGATATAGATATGACACAAGATATAAAAGACTTGACACCGTTTGTAGGTATGGGTGAGTCGCCTGTCGCAAAGGAAGTTACTACCGAAATGATGATAATCGGTGTAGGTGGTGGCGGTGGTAATGCTGTTCGCTATATGTACAATACCCGCAACATCGAGGGTATCAGATATGTGGTGTGCAACACCGATTCGCAAGCACTCGAGAAGTCGGGCATCCCTACACAATTGTTATTGGGCCCTAATGTAACCAAGGGTGGTGGAGCCGGTAACAAGCCCGATGTGGCGCGTGCTGCAGCCGAGGAGAGCGAAGAGGATATCAAGGCCTTGCTATCAAACGATCCCATGCCCAACATGGTATTTGTTACTGCCGGTATGGGCGGTGGTACAGGTACAGGTGCAGCTCCTGTTGTGGCTCGTGTAGCCAAGGAGTTGGGTATACTCACTGTGGGTATTGTTACACTGCCTTTCCTCTTTGAGGGTCTGCCCAAGATTAAGAAGGCGTTGTCGTATATCGAGGAGTTGCGCAAGCATGTCGATGCTCTCTTGGTTATCAACAACGAGCGTTTGCGCGAAATATATCCCAACCTCACATTCATGAATGCCTTCTCCAAAGCCGATGATATATTGGCTACGGCTGCCGGTAGTATTATCGAGATTATCATTCGCGAAGGTTATATCAATTGCGACTTCCGCGATGTACGCACTACACTGCTCGATGGTGGTACAGCTATTATCAGCACCGGATATGGCGAGGGTGAGAATCGTGTTGCTTCGGCCATTGAGGATGCTATACGCTCACCGCTCTTGAAGAATGCCGACGTGTACACATCACGTAACTTGCTTATAGTTTTCTATCTGTCGCCCGACGAAGACAAGCAAATGACGCTTGCCGAGAGTGATGAGCTTACTGCCTTTACATCGAAGTTTGTCAATGCGCCAGACGTGATTACCGGTATCTACTACGATGAGTCTATTGGCGATAAGATGAAGATTACCATCTTGGCTTCGGGCTTTGAGGCTACCGATACCATTACTATCACAGCTCCCGCTCCGTCGAAGAGCGACAAGAAGGCCGAGCCTGCAACTCCCGCCGAGGTCGATAGTTCGGCTGTTGAGCAAATATATGGTCAAGATGCTGTGAGGGATGTAGTGCGCAAGCGTTTGCAAATAGCGCTCCTCACTCGCGAGCAAATGGACAACGATGCAGTTCTCGAGCTATTCGATAGCGAGCCTACATACAACCGTTCGTCCGACTTCAAGCAACGACTTGCCGTTGCAGGTACTGTTCGTCCCAATGAGTCGAACGCAACATCGGAGAGTGGTACGAAAACAATCAATTTTGGTGACTAAAAAAAATATACGATATATGAGTCTGTTTGATACTATCAGCAATGACATCAAGAGTGCCATGCTGGCTAAAGATAGAGTGAAACTCGAAGCCTTGCGCGGTGTGAAAAAAGAGTTTATCGAGGCGAAGACTGCCAAAGGCGGATCGGGTGAATTGAGTGATGACGTAGCCTTGAAAATTCTTGCCAAAATGGTAAAGCAACGTCGCGAGAGTGCTGCAATATATGTTGAGCAAAACCGCCCCGAACTTGCTGAGAGTGAGCTCGCCGAGGCTGCTGTGATAGAGGCTTACATGCCCAAGCAGTTGTCGGACGAAGAACTTACTGCCGAACTACAAGCTATCCTCACCGAGGTAGGTGCTGCCGGTCCGCAAGATATGGGAAAAGTAATGGGTGTTGCCTCGAAACGTCTCGCCGGACGTGCCGACGGTCGCGCTATCTCGACCAAAGTGAAAGAACTGTTGAATAAATAAAATTCCACTACTTAAAACGTAAATTATAAATTCTATACGATATGCTTACGTTAGACGTTATCAAAAATAAAACCGAAGAGGTTATCGCTCGCTTGGCGGTGAAACACTTCGATGGCAGAGAGAAAATTGAGCGCATCATTGAGTTGGATAAGACTCGTCGTGCCTCACAAAACGAATTGGATGCCCGCTTGGCTGAGTTGAAGAAACTCGCTGCCGAGATAGGCAAGCTCATGAAAGAGGGCAATAAGGACGAAGCCGAGGCTGTTAAAGCACGCGTTGCCGATATGAAAGCCGGTAATGTGGCTATCGAGGAGGCTATGGTTGCTGCCGAACGCGAAATAACCGATATACTCCTTACTATCCCCAACCTTCCTTGCGATGCTGTACCTGCAGGTCGCACAGCCGAGGACAATATCATTGAGAAGGAGGGTGGCGTCATCCCCGATTTGGGCGAGAATCCTCTCCCTCACTGGGAACTTGCCAAGAAATATGACCTTATCGACTTTGAGTTGGGTGTGAAGATTACCGGTGCGGGCTTCCCCGTTTACAAGGGTAAAGGTGCTCGCTTACAACGTGCACTTATCGCCTTCTTCCTCGACCGTGCTCGCGAGGCCGGTTACTTGGAGGTACAACCTCCTTATGTCGTTAACGAGGCTTCGGGTTATGGTACAGGTCAGTTGCCCGACAAAGAGGGTCAGATGTATTGTTGTACTGCCGACAATCTATATCTCATACCTACTGCCGAGGTGCCCGTTACCAACCTCTATCGCGATGTTATCTTCAACGAGAATGAACTTCCTGTCAAGAATGCAGCCTATTCGGCATGCTTCCGTCGCGAGGCAGGCTCATATGGCAAGGATGTGCGTGGATTGAACCGCTTGCACCAATTTGACAAGGTTGAGATTGTACAAATTCAACATCCCGACCACTCATACGCAGCTCTTGAAGAGATGAAAGACCATGTGCAAGGCCTTGTTGAGGCACTCGAGTTGCCTTGGCACATCTTGCGCCTTTGTGGTGGCGATATGAGCTTCACTTCGGCTATTACATTCGACTTTGAGGTATACTCGGCTGCTCAGAAACGTTGGCTTGAGGTTAGTTCGGTATCGAACTTCGAGAGCTACCAAGCCAATCGCCTCAAATGCCGTTATCGCGGTGCCGACAAGAAAACACACCTCTGCCACACCCTCAATGGTAGTGCATTGGCGTTGCCACGCATCGTAGCAGCCTTGTTGGAGAACAATCAAACTCCCGAGGGTATACGCATCCCCAAGGCGCTTGTTCCCTACACAGGATTTGACATTATTGATTAATGTAACAATGTATACTGTCCTGCTCCGTGCACTGCACGCGAGTAGCATGTTCCGGTAGGAACATGAACAAATTACCCGCACAAGTCCGTCCGATAGGTCTTGCTTGTGCGGGATTTTTATGTGTCGTGCGTCCTTCACACGAGTCATTTTCAGATTTCCTCAGGTAATGGTATGTAGACAAATGCCGTCTCGCGACGGAGGGGCTAAATATTCCCGTGTGTATTTCTCACACGTAGGGACGCATTTGCATTGCGTCCGCTGTTTTAGACACAAATTAATTTCAGACATAAGAACATAAGGAACATGTTATTTATGTGTGTAATTCTTTTGTCTCTTTTGTCCTTATGTCTATAATAATTCCCGTCTTCCAGACGATTGCGTAGGGATAGTGACAATACCCCGCACTTCGCCACTCGCTATGCTCGTAGGCTCGTACGGGGTTATTCATTCTCGCTCCTTACGGAGCTACGACCCGTGCTTCGCACGATTTTATATGTATCTTATGTTCTTATGTCTATAAAACCTCCTCAGGCGAGGTCTCTTTTTCTGCCCCTGCGAGCGTTAGCGAGATAGGGGAAGTCCGCGCAGCGGGATGGGGTTAATTGACTTTTTTACGTTCGGTGACATCCTCCAACCCCCTCGGCTTTCAGCCCTTCCCCTATATTTTCCGTGCGGAAAACACATGGGGAGAAAAGGTTACCATGTGTGTTGTTATTAAGACACAGGGACATAAGGACATGTTTTTTTTGTGGATGAAATTCTTATGCATCATCTGTCCTTATGTCTATATAAAGATAATCGTGCGAAGTACGGGTTGAGGGGCTTTATGCCCCGAAATATAATAACCCCGTACGAGTGCCGTAGGCACGAAGTGCGGGGCAGCAGGCTCCCCAACCGACACCAGCGTCTGAAAGACGCGAAAGTCACAAAATCCCGTCTTCCAGACGATTACACAGGGATAGTGACAATACCCCGCACTTCGCCACTCGCGATGCTCGTAGGCTCGTACGGGGTTATTTATTCTCGCTCCTCGCGGAGCTGCGACCCGTGCTTCGCACGATTTTATATGTATCTTATGTTCTTATGTTCAAAAACCTCCTCAGACGAGGTCTTATGCATCTTCTGTCTAAAAAAATAAACACATGCGAGGGCTTATGTAACTTATGTTCTTATGTCTATAATAGCCCTCCCGGCTTTCGGCCTTTTCCCTATATTTTACTTGCAGAAAACGCAATAGCT
>JAGBHF010000082.1 GCA_017935645.1 Bacteroidaceae bacterium | reverse complement strand
TGTATTGTCTTTCTCTTTGTTTACGTCCCATCCATTCAAGAAAGTAGAATTATCAAAATTCAACTTTACTTTATCGGTAGAGTATGGTTTTTGAGTTACATAATTGCGTACTCGATTAAACAAATGAGATATATTATTGTCGAGTATACTATATAACGGTATAAATTCGTTGTAAAAAATGTCATCTTTCTCGGGTTGAAATTCACCTTTGCTCAATGGCTTGAGAAATAGTTGCAGCCCTTTAATGCTATCAAGCAAATCTTTAATTAAAGAAGTACTTTCTTTATCGTTTTTAAGTTCATCGTTATACTCTGTTTCAAAGATATTATTACATCTGCTATATGCATCGTTTATGTTATCAATCAACGTTGATAGTCTTTGGCCTGTAAAATAAGTGATGATATCTTCTTTATTTTCTTTGCAGAGAATGTTGTTTATATAATCCAGTGTGACAAATTTTTTATTTTTCCATTCATTGTTTATTTTTTCTATATATTTCTCTGTGCTCTCTTTTGATTTTTGAGGTCTTATCTGTTTGTAATCGTTGATAAAATATCTTTTAATATAGTCGTAGCTCTCACATAGTTCTTGACTTATTTTTGTGAGATCTGCGCTGTTCTCTATGTAGATGTGCGTTAAACTTGCTGGGTTTATAAGGCTTAAAACTTTTCTAATCTTTGGTAGAACCAATGAGTGTATTGAATGCCATGATTGTTTAATAGCACAAATTACATCGGAACTGTTATTAAAAAGGATGTCGCGATGTGAAAATGATTCTTTCTCACTGAGTATTTGCTTAAATAATGGTCGGAATTTGGGTAGTTGATTATCGGGATGAGTTTGGTTATACTCATTGATGTATTCATTGAGTCCCTTATATTTTGTTTTAGAGTTGGTGCTATATCCACCAATAATGAGATTAAATCGTTCAATACCACTCTGTGTCAATATTTGATTATAATAGGTAATAGTAAATATATTATCGATGGTGGTATTCAATTTTAGCTCTTTGGCTATTGTGTCAAAATTTTCTGCAATAGCAGTTTGTGATATGCTATTAAAGATTTTTATGTTATCGATAAATTTTGGTAAATTCTCGTGTATAAGTCTATATGTAATAGAGCTTTTCTTTTCCTCTTTTACATATATGTTTTCACGATTGGAGTTGAACCCCTTAAAATATGTCGTAAATTTATTGAATTTGGAAATAATAGATTGCGCCTCTGTATTACTTGATGTTTCAAGCCATTGAGGTATTAATTGGGTGATAAGTTCTTTGCCCAAAAGTTGTTTTTTATTCTTGAGAAGTTCTGTGCTCAACTTTTTCCGAAATTCACTTTGCAATGCAGAGAGCCTTTTATCCCTGTCTTTGCAATCTTTGCTCGTATACAGATTGAAAAATTCTTGGAGCTTGTCTTCTTCTAAGTTAAAATTTCTAAGGGTGTTCTCTATGTGATAACGATGATAGTTGTCAATAATCTGTTTTGCTATTTGATAATCTTTGTCTAGTTCCTTATCTCCCTCCAGTATTTTGTTTAGGTTGTTTGCTGTATTTCCAACGGGTATGGCTTCAAATCTAAGTGTTATAGATTTGGAATAAAGATTAGTGAAATCTTGAGCGTTTTTCATGGTATAATGATTTTTGGATTTTATTTCTACAAAGATAAAACATAGCTTGTACAGAGTGCTGTACAAGCTATGTTAAATTGTGTTTTCTTACTTCACCAAGCTATATAGCCACTCTATTTCTTGTGCCCAGAGGGTTTCGTCGGGGGTTTCGAGGATGAGGGGGATGTTGTCGAAGCGGGGGTCTTGCATGAGGAGTTCGAAGCAGCGTGTGCCGAGGATGCCTTTGCCAAGGCTGTCGTGGCGATCGACGCGCGAGCCGAGTCCTTTCTTGGCGTCGTTGAGGTGCATGCCTCGCAGGTAGTCGAAGCCTACTATGTGGTCGAACTCTTGCCATGTCTTGGCAAATCCCTCTTCGGTGGCGAGGTCGTAGCCTGCAGCATAGGCGTGGCAGGTGTCGATGCATACTCCTACGCGACTCTTGTCGTGTACACGGTCGATAATGGCTGCCAGATGGGCAAAGTCGAAGCCTACGTTGCTACCTTGTCCGGCGGTGTTCTCGATAACGGCGGTTACGCCCTGGGTGTGGTCGAGGGCGATGTTGATGCTGTCGGCTATGCGCGTGAGGCAGGTGTCGAGGTCGATGGCTCGCAGATGGCTGCCGGGGTGAAAGTTGAGCATGCTGAGGCCGAGTGCCTGACAACGTTGCATCTCGCCTATGAATGATTGTCGCGACTTCTCAAGCCCTTCGGCTTCGGGGTGTCCGAGGTTGATGAGGTAGCTGTCGTGAGGGAGAATGTGGTCGGGGGTGTAGCCGTAATGTTGACAGGCCGCCTTGAATGCCTCGATGCTCTTGGGTGTGAGGTCGGGGGCGTGCCATTGGCGTTGATTTTTGGTAAAGAGGGCAAATGCTCGTGCCCCTATGGCGTGTGCGTTGATAGCGGCATTTTCGAGTCCGCCTTGTGCGCTTACGTGTGCTCCTATGTATTTCATATTGTTCAGTCTTTTTTTTATGGGATATATATTTGTTTTTCTTTATACAAATTTACGCAATTTGTGTCGAAAAATCAAGTTTTCGACCATGTTTTTTGTCACAAATGTTTGCGGAGATATAGAAAAACGACACTCCACCGTGAAGGAGGAGTGTCGCCTATATATATTATATGTGGAGAGTGCTTAGGAGTCGAACACGCACTTCTTGCCGGCCATGAGGGTGTTGCGCATGAGCGAAACGATAGTCATGGGGCCTACGCCACCGGGCACGGGGGTGATGTATGAACAGCGAGGTGCTACCTCGTCGAAGCATACGTCGCCGGTGAGTTTCCAGCCTTTGGGGCTGTTGGGGTCGGGCAAGCGGGTGGTACCTACGTCGAGTACTACGGCACCTTCCTTCACCATGTCGGCAGTTACGAAGTTGGGGCAGCCCATAGCTGCGATGATAATGTCGGCTGTGCGGCATATCTCTTTGATATTGGGTGTACCGCTGTGGCAAACGGTAACGGTGGCATTGCCGGGATTGCTCTTTTGCATCATGAGTGCTGCAATGGGTTTGCCCACGATGTTGCTACGACCCAGTACTACACAGTGTTTGCCTTTGGTGTCGATATTGTAGCGACGAAGCAACTCGATGATACCCGAAGGTGTAGCCGAAACGAAGCAGGGCAATCCGATAGAGAGACGACCTACGTTGATGGGGTGAAATCCGTCGACATCCTTGTGATAGTCGATAGCTTCAATAACCTTTTGTTCGCGGATGTGCTTGGGCAAGGGGAGTTGTACGATAAATCCGTCTATGTCGTCGTCGTTGTTGAGCTTGTCAATCTCGGCCAACAACTGCTCCTCGGTGATGTCGTTCTCGAAACGAATCAACGATGACTTGAAGCCGCATTGTTCGCAAGCTTTTACCTTGTGGGCAACGTAACTTTCGCTACCGCCATCATGACCTACCAACACAGCAGCCAAGTGAGGGCGCTTGCCTCCTGCTGCTACAATTTCTTTAACCTCGTCGGCTATCTCTTGCTTGATTTGAGCCGAGATAGATTTTCCATCGATTAGTTGCATTGTTATCTATTTATAAGGGTTAAAATATTATCTTCTGCGACGCATGTTTTTCATAGCGTTGCGCATGCCTGCGCCACCGTTTTGTGTCACCATGCGCATTACCTTGCGTGTGTCGTCAAATTGCTTAATCAAGCGGTTTACTTCTTGAATGCTGGTACCGCTACCCTTGGCAATGCGTTGACGACGTGAGCCGTTGAGGATGGCAGGGTTGGTGCGCTCCTCGGGGGTCATAGAGTAGATGATAGCCTCAATGCCCTTGAATGCATTGTCGTCTATATCCATGTCTTTTATGGCTTTGCCCACACCGGGTATCATCGAGGCAAGCTCTTTGATGTTACCCATTTTCTTTATTTGGTGTATCTGTGCAAGGAAGTCGTTAAAGTCAAATTGGTTCTTGGCAATCTTCTTTTGCAAGCGGCGAGCCTCTTCTTCGTCGTATTGCTCTTGAGCGCGCTCTACGAGCGATACGATGTCTCCCATGCCCAATATACGGTCGGCCATACGTGAGGGGTGGAAGTAGTCGACTGCGTCGAGCTTCTCGCCCATACCCACAAACTTGATGGGCTTGTTCACTACTGTGCGTATTGAGAGTGCCGCACCACCACGAGTGTCACCATCGAGCTTGGTGAGTACTACGCCGTCAAAGTTGAGGCGTTCGTTGAACTCTTTGGCAGTGTTTACGGCATCTTGACCGGTCATTGAGTCGACAACGAACAATGTCTCGCTGGGGTTGATAGCGGCCTTGATAGCTGCTATCTCTTGCATCATTTGCTCGTCGATAGCCAGTCGACCGGCAGTATCGACAATGACAAGGTCGAGGTTGTGCTCGCGGGCATATTGTATACCATTCTTGGCAATTTGTACGGGGTCTTTCACGCCATCTTCGGTGTACACGGGCACTTCAATTTGCTCGCCGAGCACCTTGAGCTGGTCGATAGCAGCAGGACGATACACGTCGCATGCTACAAGCAAGGGGCGTTTGGCCTTTTTTGATTTGAGCATCTTGGCCAACTTGCCCGAGAAAGTAGTCTTACCCGAACCTTGCAAACCCGACATTAAGATAACAGCCGGATTGCCGTTGATGTTCACTTCGGCAGTTTCGCCACCCATGAGGGTTGCCAACTCGTCATGAACAATTTTTACCATCATTTGGCCGGGCTTAACAGCTGTAAGCACGTCTTGACCCAGAGCCTTGGCTTTTACAGTATCGGTAAATTGTTTAGCTACCTTGTAGTTGACGTCGGCATCGAGCAATGCGCGGCGCACATCCTTCAGCGTTTCGGCAACGTTGATTTCGGTGATTTTGCCTTCACCTTTCAGTATCTTAAACGACCGTTCGAGTCTTTCGCTTAGATTTTCAAACATAGTTGTATATGGGGTTGAATTTTTATGACAAATATTTTAAGGTGCAAAGTTAACGATTTTATGCCAAAAGTCAAAGTGCCCAAAGCCTTAAAAATAAAATATGTGTTATATATCTTGACAGATAAGTAATAAAGTCGTATCTTCGCACTCCCAACGATGCGAGGCAAAGAGTTGCCGGCATCGCACTTACCACAAGGGGCTGACTGGCTTTGACAGCGGGTAGAGGTGGTGTGTAAGCATG
>JAGBHF010000081.1 GCA_017935645.1 Bacteroidaceae bacterium | reverse complement strand
TGGGTGCTTCTATTCAACCCGGCCGCGTAGCTTGTGGCGACTTTAACAACGACGGTTGGGTAGACGTTGTATTCAGCGGCGAGCCTGCCGAGGGTTACGACCACTGGCGCTTGACCAAGTTGTTCTGGAACAACCAAGGTACATTTGAGGCCGACACAACCGGTATCGAGCAAGTAAACAACAACGGTACTTATGCAGGCGATTTCGATAATGACGGCTTCATGGACTTCATTGCTGGTGGTTACAGCGACGCTGCCGGCAAGCAAGTTGTAAATGTATTCTTCAGCAACGGTGACAAGACATTTACTCAATTGATACTCGACCACGGCTGTCAAGAGGGTAATCTCTTGGTAATGGATGCCGATAACGATGGTAATCAAGACATCTTCGTATCGGGTTACGGTACTGACAACGGTATCTTCATGCTCAAGAACAATGGCGACCGCACATTTACATTCAAGTCTAACAGCGAAATAGGCCTTGCCGACAGTGGCGATGGTGCTTGGGGCTGGGCTTCGACTCGCGCTTACATGGTAGCCGGCGACTTGGACAACGACGGTTACAACGACATCGTTACTCAATGTCAATGGGATGGATCAAACAAATATACTTACATCCTGCTCAACAACGGCGACGGTACATTTACTCGCGATGACAGCCACAGAAACATCTCAGTTCGCGATGGTGGTGTAAGCATCTTCGACTTCAACCACGATGGTAAGCTCGATGTTCACGTATACGGTTACGGTGACGACGGTACAAACAACCCCTATGGTGAGCCTAACAACTGGTACAACAACTTCATGGTAAACACTACCGATGTTACAGCCTACACAGCTCCTGCAATGGATGTTGCTTACTATGAGCAAAAAGGTGAAGATGTAAAACTCACATGGACACCCGCAATTGACGAACTTACAGGCAATGCCGGTATCCGTTACAATGTATATGCCAAGAATAGAGTTTCGGGCGAAGTTGCCATGGTAGCTCCTGCCAATATCGAAACAGGTTATCTCAAGTTTACCAACCACGGCTCATTCCTCAACGACACTGTTTACACATTCAAGGGTATGAGTGCCGATGAATATGAATTTGGTGTACAAGCTATCAACAACGGTAATGTAGCAAGCAAATTTGTTATTTGCGTTGTCAACTTGTCGGGTGTTAATGGTGTAGAGGCTGCATCGGCTGTAAAAGTAAATACTGCCAATGGCAATATCCGCATCATCAACAACGGCGAGGCTGCCAACTATGCTGTATATGCTGTCAACGGTGTACAAGTAGCTGCCGGCAATGTAGCGGCAAACACTACTGCTACTGTAAATGCAAGCAAGGGTATTTACATTGTTAAGGTAGGTGCACAAGTTGTAAAAGTAGTTCTCTAATATACTACAACTCATAGAGAGGTGTCACTTGGTGTCATATAGTGACACCTCTCTTTAATTACTATCTAAAAATATCAAGAATATGCAACTCGAAAGCCGTATATGGGATGCCTCACATGAGGATATATTGCTCTTTCGTCTCACAGCCACCGATGGTGCTTACATTGAAGTGAGCAACTATGGTGCTACATGGGTATCGGCTTCTATGCCCGATGCACAAGGTCGTTATGCCGATGTATTATTGGGCTACGACTCGCTGCAAGGCTACCTCGACGACACGAGTTACATAGGCAGTACGGTGGGCCGATATGCCAATCGTCTGCGAAAAGCCGTCATAGAGATTGACGGCACAACATATCCCCTCGAAGCCAATGACGGTGTCAACACCAATCATGGCGGAGTGGATGGATGGCATCGTTGCGTGTGGCAATGGTGCGAAATACCCGGTGATGTGCGATTTATGCTCACATCGCCACATTTACAAGGAGGTTTTCCCGGTCGTGTAGAGGCAATTGTTGAGTACACCATGACCGACGACCACCAAGTAACCATACGTCATAGGGCTACGACCGACGCCCCTACACACGTCAATATGACTTGCCACGCCTACTTCAACCTATCGGGCAAGGCACAAACGGTCGACAATCATTATTTACAAATCTTCTCAAACCGTATACTCGACACCACATCAGCCTTTATACCCACAGGAGAGGTTGTTGAGGTACAAGATACGCCCTTCGATTTCACTACACCACGCACCATAGGCGAGCGTCGCATGCTCGACAATGAGCAACTCTTGTGGAACAAAGGGTACAACCATTGTTATCTATTGGGTCAACCGGGTCAATGGCATCCTGCAGCCCAAGTTGTAGAAAATAGCAGCGGACGACGCATGCGCGTAGAGACAACACTCCCGGCTGTGCTTTTCTACTCGGCAGGATATTTACAAAGCGATATTAAAGGCAAATGCGGCGTGAAACATGCACCCACAACGGGTCTTTGTCTTGAAACTCAATTCTACCCCGACACCCCATCACACACACATTTCCCATCGACACTGTTGCGTCAGGGCGATATATACGACTACAGCACACGATTCTCTTTTGATACAATATAAGCTATGAAGTATATCAAGAACTCCATTATTTTTTTCTTGTTTACCTTGTCTCTATCATCAGTAGCACAAGAGGCAACCGTATATAATACAACAGCCGGCAACCTTTCTTCGGTTATCGGTACTGATGACATCGAGACCTTGCGCGAGATTAAATTAACCGGTAGTGTCAATGCTGCCGATTTCTTCTTTATGCGTGACAATCTCCGTGATCTGAAGACAATAGACATGAGCGAGGTTAAGATAGAGGCTTGTGAAATAGAGGGTATATCGTATGCAGTCAATGAAATACCGGCTTACGCATTCTACGTGCCCTACGCAAGTGCAGGAATGAGTCGCCTCAACACATTCTATTTCCCCTTGAGTACCGAGTCAATTGGCGAAAATGCCTTGTATCAATCGGTCGTATTACGCACGACCAACTTGGGAGAGTTATCTTCGCTCAAGACTATCAAGTCGGCAGCCATCTCACGTTGCACCCGACTGCGCGAAATAGAACTTCCTGCATCGGTAGTAGAGATAGAGGCGGCGGCATTTGCCCATAATCCCCAACTTAATATAGTGGTAATACCCGAAGGCTCTCAATTGAGTATATTGGGTTGCAATGTTTTTAATGGTTGCAACATGATTTCTTCTCTCGACTTTTCGACAACACGGCTCACCGAGGTGGGTGAACAAGCGTTCAATGCCTGCTCACAATTGAGTGATGTAAAATTGCCATCGAGTGTAGAGTATATCGGCGATGAGGCCTTTATGTACACCGCTATAAACAACATCGATTGGTCGCACTTGCATAAGTTGCAATCGATAGAGGGTAGCTTATTCTACGGCGTAGGCTCACTGAAGAGTGTTATACTGCCCTTGGGCGTCGAAGAGATAAAAGCCAGTGCATTTGCTTTGTGTAGCGGACTGTCAACCATATCACTTCCTTACAATCTCACCGCTATAGGCGACTGGGCTTTTGCCAATTGCACATCCCTTCGCTCAATATCTTGTCCTACTCCCGTTGTACCCCAATTGGGATATCAAGCCTTCCAAGGAGTCGAAACCACAAGTATCGAAGCGACCGTCCTCGAGTCAATTATATCGCTCTATCAGAGTGATGCCGTATGGAGTACCTTTACACTTATAGGCAACCCCTTTACCGGCATAAACACCGCCGAGCGCTCTGCTCTACAACTATATCGTAGTGGACGCAACATAACTGTTGTATCGCAAGTTGTTATAGCAACCGTTACACTCTACGGTTATAATGGTGGTATGATATGGCAGGAGGTTATCAACGACACTCAGGCTACAATAGAATTGCCCACAGGTCAAGGCGCAATTCTACATCTTACCTACACCGATGGTCATAGTGAGGTTGTGAAGCTATAAAAGCCCACACTACCCCTTCTTATCGGAACGATATTGCGACGGGGTGATACCCATAATCTTGGTAAACAATCGCGAAAAGTAGAAGTTGTCGTCAATACCCACCAACGGAGCTATTTGATTAATCTTCATATTGGTATTGTCAAGGTATTGACAAGCCTTGCGTATACGCAACATATTGAGATATTGCAAAGGCGAAAATCCGGTCTTTTTAAAGAACAGATTGGAGAAATAAGAAACCGACAAATGCACCTCCGAGGCAATGTCGCTGAGTTTTATGCGTTGAGATAGTTTGTCTTGCATGTACCTTATCGAGAGGTCAACAACATCGAGTTTTTGCGTATCGTTGCCATGGTCGATATATAGTCGCGAATATTTGAGCATGCCCAAGAAGTGAAACAATGTCGAGGTGGCATACATAATATTATTGTTACTAAAGCCATTGTCAAGCGCACGATATA
>JAGBHF010000007.1 GCA_017935645.1 Bacteroidaceae bacterium | reverse complement strand
GGCAAAAATCAAAGGAGCTATTACCGTGAACGCTGAACGTTGCAAAGGCTGCAACTTGTGCGTCGTAGCGTGCCCGTCAGACGTGCTTGCGCTACAACCTCAAAAAGTAAACCAAAAAGGCTATAACTACGCCTATATGGCTAACCCCGACAACTGCATCGGATGTGCTAGTTGCGGTATTGTATGTCCCGACGGATGTATCGAGGTATATAAAGTGAAACTTTAACACTATATTGCATAACATGCATATAGAGAGTAACGAACAAACAAAGAAAAACACATACTCATGAGTGAAGAAGTAAAATTGATGAAAGGTAACGAAGCTATCGCTCACGCAGCTATCCGTAGCGGTGCAGACGGATACTTTGGTTACCCTATCACACCTCAATCGGAGGTAATGGAAACATTGATGGCTGAAAAGCCTTGGGAAACAACCGGTATGGTAGTATTGCAAGCCGAGAGTGAGTTGGCAGCTATCAACATGGTATATGGTGGTGCATGCTGCGGTAAAGCCGTTATGACTTCATCATCAAGCCCCGGTATCTCACTTAAACAAGAAGGTATATCATACTGTGCAGGTGCTGAGCTTCCCTGTCTTATCCTCAACGTAATGCGTGGTGGTCCCGGTCTCGGTACAATCCAACCCAGCCAAGCCGACTACTATCAAACATGTAAGGGTGGTGGTCACGGTGACTATCGTCTTATCGTGTTGGCTCCCGCATCAGTACAAGAGATGGCCGACTTCGTAAACCTCGGTTTCGACCTCGCATTCAAATATCACAACCCCGCAATGATTCTCTCTGACGGTGTTATCGGTCAGATGATGGAGAAAGTTGTATTGCCTCCCTTCCGCGAGCGTCGCACAGAGGAGCAAATCCGCAAACAAGAGCCTTGGGCAGCTCAAGGTCGCACTCCCGATCGTGCTCGCAACGTGATTACTTCACTTGAAATGGACCCCGTAGTGATGGAGCAACGCAACCTCAAGTTGCAAGCTAAATATGCTGAAATCGAAGCCAACGAAGTACGCTACGAGACAATCAACTGCGAAGACGCTGACTACCTCATGGTAGCATTTGGTTCTATGGCACGTATCGCACAAAAAGCCATCGACCTCGCCAAAGAAGAGGGTATCAAACTTGGCTTGTTGCGTCCTATCACCTTGTGGCCCTTCCCCTCAAAAGCTATCGCCGAGGCAGCTAAGGGCAAGAAAGGTGTATTGGTAGCCGAGATCAACGCCGGTCAAATGATTGACGACGTTAAACTCGCCGTAAACTGCAGCCTCCCCGTTGAGCACTTTGGTCGCTTGGGTGGTATTGTTCCCAGCCCCGAAGAAGTTGTTGCAGCTATCAAAGAGAAACTCATGTAATCAGTGATTACCTTTAAAACCTTAAGAAAATGGACGTAAACGAAATAATTAAACCTGAAAACCTTGTCTATCGCAAGCCTACCTTGCTCAATGACAATACAATGCACTACTGCCCCGGATGTAGCCATGGTGTAGCGCACAAACTCGTTGCCGAGATTATCGAAGAAATGGGTATGATGGAAAACACCATCGCAGTATCGCCCGTAGGTTGTGCAGTATTTGCATACAACTATATAGATGTAGACTGGATTCAAGCAGCTCACGGTCGTGCACCAGCAGTTGCTACAGCAGCTAAGCGTCTCAACCCCCACAAGCTCGTCTTCACATACCAAGGTGACGGTGACCTCGCCGCTATCGGTACTGCCGAGACTATCCACGCTTGTAACCGTGGTGAGAACATCACTATCATCTTCATCAACAACGGTATCTATGGTATGACCGGTGGTCAAATGGCTCCTACTACCCTTGAGGGTATGGTAACTGTTACTTGTCCCTTCGGTCGTAAGCCCGAGTTGAACGGCTATCCCTTGCACATTGGTGAACTCCTCGCTAAGCTCAAAGGTACTTGCTATGTAACTCGTCAAAGTGTTCACACTCCTGCAGCTATCCGCAAGACCAAAAAAGCTATCATGAAAGGCTTTGAGAACTCAATGAACAAGAAAGGTACTTCGGTAATCGAAATCGTATCTACATGTAACACCGGTTGGAAGATGTCACCCGACAAAGCCAACGTATGGATGGAAGAGAATATGTTCGCCGAGTATCCCATGGGCGACTTGAAAAATGAATAACCGATAAAACTATTATTATGACACACGAAATAATCATTGCCGGATTTGGTGGACAAGGCGTCCTCTCAATGGGTAAAATTTTGGCTTATTCGGGTATTATGGAAGGCAAAGAGGTTACTTGGATGCCTGCATACGGTCCCGAGCAACGTGGTGGTACTGCCAACGTTACCGTTATCTTGAGCGACGAGCGTATCTCTTCGCCCGTTCTTAACGCTTACGACGTGGCTATCGTACTCAACCAACCCTCACTCGATAAGTTTGAGAGCAAGGTAAAACCCGGTGGTATCCTCATCTACGATAGCTATGGTATCACTAATCCTCCTACTCGTACCGACATCGAGTGCTATTGCATCGACGCTACTCAAATCTCTAACGAGATGAACAACTCAAAGGCGTTCAACATGATCGTTATGGGTGGTTTGCTCAAATTGCGTCCCATGGTTACTATGGACAGCGTAGTATTGGGCTTAAAGAAATCACTCCCCGAACGTCACCACAAGCTCATCCCCGCCAACGAAGCTGCTATCAAAGTGGGTATGGAGCGCATCGAAAAAGTTGAAAGATAAGTTTGTTGCATAAACATACACCAAATAATGCGTGCCGACATCGGTACGCATTATTTTTTACTATAACACATTACTATCGAATAATTTAGAATAAAAATTTGCAGTAAAATTTTTTTTTATATATTTGCAATCACAACAACCTTATTACTCACATTATGAAAAACTACTTACTATTTATCACAACTTTCCTATTGCTATGCACTACTGCCACGGCACAAATGAGCATTAACAAAGGGGCAATCAAGGCATTCGCAGGCAATCGTAATTATGCACCTACCGAGGCTGTAATAGACTATACAGCCAACAATACCGAAAATACCGTTGCCGAAAAGGCATACGGCATTCGCGTGTACGATGATACACAAGGTGCAGTGCAACAATTTGTTTCGTTCGACATAAACGCCACCGACAAGATAACGCAGGAACGAGATTTGTCCGACTATTACATCAGGGCAGCAGCAGAAGCCGAGGGTTACTATTATATGATAAACTCGCGAGACGGATTGTGTGCCTACGACCTGCTGGCAATGGATATGAAAACTCTCGACATCGACACCATAGCAAGTTACGACATCACAAACCACGCTTCGGCTATTATATTCCTCGATATGACATACGATGCCACAACCAAGACGATGTATGGCATAGGATACGACCTCGAAACAGTCGTCAGCGAGGATGATGAAACGGCAGATGTACAATGGGCATTGGTTAAGGTTGACCTCACAAGTGGCGATGTTACCAATGTGGGTACACAAGGATACTGCAACATTCTTACAGTTGCCGCCGATGCCGAAGGCTATCTGTGGGGACTTGACAATGAGGGTAATCTGTGGGATATAAACAAGCGTAACGGTAAGCCCGGCGAGGCCTTCGGATATACGCTCGACATTCCCACATCACTGCAATCGATGACTTTCAACCCCAACGACGGCAACCTCTATTGGGCAGGATTTAAGGCCGACGGCGATGCCGGCAAAGGCTTTTTCTCGAAATTCCGTTTTACCGAGGATGCTATTATATACGAAAACATAGGCTCGATGAGCGAAAATGCCGAGATTATAGGTCTTTATATCGACCCCGAGCCTATCCCCGACAACAGACCGGCAAGTGTATCGCAACTTGTTGTCACCCCCGCAGCCGAGGGTGCTGCACAGGCCACAGTTTCGTGGGTCAATCCCTCTACTCTTATCAACGGCGAAACTCTTGCCAATGGATTCAAGGTAAACATTTATCGCAACGGCTCATTGGTAAAAACACTTACCGACCAAACTGCCGGTGCGCAAGTAAACCTCATCGACGAAAATGTTGAGATGGGACTACACGAATATATGGTGGTATGTGCCAACGATGAGGGCGAGGGTAAACCCTGCTTTGCCCGAAACATCTTTATTGGTCGCGATACGCCCAACGAAGTAAGCAACCTGAAAGCCTCAAAAAAGGTGGGCGAAAACAGCGTAACCGTTACTTGGGAAAAGCCACTCACAGGAAAGAACAACGGCTGGTACGACGAAAGCAGCCTTACCTATCGCATAGTGCGCAAACCCGACAACAAAGTAATGGCTGAAGCCACAACCGAAACAACCTTTACCGATACCGACTTTACCACACTCAAGGGCTACTCATACGAGATAACAGCATCGACCATCGATGGCAAGGGAGTGGCACGCACATCCAATACCGTAGTGGTAGGCCCGGCACTTGATGTTCCTTACGAATGCAACTTTGCCACCGACGAGGAGGTAGCAATGTGGAGCGTATTAGACGGCGACAACGACGGACACGAATGGTTTGCCTCATCCTACTCAAGCACAGGGCAGACATTTATGAAATACGCACCTGAGAGCAAGTACAACCCCGAGACGCCCACCGACGATTGGCTCATCACACCACCTTTGCGCCTCAAAGCCGGTGTAACATACACGATGACATACGAAATGTTACTGTTAGGGCCTCTATTCCCCGTCGATTACGATATTACTATAGGCTACGAAGCCACATCCGAGGCACAATCGACTGTATTGCAATCTACCGACAGTATGGAGATAAATATGGCGTTTGAGCCCAAGGAGTGCCTTTTCACTGTTGCAGCCGACGGCGAATACTACTTGGGATATCACATACGCAATGCCGTTCTTGTAGAGATTACCAACGTAGTAGTGCGAGAGTTGGAAAAGATTGACCTTGCCATTGAAACAATGACAGTGAACAATATAGCCAACGTCAACAGCGAAATGTCGTTCCTCATAACGGTAAACAATATGGGAGCAAACGACATAGAGGGTTATAATATAAACATCTATGACGAAAACGACAATCTCATTACAAAGATAGAGAATGCCCCACTGCTTGAGTCGCAAGAGGTACGCCAACATACAGCCCAATGGACTCCACAAGAGGAGGGAACAAAAACATTCTATGCCACAGTCGAGTACAACGGCGATGAACGCCCCGAAAACAACAAGAGCCAAACGGCAATCGTACTGATACTGCAAGAGGGCGATTGGGCACACATACGCTCGGGTAATGCACTGATGAACTACGCTCCATTCATTCCTTCTTACAAATACAGTTGTGTAGAAACGCTCTACTACAACAGCGACATCAACTACGGTGCAGGAACAATAAAGGGCTTGATATTCTATACCTATGTATTCAATAATCAAGATGTAAAGAACTTCAATGCCACCATTTTGTTGGCAAACAGCACACTTATAGGGCTCGACGGCAACGGTGGCGATAACGAAGCATACGAAGAGGTGTTCAGTGGACTTATAAAGCCCACACCCACATCGACAAGCATCTACATTCCGTTCGATAAAGAATTTACCTATACAGGAGGCAACCTGCTCGTACGGACACGCCAATCGGGACAAGGCAACAACAATAATCTGATGTTCTACGGCAGCCGTCACGATGGCGAAGCCAAACGTATGTGGTACTATGCCAACGACAGCAAGCCTTACGAATCGCAACAAGTAACCTTCGACACCGAGATAAGCAACGTATCATTCTTTATGGTTGAGAGCAATGCCGTACAAGGTATCGAGAGCGACAAAGCCCCCCAAGCCTACCTCTCGCACAGCATTCTATTTATAGATGGAGAGTACGAGCGCGCCAACATCTATAGCATCGACGGTCGCCTGTGCGCTACGCACAATGCAGTCGATTACATCGATATGAGCCACTACAACAACGGTATCTATATCGTAGAAGTTATCAACAACAATGCACGCTCGGTATCGAAAGTAGCCTTGAGCCGATAAAAGAACAGGCTGTACCCACGAGGTGCTGTGTTAAGATTACAAACAGACTCACTCAATTGAGGAGAAGGCTGTAAGAAAATAATCTTAACACAGCACTCGTTTTTATTTACAATAGTGAAAATTGCAAGAAATATATTAAAAAAGGAAACAGTCTAGCATAATCCCACAAGAGAGTAAAACGACCACAAAACGAAACAAATATTACAGGAGCATTTCTTGTTATTTGTTAAATTGCAAAAGTTTTGTTTCAAAATGCCACGAAAATATGGTAGCATTTTCAATTTATTATACTACTTTTGCACTCATTAAACTAAAAACCCCTAAAACCTATTATTTTATGTATGCAGCTCTCGTAGTGGTGTTCATCATAGGCTATCTTCTCATAGCGCTTGAACATCCCATTAAAATCGACAAATCGGCTACTGCCCTTCTCTTGGGTATGGTCATGTGGGTACTCTTTATCCTCGGAGCCGACGCACTCCCCTTCGTAGTTGAAAAAGCAGCCGAGCACGGTCATGCCGGCCACCTCAGCGACTTTGTCAACGCCGAAATCCTTCACCACATGGGCGATATCGCCACAACCCTCTTCTTCCTTATCGGTGCGATGACTATCGTTGAGTTGGTTGACGTTCACGGAGGCTTCTCTATCATTACCGACCGTATCACATCACGCGACAAGAAGAAACTTTTGTGGATTCTCTCATTCGTAACATTCTTCATGTCGGCTATTCTCGATAATCTTACCACCTCGATTGTAATGGTATTGTTGTTGCGCAAGTTGGTGAGCGACCCCAAGGAGCGTTGGTTGTATGCCAGCATGATTATCATTGCCGCTAATGCCGGTGGTGCTTGGTCGCCCATTGGCGATATCACAACTATCATGTTGTGGGTGAAAGGCAATGTATCTACCGCATCGGTAATTGCATACATTATTCTCCCCAGCCTTGTTGCTATGATACTTCCTTTGTTCCTCGTTTCGAGCAAGCTCAAGGGTCAGTTGGAAAGAATGGAAGAGAAAACAGATATTCAAGAAAATTTTGTTACTAAAAAGGAGCGCAACATGTTGTTCTACTTGGGCGTAGGTGGTCTTATCTTCGTTCCCATCTTCAAGACCATCACTCACTTGCCTCCCTTCATCGGTATGTTGTTCTCATTGAGTATCTTGTGGATTGTTACCGAGATGATGTACAACAACAAGGCTTGGGACCCTCAACGTCAACACCGTTTGCCCCGCATCTTGCAACGCAT
>JAGBHF010000080.1 GCA_017935645.1 Bacteroidaceae bacterium | reverse complement strand
TTAAAGAAGCTCTTCCCAAAGCCGAAGCCGAGGGTCTCAAGAAAGAACTTGAGGAGGCTGGTGCTGAAGTTGAACTTAAATAATAACCTGTTTAACAGGTAAATAGGTTAGGAATCATCTTGTGGATGATTCTTAACCTTTTGTGTTTATATTTTAAATTAAGTTCACTAAATTTCATAATTTAATGTCTTCTACTACTCGTAAAGCGCGTGTAAACTTCGCTTCGATAAAAAATCCGCTGCCCTATCCCGACTTTTTGGAGGTGCAATTGAAGTCATTTAAGGATTTCTTGCAATTGGATACACCCCAAGAGCGACGCAAAAATGAGGGCTTATACAAGGTTTTTTCCGAAAACTTCCCCATTGCCGATACAAGGAATAATTTTGTCCTTGAGTTCCTTGATTACTATATCGACCCGCCTCGTTACACAATCGATGAGTGTCTTGAGCGTGGACTTACATATAGCGTGCCCTTAAAGGCAAAGTTAAAACTTTACTGTACCGACCCCGATCATGAGGATTTTGCTCCCGTTATACAAGACGTATATTTGGGCCCCATTCCTTACATGACCGATAAGGCTACCTTTGTTATCAATGGTGCCGAGCGTGTCGTTGTATCGCAATTGCACCGTTCGCCCGGTGTATTCTTCGGTCAAAGTAATCACGCCAATGGTACTAAACTCTATTCGGCCCGTATCATCCCCTTCAGAGGTTCGTGGATTGAGTTTGCTACCGATATCAACAATGTGATGTATGCTTACATCGACCGTAAGAAGAAGTTGCCCGTTACTACCTTGTTGCGTGCCATCGGTTTCGAAAGCGACCGTGACATTCTCGAAATCTTCAACCTCGCTGAGGATATGAAGGTTACTAAGACCAACTTGAAGAAAGCCGTTGGTCGTCGCATGGCTGCCCGTGTATTGCGCACTTGGGTAGAAGACTTCGTTGATGAAGATACCGGTGAGATTTCGTCAATCACTCGTAACGATGTTGTCGTAGAGCGTGAGACGGTATTGACCGAAGAGCATATCGCTACTATCCTCGATAGTGGTGTGCAAAGTATTCTCTTGCACAAGGAGGATGCCAATACAAGCGACTATGCTATTATCTTCAATACATTGCAAAAGGATAGCAGTAACTCTGAAAAAGAGGCTGTCGAATATATATATCATCAACTTCGCAACGCCGATCCTGCCGATGAGGCAAGTGCTCGTGAGGTGATTTTCAACCTCTTCTTCTCGGAGAAGCGTTACGACTTGGGCGAGGTAGGTCGCTATCGTATGAACAAGAAGCTCAACCTTTCCATCGATCCCAGCATTAAGGTACTTACCAAAGAAGATATTATCGAGATTATCAAGTACCTTATCGAGCTTATCAACTCGAAAACCGATGTGGACGATATCGACCACTTGAGCAACCGTCGCGTGCGTACTGTAGGCGAGCAGTTGTACAACCAATTTGGTGTAGGTTTGGCTCGTATGGCTCGCACTATTCGTGAGCGTATGAATGTGCGCGATAACGAGGTGTTTACTCCCATTGACCTTATCAATGCCAAGACTATCTCGTCGGTTATCAATAGCTTCTTCGGTACCAATGCATTGTCGCAATTCATGGACCAAACCAACCCCCTTGCCGAGATGACTCACAAACGTCGTATGTCGGCTCTCGGTCCCGGTGGTCTTTCGCGCGAGCGTGCAGGTTTCGAGGTACGTGACGTTCACTATACCCACTACGGTCGTCTCTGTCCTATCGAGACTCCTGAGGGTCCCAACATCGGTCTTATTTCGTCACTTTGTGTATATGCCAAGATTAATGACCTTGGCTTCATTGAGACTCCCTATCGTGTTGTAAAAGATGGTAAGGTAAATCTTGCCAACGATGAGATTGTATATCTCACTGCCGAGGTTGAAGAGGGTAAAGTGATTGCACAAGGTAACGCTCCCTTGAAAGATAACGGTGACTTTGTAAACAACCGTATCAAAGCACGTCTTGATGCCGACTTCCCCTTGGCCACACCCGACCAAGTAGAGCTCATGGACGTGTCGCCTACGCAAATTGCTTCTATTGCTGCATCATTGATTCCCTTCCTCGAGCATGATGACGCTAACCGTGCATTGATGGGATCGAACATGATGCGTCAAGCAGTTCCTTTGTTGCGTAGCGAGTCGCCCATCGTAGGTACAGGTCTTGAGGGTCAGCTCATCCGCGACTCTCGTACCCAAATCACTGCCGAGGGCGAGGGTGTTATCGAGTATGTTGATGCTACAACTATCCGCATACGCTACGATCGCACTGCCGACGAAGAGTTTACTTCGTTTGTTGATGCAGTCAAAGAGTATAACATCCCCAAATTCCGCAAAACTAACCAAAGTACAACTATCGACTTGCGTCCTATCTGTCAAAAGGGTCAACGCGTAACCAACGGTCAAATCCTTACTGAGGGTTATTCGACCGAAAACGGCGAGTTGGCACTCGGTCGCAACCTTAAGGTAGCATTCATGCCTTGGAAGGGTTACAACTACGAGGATGCTATCGTGCTCAACGAGCGTGTTGTACGTGAAGATATCCTTACATCGGTACACGTCGACGAGTATATCCTCGAGGTACGTGAGACCAAGCGTGGTATGGAAGAGTTGACTTCCGACATCCCCAACGTGAGCGAGGATGCCACTAAGGACCTCGACGAGAACGGTGTAATTCGCATCGGTGCTCGTGTAAATCCCGGTGATATCATGATTGGTAAGATTACACCTAAGGGTGAGTCTGATCCCTCGCCCGAGGAGAAACTCTTGCGTGCCATCTTCGGTGATAAGGCCGGTGATGTGAAGGATGCTTCTTTGAAAGCCACACCTTCGTTGAAGGGTGTTGTTATTGGCACCAACATCTTCTCGCGTGCCATGAAGAAGAAAAAATCGCGCTTGAGCGACAAAGCCAAGTTGCAACAACTCGAGGACGAGTATGAGGTAAAGATGAACAAGGTGAAAGACATCTTGGTCGACAAGCTCCTCACTCTCACTGCCGGCAAGACATCGCAAGGTGTCAAGGACTTCTTGGGTGACGATGTTATCTCGAAGGGTAGCAAGTTCACAGCCGCAGCCTTGAATAAGATTGACTATACTACAGTACAAGTGAGCAAGTGGACATCGGATGCTGCCAAGAACGAGCTTATCCGCACCACTATCATCAACTACTTGCGTAAGTACAAAGAGCTCGATGCCGAGTTGCGTCGTCGCAAATTTGACGAGTCGGTAGGTGATGAGTTGCCCCAAGGTATTGTACAACTTGCCAAAGTATATATTGCCAAGAAACGTAAAATCAGCGTAGGTGATAAGATGGCAGGTCGCCACGGTAACAAGGGTATCGTTTCGCGTATCGTACGTCAAGAGGATATGCCCTTCCTTGCCGACGGTACTCCCGTTGATATCGTGTTGAACCCCCTTGGTGTGCCTTCTCGTATGAACTTGGGTCAGATCTTCGAGACAGTTCTTGGTTGGGCCGGTCAGGTATTGGGTGAGAAGTTTGCTACACCCATCTTCGATGGTGCTACGCTCGATGACTTGAACGAGTGGACCGACAAGGCAGGCTTGCCTCGTTATGGTAAGACATACTTGTACGATGGTGGTACAGGCGATCGCTTCGACCAACCCGCTACTGTAGGTGTTATCTACATGCTTAAGTTGGGTCACATGGTTGAAGATAAGATGCACGCCCGTTCAATCGGTCCGTATTCACTCATCACACAACAACCTCTCGGTGGTAAGGCTCAATTTGGTGGTCAACGTTTCGGAGAGATGGAGGTTTGGGCACTCGAAGCATTCGGTGCATCACACATCTTGCAAGAAATTCTCACCGTTAAAAGTGATGACGTTGTAGGTCGTTCGAAGGCTTATGAGGCCATCGTTAAGGGTGAGGCTATGCCCACTCCCGGTATCCCCGAATCGCTCAACGTATTGTTGCATGAGTTGCGTGGTCTCGGTCTCAGCGTAACATTAGACTAAAACAAATAGCTCTCTGCTCTGCCCCGATGAGGGACAGAGTAGAGAAATAAATAAGAAATTCAACTCTTTAGTAAGAAGAAAAATATGGCTTTCAGAAGAGATAATAAAATAAAGAGTAACTTCTCGAAGATTACGATTGGTTTGGCATCTCCCGAAGAGATTCTCGAAAATTCGAGCGGTGAAGTACTGAAACCCGAAACCATCAACTATCGTACCTACAAGCCCGAGCGCGATGGTTTGTTCTGCGAGCGCATCTTTGGTCCTGTTAAGGACTATGAGTGCCATTGCGGTAAGTACAAACGTATCCGTTACAAAGGTATTGTGTGCGACCGTTGCGGTGTGGAGGTAACAGAAAAGAAAGTGCGTCGCGAGCGTATGGGTCACATCCAACTCGTTGTTCCCGTAGCCCACATCTGGTACTTCCGTTCATTGCCCAACAAGATTGGTTATCTGTTGGGTATGCCCAGCAAGAAACTCGATGCTGTTATCTACTACGAGCGCTATGTAGTTGTTCAACCCGGTCCCGTAGAGGAGTACCAAACATACGATTTGCTCTCGGAAGAAGAATATTTGAAAGTAATGGAGGAGTTGCCTCGTGAGAATCAAATGCTCGACGACAACGACCCCAACAAGTTCATCGCCAAGATGGGTGCTGAGGCCATTTACGACCTCTTGTCACGCATCGATTTGGACGGCTTGTCTTATGAGTTGCGCGACCGCGCCAGCAAGGATGGCTCGCAACAACGTAAGACCGAAGCATTGAAACGTCTGCAAGTTGTAGAATCATTCCGTGCTTCAAAGGATCGCAACCGTCCCGAGTGGATGATTCTCAAGGTTGTACCCGTAATTCCTCCCGAATTGCGCCCCTTGGTTCCCCTCGATGGTGGTCGCTTTGCTACATCTGACCTTAACGACCTATATCGTCGTGTAATTATACGTAACAACCGTCTCAAACGCCTCATGGAGATTAAGGCTCCCGAGGTAATCTTGCGCAACGAGAAACGTATGTTGCAAGAGGCTGTAGACTCATTGCTCGACAACTCTCGCAAGTCAAGCGCTGTGAAGACCGAGGCTAATCGTCCTTTGAAATCACTCTCTGACAGCTTGAAGGGTAAGCAAGGTCGTTTCCGTCAAAACCTTCTCGGTAAACGTGTCGACTACTCGGCTCGTTCGGTAATCGTTGTAGGTCCCGAATTGAAGATGCACGAGTGTGGTCTTCCCAAAGATATGGCTGCCGAGTTGTACAAGCCCTTTGTGATACGCAAGCTCATCGAGCGTGGTATCGTTAAGACTGTTAAGTCGGCCAAGAAGATTGTAGACCGCAAGGGTCCCGAGGTATGGGATATTCTTGAGCATGTAATGAAGGGTCATCCCGTATTGCTCAACCGTGCACCTACACTTCACCGTTTGGGTATCCAAGCATTCCAACCCCGCATGATTGAGGGTAAGGCTATTCAACTTCACCCCCTTGCATGTACCGCGTTTAATGCCGACTTCGACGGTGACCAAATGGCTGTTCACTTGCCCCTTGGTAACGAAGCTATTCTTGAGGCTCAAATGCTCATGTTGGGTGCTCACAACATCTTGAACCCTGCCAATGGTGCTCCTATCACCGTGCCCTCGCAAGACATGGTGCTCGGTCTCTACTATATTACCAAACTTCGTCCCGGTACATTGGGCGAGGGTCTTAAGTTCTACGGTCCCGAAGAGGCTGAAATTGCCTACAACGAGGGTAAGGTAGACTTGCACGCTCCCGTATCGGTGATTGTAGAAGATATTGATGCCGAAGGTAACCGCATCGAACACTTGGTAGAGAATACCTCAGTGGGTCGTGTGCTCGTAAACCAATATGTACCCAAAGAGATTGGTTATGTAAACGAGGTGTTGTCTAAGAAGTCATTGCGCGACATCATCAGCCGTGTTATCAAGGTATGTGGTGTAACTCGCTCGGCTCAATTCCTCGACGATATCAAGAACCTTGGTTACTTGATGGCATTCCGTGGTGGCTTGTCGTTCAACTTGGGCGACGTTATCATCCCCGCAGAGAAAGAGGCTCTCGTAAAAGAGGGTTATGCCGAGGTTGAGCAAATCATGGCTAACTATAGCATGGGTTTCATTACCAACAACGAACGTTATAACCAAATCATCGATACTTGGACACACGTTAACTCGAACCTCTCAAATATCTTGATGAAACAATTGTCAAGCGACAACCAAGGTTTCAACTCTGTATATATGATGCTCGATTCGGGTGCTCGTGGTTCTAAAGACCAGATTCGTCAGCTCTCAGGTATGCGTGGTCTTATGGCTAAGCCTCAAAAGGCCGGTGCTGAGGGTGGTCAAATTATCGAGAACCCCATTTTGTCGAACTTTAAAGAGGGTCTTTCGGTGCTTGAGTACTTTATCTCAACCCACGGTGCTCGTAAGGGTCTTGCCGATACCGCTTTGAAGACTGCCGACGCGGGTTACTTGACTCGTCGTCTTGTCGACGTAGCTCACGACGTGATTATCACCGAGGAGGATTGCGGAACATTGCGTGGTCTTGTATGCACCGAGGTGAAAGACAACGAAAATGTTGTTGCAACACTCAGCGAGCGCATCCTTGGTCGTGTATCGGTACACGATGTATTCCATCCCCTCACAGGCGAGTTGCTCGTATCTTCGGGTGAGGAGATTACCGATGCTATTGCCAAGAAAATCGAAGATTCGCCCATCGAGCGTGTCGAGATTCGTTCGGTACTCACTTGCGAGTCGAAGAAGGGTGTGTGCGCCAAGTGTTATGGTCGCAACCTCTCTAACAACCGCATGGTACAGAAGGGTGAGGCTGTAGGTGTAATCGCAGCTCAATCAATCGGTGAGCCCGGTACTCAGCTTACACTCCGTACATTCCACGTCGGTGGTGTTGCTTCGAATATTGCTGCCGTTTCTAATGTTACTTCACGTTACGATGGTATCCTCGAAATCGAAGAGTTGCGTACTGTTGACTATATCGATGACAATAATAATAAGCAACTTGTAGTTGTAGGTCGTCTTGCTGAGATGCGCATTGTCGATCCCAATACCAAGATGGTACTTACAACAGCCAATATACCTTATGGTTCGAAACTCTACTTCAACAACGGTGCTACCGTGAAGAAGGGCGACATGATATGCGAATGGGACCCCTTCAACGCTGTTATCATTTCGGAGGCTACCGGTAAGGTGGTATTCGAGAACGTAGAGGAAGGTGTTACTTATCGTGTAGAAAGCGACGAAACAACAGGTTTGCGCGAGAAGATTATCACCGAGTCGAAAGACCGTACCCGCGTGCCCTCGGCAACTATCGTTGACGAGAATGGTGAGGTATTGCGCAGTTACTCATTGCCCGTAAGTGCTCACTTGATGGTCGATGAGGGTAGCTCAATGCGTGCCGGTGAGGTACTTGTTAAGATACCTCGTGCACAAGGTAAGGCCGGTGATATCACCGGTGGTTTGCCTCGTGTGACTGAGTTGTTCGAGGCTCGTAACCCCTCTAACCCCGCTATCGTGTCTGAAATCGACGGTGAGGTACACTTCGGTAAGATCAAACGCGGTAATCGTGAAATATCGGTTGAATCGAAGACCGGTGAAATCAAGAAATACCTCGTACCCCTGTCAAAACAAATCCTTGTACAAGAGAACGACTATGTACGTGCCGGTACACCTCTCTCTGATGGTGCTATCACACCCTCTGACATCTTGTCAATCAAGGGTCCCACAGCCGTACAAGAGTATATCGTGAACGAAGTACAAGACGTGTACCGCATGCAAGGTGTGAAGATTAACGATAAGCACTTTGAGGTAATCGTGCGTCAAATGATGCGCAAGGTTAATATCCTTGATCCGGGTGATACTCGCTTCCTTGAGCAACAAATTGTTGACAAACGCGAGTTCATGGACGAGAACGACCGTATATGGGGCAAGAAAGTTGTGGTTGATGCCGGTGACTCTCAAAACCTCCGTGCCGGTCAAATCGTAACAGCCCGTCGTTTGCGCGATGAGAACTCTTCATTGAAGCGTCGTGACTTGCGCACTGTCGAGGTTCGTGATGCAATCCCCGCAACATCGGAGCAAATATTGCAAGGTATCACACGTGCTGCATTGCAAACATCGAGCTTCATGTCGGCTGCTTCGTTCCAAGAGACTACCAAGGTGCTCAACGAGGCTGCTATCGTGGGCAAGGTAGATACACTCGAGGGTATGAAGGAGAACGTAATCTGTGGTCATCTCATCCCCGCAGGTACAGGTTTGCGCGAGTATGAGCGCCTCATCGTTGGCTCGAAAGAGGACTTTGAGCGTAGCATGGCCAACCGCAAGGCCGTTACCGATATGTAATAACTATCTGTAAAACTCTATATCGAGGCTGTGTCGACCGACACAGCCTCTTTTTTTTATAATTATTTTATCTGTAAGTGGTAAAATTCAAACTTGTATGATTTGTATTTTCTCGTGCCTTTCACTATATTTGCGGTACTTGAAATGAACGTATAGCGACAAATAAAATCGAAACTAAATATTGTAATTGCTATGGCAACAAAACCTTTTAAGTATCAACCGATGTTCCCCAATGTCAAGCCCGATGAAACGGAGTATTACCTCTTGACAAAGGAACATGTATCAGTATCGGAATGTAATGGTCGTCAAATCCTTGAGGTAGAGCCCGAGGCTCTCACCAAATTGGCCAATGCTGCTATGCGCGATGTGTCGTTTATGATGCGCCGCGAACATAACGAGATGGTAGCCAAAGTGCTCAACGACCCCGAAGCAAGTGATAACGACAAGTTTGTAGCCCTCACCATGTTGCGCAATGCCGAGGTGGCTTGTAAGGGTGTATTGCCCTTCTGTCAAGATACCGGTACAGCAATCGTTATGGGTAAGAAAGGTCAACAAGTGTGGACCGGTGGTGGTGACGAAGAAGCACTCTCGTTGGGTGTGTACAAGACATACACCGAGGAGAACCTCCGCTACTCGCAAAATGCACCTCTCAATATGTATGACGAGGTAAATACCGGTTGTAACCTTCCTGCTCAGATTGACCTCTTTGCTGTTGATGGCATGGAGTATAACTTCTTGTTCATTGCCAAGGGTGGTGGCTCGGCCAATAAGACCTATCTATATCAAGAGACTAAGGCTCTTATCAATCCCAAGACTCTTGTTCCCTTCCTCGTTGAGAAGATGAAGACATTGGGTACAGCCGCTTGTCATCCCTATCACGTAGCATTTGTTATCGGTGGTACAAGTGCCGAGACCAACCTCAAGACCGTAAAATTGGCATCAGCCAAGTATTACGACCGTCTACCCACCGAGGGTAACGAGTGGGGTCAAGCCTTCCGCGATGTAGAGTTGGAGAAAGAGGTGTTGGCAGCCGCTCAAGCATCGGGTTATGGTGCACAATTTGGTGGTAAATATTTCGCACACGATATTCGCATTATCCGCTTGCCTCGTCACGGAGCTTCGTGCCCCGTAGGTATGGGTGTATCATGCTCAGCCGACCGCAATATTAAGGCCAAGATTAACAAAGATGGCTTGTGGATTGAAAAACTCGACGACCAACCCTCAACCCTCATACCTGAGGAGTTGCGTCAAGCAGGCGAGGGTGATGCCGTACGCATCGATCTCAACCGTCCCATGAGCGAGATTCTTGCCGAACTCACCAAGTACCCCGTTGCGACACGCCTCTCGTTGAATGGTACTATTATTGTAGGTCGTGACATCGCACACGCCAAGATTAAAGAGCGTCTTGATGCCGGTGAGCCTATGCCCGAATATCTCAAGAATCACCCCATTTACTATGCAGGTCCTGCCAAGACACCCATAGGCATGGCTTCAGGTTCGTTTGGTCCCACAACAGCCGGTCGTATGGACTCGTATGTCGACCTCTTCCAATCGAATGGTGGATCGATGGTGATGATAGCCAAGGGTAATCGCAGTCAACAAGTTACCGATGCATGTCACAAGCATGGTGGTTTCTACTTGGGTAGTATAGGTGGTCCTGCAGCTATCTTGGCACAAAACAGTATCAAGAAAGTAGAATGCTTGGAATATCCCGAGTTGGGTATGGAAGCCATCTGGAAAATCGAGGTAGAGGACTTCCCCGCATTCATCTTGGTAGACGACAAGGGCAACGACTTCTTCAAACAAATCAAGCCCACCTGCCCCGGCAAGTGCTAATAACCGATAGCTTGAAAATTTATACAAATGCGCTTGAACCTATGGTTCGGGCGCATTTTTTATACACTAACACTGTGTATATAGTTAAAAAGCGTTAATACTGAGCATTCTTGATATTTAAACATTATCTTTGGGAATAAAATATGTTAACCTTTTAGTAAAATCAAAAACAAGAAGCTATGAAAAAGATCTTATTCTCTATTTTGATTGCAAGTTTATTCACTGTTAATCCTGTTCAAGCACAACTGACTAAAGCACAACAAAAAGAACGTAGTGAGCAAGTTAAACAACAACGTAAAGAACTCGATAAGAAGGTATCGAAGGATGCTCGTAATGAGGCTAAACGCCTTAAAAAAGAGGGTTGGAAAGTAACTCCCGGTTCTTTGTCACTCGAGAAGCAAGTTGACCGTTCAATGTTGATGCAATATGAGTTGGATGAGTCGGGTTATCCTTTGTATGTAATCGGTCAGGCTATGAGTATTGGCGAATCTTACGATGCCGCTAAGATGCAAGCATTGGAGTTGGCTCGTCAAGATGCCGCTTCGAAGTTGCATATTGAGATTACTGCGTTGGTGGAGACTTCAATTGCCAACGAACAATTGCCCGAGAATGAAGCTGCTTCTATCGTAAAGACCGTATCGGCAAGCAAGAGCTTGATTTCGCAAAGTTTGGGCCGTGTTATTACAGTCGTAGAGGCTTATCGCGAACTTGATAACAAAAATAAGGAAGTGCTTGTACGCGTTGCCTATAACTACAAAATGGCTATGGAATCAGCTAAAAAAGCTATTCGCCAAGAGTTGGAGAAAAATGGCACCGATTTACACAACGAACTTGATAGCAAGTTGGGTTGGTAATTGATATTGTATAACTTAAATATTACATAGGGTATGGGTATTACCGGACGTATTATTCTATTTCTTTTCCTCTTTATATCGATAGGTGTCAATGCACAAGATACAAAAAAGGATGGTTTCAATGACTTTAAAAAAGAGATTGAATCGGTCTTTATGTCGCAAAGAGAGGCTGACCGACTTGCATATCGCAAGTTTCGAGACGAAGCAAATGCTAAGTATGCCGAGTTTTTGAAAGAGACATGGGGTACGCGTGAGAGTGAGCCGGCAGTACCCATACCACAAGAAGAACCTGTTTTCCCGGTTCAGCCTGTTGCTCCGGAGAATACCAATGCTTACACCGAGGTGACAGAACCTCTTCCTTATAACTTGGTAATAACTCTTCCTGAGCCTATTCAACAACCCCAACCGGTTGTGCCTATTTTCGAAGTACCCAACTTGAATATTGAGTGGTTCGATTTTGAGTTCTATGGAACAAATTGCCAGGTTCGCATTGACGAACGTCATCGCTTTGAATTCTCTACACTTGATGGTTTCGCTATTTCGGAGCAGTGGAAAAATTGCTCCGGAGAGTTGTATGACAATCTTATTCGCGATTGCCTTGAGTTGAGAATGAAAATGAAGCTCTGTGATTATGCCTACCTGCAAATGTTGGATGTATTGTGTGACGAGTTCTTGGGCGAAGATACCAACGAGTCGGTCTTTTTGAGAGCGTTTCTTTATTGCCAATCGGGTTATAAGATGCGCTTGGCAATAGCCGATGGCGAAAACCGACTTGTGATGTCTTATTCAACCCATCATACGATATATGGTGCAGGTGTAAAAAGATTTCCGGGCGGATTCTATTTGTATGACAATACCGACCAGACCCGCTTTGCGTTCTGTGACGTGCCTTTTGACGGAGAACAACCGTTGTCGTTGATTATCAACTCATCGCCCGTGTTAGCAGAGTATGATACCGAAGAGCGAAAGATTGAGTCGAGTCGTTATATTAACATGTCGTTTGTTGCCAATGAAAATAAGAATCTTATCGATTTTTATAATACCTACCCAATATCGACCTATTCAGGCAATCAAATGACGCAGTGGTCGATATACGCCAACACGCCCGTAAGTGAAACTGTCGAGAAGTCCTTGTACGCACCGATGAAAGAACGATTGGAAGGGCTTTCACCCTACGATGCTGTATCGTATTTGCTCAATTGGGTGCAAACCGGATTTGACTATGAGGTCGACCAGAAAGTATGGGGTGCTGAACGAATATTCTTCATGGAAGAAACCCTCTATTATCCCTATTGTGATTGTGAGGATCGTTCTATTCTATTTACACGCATGGTACGCGATTTGTTGGGATTAGATGCTCTCTTGGTTGGTTATCCCGGCCATCTTGCTGCAGCTGTCGCATTCCCTGAGGCGGTTAATGGCGATTGGTTCTTGTATGAAGATAAAAAATATGTAGTGTGCGATCCTACTTATTTAGGAGCTTCGATAGGAGTTTCTATGCCTCAATATAAGGGCGTTTCGGCAGGACTTATAAAGTTAGATTAAATCATGAAAAGATTTTTTTGTTCTCTATTGATAGTCTCTATCATAGCGCATTGTTATGCCCAAGACTATACAAGAAATTATGAAAAGGCAGAGGTAATTAAGGCTGATGAAGCCTATATATATGGAGAAGGCGATGGCCAATCTCGAGAGATAGCCGAAAAGAATGCATTGCACGATCTTTTAATCCAGATATTTGGCGTTCGTGTAACCGGAGAGGTTAATACAACTGTGGCCAATGAGCAAGATGGTCAAAATGTGTCGTCTTCTGTTGAGGTGGAAAAGGTCGTGAAGACCTATACATCCGGTTCTTTACCCAATGCCGAGAAATTGTTGCTTTCAGATACCCCTTACCATTACCTCTATTACATTAAGAAATCGGATGTTGATAAGATATTTGAGGAGCGCAAGTCGGTTATCAAGGAATTTACCAAAGTAGCAGTTGAAGCCTTGAATGAAAACAATATCGGTGGGGCAATTCGTCACTACTATTGGGCCAACATCATGTTAAACAGCCTGCGACCGACTGATGATTTGATGTTCACTTTTAATATCACCGATTCTAAAAAAGCATCTATCTTTGTGCCACAACAACTGGAGACAATATTTACGAATATTCAGGCGAAAGTTGTTGGTAAACAAGAAGATAGTAATAATTACAAGGTCTCATTTTCGTATAACGAGCGCCCGGTGGTAAGCCTTGATTTCCGCTATTATGATGGTGCTGACTGGAGTGATTTGATATCAGTACGTGATGGTATTGCTTTGATAGAGCTACAACCTGACTATGAGCCTGAACAAGTAAAAATAGAGTATGAGTATCAATATAGGAACGAATCAACCATACGTAGAGATGTGTCGGATGTACTTGATGCGGTAGACGAAATAAATTATCGCCAAGCGAAAGTAGATGTTCCTCTTGTCAAAAATATACTGCCGGCTAAGATAAGCCTGACAGTCCAACCCCATGCTGTAGCCTCATCGGCCCAGTCGCTTGCTCTTCCCGATAGTGTTACTTCGTTGAGCAATGAGGCTGTCGAATCCTATAAAATCACCATTTACAATGTTGTAGATGCTATACGCAAGAAGAATTATGCCTCGGTTGAAACCTACTTTACCCCCGATGGTTATGAGCTTTTCAATAAGCTTATAGCTTATGGTAAGGCTAAGGTTGTAGACAGCAGTATCGATTTGTCATTTGCCGAGTTGAATGGCTTTGTAACTTGTCGCAGTGTGCCCATGCAGTTCTCTTTCTCGGCCGGTCGCAAATTTGTAGAGAATGTCGTTTTTGTCTTCGATAAGTCCGACAAAATAGATAATATCTCATTTGGATTGAGCGAAGTGGCCAAGGAGGATATTTTCTATTCGAAGCCTTGGAGTCAACAGGCCAAGGAGGTGCTTGCATCATTCCTTGAAAATTATAAGACGGCCTATGCCCTGAAGCGTGCCGATTATTTGGAATCGATTTTTGCCGATGATGCACTTATTATCGTTGGTAATGTTGTTGAAAAGTTGGAAGGCTCTCCTGAATTGGGATACCAGAACAATCGCTACGTAACCACTACAAAGGTATCGAAGGAAGAGTATATTGCGCGACTGAAAAATGTGTTCCGATACAATGAATTTGTCAATATCAAGTTCGCCAACAATGAGGTGAGGAAGATGGGCAAAGGTGGTGAAGTGTATGCCATTCAGATTAAACAAGATTATTTCTCAGACAACTATGGCGATTCAGGATACCTTTTCTTGATGGTTGATGTGAACAATCCTCAACAACCCATTATACACATTAGGGCATGGCAAGAAGAACCCGACCCTGAATGGGGCTTGATAGGTCCTGAACATTTTTAGTAAATAGTGATTGAAAAAGAGGATTTTATAATAGATAAAAACCACTCGTAAGAATATTATGCAACGATTATATTCTCTATTATTGTGCTTGCTATTGGGCGTAATAGCGGTCTTTTCACAGTCCGGCTTCAGCGTCGAGAGTTTTAAGATGGAACCTAATGACCAAGATGCTCGCATTAATCACTCTATAAATGATTGGAATGGAAATAGATGTGCGATAATAAAAGTTGTTACATCCCAGCGTGGCTTTAAATTTGAAAACGGTCAATTGGGTGTTGTAGAGGCTATTCATAAGCCTGAATTATCGGAGCATTGGGTGTACGTTCCTGAAGGAACTATTAAATTGAAGATTACCCATCCGCATTTTGGACAGTTAGAAACCGAAACGAATGATGGGTTCTATCACTTTGAGTCTGTCAAGGCAGCTACGGTATATCGTCTTGTATTGAATACGCCACAAGTAGACGAATTGGAATTGATGGACCAATATGGATTTTTGCTTTTCGAAACCCAACCCGAGGGGGCGCAACTAACCCTTTTCTATCATGGCGCAGAGGTGTTTAGTGGAAAGACTATGGTGCAAGAGGAGTTGCACTATGGTGAATATACTTATACATTGAGCCTGCCGGGTTATCTTTCGGAGAGTGGTCGAGTTGTTATTGACCGTGAGCACGTAGACGTAATGAAGGTGATGAAACCTCTGGTCAATCCGACAATGGTTGATTCATCACAAGTTCATGGTCGACTCCGAATTGTTACATATCCTCCTCGTGCCGAAATTAAAGTAAATGATGTATCCTTTGGCAACTCTCCTATGCCTGCACGTTCTATCCCGGTGGGTGAATATGATGTAACATTGAGTTTGAGAGGTTACGAAACAGTCAGTCGTCATATAGCCATTGCTAAAGACAGTTTGGTGGAAATAAGAGTTGATTTGACACCATTGAAAGAGAGTGAAAACTTTGGAGTCAATACGCAGTATCCCAATGAAGAATTTGAGAAATTCCGAGCAGAATTGGAGCAGGAAGAGATTGAAAAACAGCGTATCGAGTTTGAGGAAAGAAAAAAGAAAGAGGAACAAGAGCTGGCCGAAGCAAAACGAAAAGCAGAAGAAATGCAAGCTGAAGCACAGCGAAGAATAGAGGAAGCACAGCGGAAAGCAGAAAGGATAAAACTTCTATCTACACCCATGCAATCGCAATTCGAGTCGATTGTGCAGGTGGGTTATACCGGTGTGCCTGTTCAGATAAAAGGTGTAAGTGAATACTTCGGGATGGCTATGTTGGGAATCAATTATATCGCAGGATGGCGTTTCAACAATACTCTGTTCTTGGGAGCCGGTATAGGTGGATCGTTTGATTTTAGCGATCATGATGATTGCATCTATTTTCGACCGGCAATGCAGACCGAAGGACAGACTTATGTCGATGGTAGTCCTTGGCAGTTTCCGCTGTTTGCCCACATGCGAGCCTATCTAACAGGCGGTAAGCCGGTGCAGTTCTTTTTCAGCTTATCGGCGGGATATGTTTTTGAGCCCGATTCGCGCGTAATAATTTATCATAATAATATTCCAGAAAGCCAATATTCCAACTACAATGGCAGTTCTTTCTTTGTCGCTCCGGGACTGGGTATAAATATCCGCCTCAGTAGTAAGGTGGGCTTTGATATATCGGCTTCTTACCAAGGTCGTTGGCAGAAAGCAGTATATTACTATCCCGACAATATGTACGAAAATAAATGGTTGTCAGGAGTTAATATCAATTTGGGACTAACGTTTTAAACAATTATCACCGACATACGGACGCACCGACGGTGCGTCCTCTTTTTTTTGTTGAATTTTTATCGGGCACCCATAGATTTTTTATATCTATAACGATAAATAGGCTTTGTTTTTGCTCGATATTGTGTACATTTGCAATATGATGTTAATTGCCCTATTGTGTGGTTGCACGGGGCAGTAGTGTATAAACTCTATAAAAGCCGATGAGCGTGAATACCGACAGAGTACGTGTAAAAGTATTGGGCATAACTTATAGCCACTTGCAACAGGGTGCTTTTGTGTTGTTGTTGGCTGAGGAAGATGGTAGCCGTCGCATACCGGTGGTGGTAGGTACTGCCGAGGCGCAGTCGATAGCTATTCGCATGGAGAATCTTGAGCCTCCACGTCCCATGACACACGACCTTATTGTAAGTATTACCGAACGATGTGGTGTGCATGTCGAAGAGGTAAATATATATCGCTTTGACAAGGGGATTTTTTACTCGACATTGGTGCTCAATAGGGATGGACACCTCGAGGAGATTGACTCGCGCACGTCCGATGCTATTGCTATAGCCTTGCGCACTCAGTCGCCTATATACATGGCATCATCGGTGCTCGAAGTGGCGGGTTTTGAGGCTTCGCAACTTGAAAGTAAGGATGACGGAGCATCTTCATCGCAAGCATCTCATAACGACTATGAGTCGATGAGTGATGCCGAGCTGCAAGGTCGCATTGAGCATGCTGTTGCGGTAGAGGCTTATGAGGAGGCGGCTATGATACAGCAGATATTGCGAAAACGAAAATTATAAACTAAAAACATATATCGTATGAAAAACATTAAGTTGCGTCTTATCGTGATGAATTTCCTGCAATATGGTGTGTGGGGAGCATGGCTTATCTCGTTGGGTGCATACCTTGGCGGTAGCTTGCAATTTACAGGTCTGCAAATTGGTAGCTTCTTTGCTACCATGGGTATTGCCTCACTCTTTATGCCTGCCTTGATGGGCGTAGTGGCCGACCGTTGGATACCCGCTCAACGTCTGTTGGGAATGTTGCACTTGTTGAGTGCCGCATGTATGATTTTTGCAGCTACACAGACCGAGTATTCGACTCTTTATGCCTCAGTCTTGTTGGCAGTAATCTTCTATATGCCTACTATATCGATGTCTAATACTGTTGCCTACAATGCATTAGCCAAGAGTGGCCTTGATACAATCAAGGATTTTCCGCCCATACGTGTGTGGGGTACAGTGGGCTTTATCTGTTCGATGATTGCAGTCGACCTTCTTGGTTTTGCACAGAGTGCAAACCAGCTCTATTTCTCGGCTGCTGTAGGAATCGTGTTGGGTTGCTATTCGTTTACCCTGCCTCATTGTGAGGTGAGCAAGAAAGCCCCTGAAGGTAATTGGGTTGATACATTGGGCTTGCGTGCCTTTGCCTTGTTCAAGGAGAAGCGCATGGCTGTATTCTTTATCTTCTCGATGTTCTTGGGTGTGTCGTTGCAGATTACCAATGCCTTTGCCAATAGCTTTTTGACCAATCACTTTGGCGCTATCCCCGAGTATGCCGGAACTTTCGGTGTCGAGCATGCCAACATTCTCATTTCGTTATCACAATTGAGCGAGACACTGTGTATACTGCTCATTCCCTTCTTCTTGAAGCGTTATGGTATCAAGAACGTTATGCTTATCAGTATGTTGGCATGGGTGTTGCGTTTTGGTCTCCTCGGCTTGGGCAATCCCGGTACAGGTGTGTGGATGCTTATCCTCTCTATGATAGTATATGGTGTCGCATTCGACTTCTTTAATATCTCAGGCTCGCTCTATGTCGAGAAGGAGACAACACCTGCTATACGCGCCAGTGCTCAAGGTGTGTTTATGATGATGACCAATGGCTTTGGTGCAACACTTGGTTCGTACGCTGCCGGTAAAGTGGTCGATATGTATGGCTGGCCCGACTCTTGGTTTATCTTTGCAGCGTATGCATTGGTAGTGGCTGTATTGTTCGCTATAGTATTCCGTTATAAGCACAATCCCGACGAAATTAAAGCATAAAACACGTAGGATATGCATCTCTTTTATACTCCCGAAATAGCCGAAACGCTCACGTTGCCCGAGGTAGAGAGTGGACATTGTGTGCGTGTGTTGCGATTGAGTGAAGGCGACGAGATAGGCTTGATAGATGGTCGCGGAACTTTTTACCGCGCCGAGATAACCTTGGCTCACAATAAACGTTGTGGGGTGCGCATCATTGAGGAGCGCAAGCAACCGGCTCATTGGGCCGGTGCCATTGAGATAGCTATTGCTCCCACCAAGAACCTCGACCGCATCGAATGGTTTGCCGAAAAGACTACCGAAATGGGTATCGATGCCATTGTGCCTCTTTTGTGCCGTTTCTCAGAGCGTAAGGAACTCAAGCGTGAGCGCATCGAGAAAATACTCGTATCGGCCATGAAGCAAAGCCTTAAGGCTGTGTTGCCACGTCTTGATGAGATGACACCCTTTGAGCGTTACGTAAAGGAGGAGTATGATGGGCAAAAGTTCATAGCGCATTGTCATGCCGACAGCGAGCGACAACTCTTGTCGCAATGTTACAGGCCCGGTGAGCGCGTGCGTGTATTGATAGGTCCCGAGGGTGATTTCAGTCCCGAGGAGGTAGCATTGGCCATGGCCAACGGATACCGACCTATATCGTTGGGAGCCTCGCGCTTGCGTACCGAAACTGCCGGTGTTGTGGCGTGCCACACCATTCACACAATCAACGAGATAGCATCGCTTGAATAGTCAAGTAATATATTAATGACAATATTCTTATGAGAATCACATTCCGCACACTATTTATACTCTTATTACTCATGCCCCTTGTGGCGTGGGCACAAGGCAATAATTACATGAGCAACCCCATGGTGCGTGTTGTTATGGACACTTACGCAGCTATGTTGCAAGAGAATCCCGAGGATTACGAAACCTATTTCAATAGAGCCAAGGAGTATTTCAAATACAACGACTACGGCAAGGCGATGGCCGATTTAAATCAAGCTATCAAGTATTATCCTCGCGAGGAGGCATCGGACCTGTCGCAAGCCTATACCGTGCGTGGCCTTATATACCAGATACAAGACAACGATATGAAGGCTCTTGACGACTTCAACGAAGCTCTTGTTCTCGACTCCTCGTCACGATTCTCTTTGATATGTCGTGCCGACCTCTTGCGTGAGATGGGCGACTACAAGCAAGCCAAAGACGATTATCAGTTGCTCTTGCGTCGCGACGCTCGTAGCCAAGAGGCTTATTTGGGCTTGGCTATTATCGCTCATAAAGAGAACAATATAGGAATGTGTCATGAATATATGGACAAGGCACAGCAAGCCAATCCTACCAATGTCGATTTCTATATAACACGCGCCGAAGTCTATGAGGAGATGGGCGAGTGGCAAAAGGCTGCCAACGACTATATTACCGCCATGACCTTTGGTGACAATCGTCGCTCGGTAGCCGGTATCAATGCTCTCTCGGCAGTTGCTTACGAGCCGGTTATTGCTGCACTGTCGCAAGCTATCGATACCGCCGATGAAAAGGGCTTTTTCTACTTCATTCGTGGTAGCATACACATGAATAATCAGCACTATTCGGCCTCGATACAAGACTGGAATACCATTGTCGAGCAAAAGTACCTGCACTTCCATTCGGTATATTACAATCGCGGATACTGCTATATGCGATTGGGGCAGTTTGACTATGCCCTTGATGATATAAGTAAAGCTATTGTAATGAAAGGCGACCAGATGTCATATTTCATTACCCGTAGCAAACTATATCGTGTAATGGGTGACTACGAAAAGGCTGCCGAGGACTTGTCTGTGGCTTCAACTTTCGATATGACTCACAAGGATGTCCTCTCGCAACGTGCCATGCTTGCTACCGAACAACGTGGCTATGAGGCAGCCTTGGGCTACTACAACGAGGCTGTGCTAAGCAATGCCGATGATGCAACCCTATACTTGTTGCGTGGTGATATGTATGCCCTGTTGCAAGACCTCGAATCGGCCACACGCAACTATGAGTTGTTGTTGAATATCCCTGAGCATGCCCCCGAATTCACAACCTGTCGAGGATTTGCCTTGGCGCGCTTAGGTCGTGTGGTAGAGGCTGAGGAGTGGATGCAACAAGTGATGACGTCGATAAAAGGTATCCCTTCGCCCGAAGATTATTACAACGCTGCATGTCTATATACATGTACCGGCAATAAGGTTAAGGCATATCAATACCTCGAAGAAGCTCTCAAGGCCGGCTATGGCGACTATTTCAATCTATACTTCGAGTACGACTCACCTGTTTCGTTGGCTCCATTGCGCAATGAACCCGATTTCCGCGAATTGGTGAGAAGTTACAGTGATGTGTTTTGATGTATAGGAGAACAAAATTTTGACATATATACTACCGCCAAGGTAGTACTATATAAGGAAAACCACAGTTGTGAAACTGAGGCTGCATAAAAAACCTTTGAAACGGAGTATTGTCATCGGTGGTACATCCCCATGGCAATACTCTTTATTTATCGGATATCAATGATTGTTAATAAAACACAATTACCCCCCCGTTTGTTAATATACGTTAGCATTTGTATTGTATTATTGACTGCCATACAAAATTTCGATAAATTGCGCATGAAATAATATTAAATACCTAATATCATGAAACAAATATTCAAAACAACATTGTTACTGCTAAGCTTTGTACTTCTTTGTGGCTGTGAAGAAACACTTATACCCGTTCCGCCGAAAGATGCCTCGGAGTATATTTCGCCTCTCGAAGATGGTAATAAATGGGTATTCAAGCTGACAACAAAGCATGTTATAACAGAAATTGTTGGTAACGATACTACAACATCCCAAAGAGATGTATACATGACCCAAGTAATACAAGGGGACTCCCTTTTTAATGGAAAAATCTGTAAAAAGCTATATTACTATTTCCACTATAAACCGACAGTAGGCAAAGGTGATACTGTATACATGGGCGAAAAGTTTCCACGTATTTTCCCCGACGCGCATTATATTTGTAGCGATAAGGAAAATCTTTACATCGGTAATGCCGACGAACATCCCGATGATGTATTTATTCAATTGGCTCGGCAGTTCTATGTGGCACACTACACAAGTCCCGTGTTGCTATACGAAAAGGATTTTGTTATATGGCAATTATTTAGAGGAATACCGGATGCCGATAACATATATGAAACTCATATAATTTCTCTAAACCTTGCAAAAGATGATGTTTTTTGGTTTTTTGAAACAAAAAATACATCGACAATAACCTTGTGTGATGGCAAGGAGCGACGTGTGATGCAAGTAAGAGCCGAAAAAAATTTCGCCCCCAATCCTAAGTATTACACAACATATTGGATAGAAGGTATAGGGTGTATAGTAAACGGCATAACTCCGATACAGACCGAAACATTGTTTCGACCTACAAGTATGGAAAAATTAATAAGTTTTTCAACCAACGGTCAGGAAATATACAGTGGGGTAGAAGGAGACTTTACCACCTCAGGTATTCTTTTAAATAGAATTGCTAACATATACACAACCGTACAGCGGTAAAAGGAACATCTTCAATTTTTATCGGACACCAATAACTCCTTGTAATGAGCCTGTAGATATGGTGCTGAAACGAATGAGGGCGCGTCAAATTTTTCTGACGCGCCCTCTTGCTATGGGGTTATGATATTATCTGTTATTGGCGACCTTTGCCGTTGTGCTTGGCTTGTTGCTTGCGTTGTTCGCGCAAGAGGGCCTCTTGTTGGCGTTGAGCCTCTTCGAGACGAGCCATAAATCCGCTTTTCTTGCGGGGCTTCTTGGCATTAGCTTCCATTGTGCCAATACCTTCTTCTCATCGACAAGCTTGCGGAAAGCCCATGTTTGGATGATTGTAATCAACAATGAGAGGAAGTAGTAGTAGCTAAGACCTGCTGCATAGTTGTTGAAGAAGAACAAGAACATCAAGGGCATGAGGTACATCATCCACTTCATACCGGGCATGGTATTTTGTCCGCTTTGATCCATAGTCACCTTGGTGTAAAGGATGTTGGTGATGGTCATCAATAAGCAGAAGAGGCTGATGTGGTTGCCAAATGTACTACTGATAAGGGGGATGTATGTATCCCATTCGACAATGGCGTCGTATGATGAGAGGTCCTTGGCCCACAAGAACGACTCGCCACGCAACTCGATTGATGAGGGGAAGAATGAGAACATAGCCACGAGGATGGGCATTTGCAACAACATGGGTAAGCAACCGCCCATGGGGTTTACACCGGCCTTGCTGTATAGCTCCATCATGGCATTTTGTTTCTTCATGGCATCCTCGGGGTTGGGATACTTCTCGTTGAGTGCTTGCATTTGCGGTTGGATAACACGCATCTTGGCTTGCGACTTGTACGACTTGTAGGTGAAGGGGAACAAGATGAGCTTGATGAATATAGTGAGCAAGAAGATGATAAGACCGTAGTTGCTGATGAACTGGCTGAGGAAGTCAAACACGTTGATAATGATAAGAGTATTGATCCAGCGGAACAAGGGCCAACCCAAGGGGATAACGCGGTCGAGGTCGAGGCGGTCGTCTTTGTCAACACCCTTGTCGTACGAGCGGAACAGCTTGTAGTCGTTGGGGCCGAGGAAGAACGAGAAGTTGCCTACTTGCGGGTTGCTTGAGGTATAGTTGATAAGAGCCTCGCTGTGGAATTTCTTGAGGTATTTGGGGTCTTTCTCAAGGTCTTCAGTTACGAGGAAAGCCTCGTTGAAGTTGTTGTCGGCAATGAAAGCCGAGGTAAAGAATTGGTCTTTGTAGCCAATCCATTTGAGACTTGTCTTGACATACTTGTCGTGGTTGCCTTTCTCGCGAAGTTTGTCAACATCGTCGCCTACATACTTGTAGTACAAGGCGCTGTTGTTTTGCTCAAACATGCGACCCTTCTCTTGGCGTGGCATCTTGAGGTCCCAATACATGTCGAGGTTGACAATATTTTGCGGGATAACCTTTTCCATGCCGTTCTGAGTTATTTCCATTTGCAGGCGATAACTATCTTCGGGCAAGGTGTAACGTATGTTCCACTGAGCACCACCCATCAAGTTGAGTGTCATATCGACTGTGCTGTCGGTAGCTGTGGGGGTGAAGTACAGACTTTGTGTGTCTATAACGCGAGCACCGGTCTTGAAGATGAATCCGTAGTGGTTGTCGTTATCTTCGAAGAGTACTACGTTGGTAGTATCTTTGCCGGTGTAGTTTTTGTAATCTTTAAGCGTAGCCTTGCGCAAGTAACCGCCACGACTCGAAAATTCGAGTGCGACAACGTTGTTTTCGAGGGTGATGGTTTGATCCTCACCTTCAGCTACTGTAGCAAATGCACCATATTGAGCAAACATCTCGGCTTTGTGCAACGAGTCGGCAGTGAGGCTGTCTACTTCGATGTTGGCCATAGCTGCTTGTGCTTGAGCATCGGCTTGCTCTTGCCATGCTGCCAATTCAAGGGCCTTGGCTGCCTCAACGGCAGCAATAGAGTCATTGTATCGTTGTTGTGCTTGTATCTCCTCGGCCGATGGTTGTGTAAACCATGAGAAACCGATTACAACCGCAATCATCAATACAAATCCAATGATTGTGTTTTTATCCATACCTATTATTAATGTTATAATGTTCTTGTTAAGCCATTACTTGTTGATGGCAGCGCGAATAAAGTCGACAAACAGCGGATTGGGACGCAATACTGTACTGTTGTATTCGGGGTGGTATTGAGTACCCACAAACCAACGCAAAGTAGGTATCTCTACTACCTCAACCAAGTTGGTGTCGGGGTTGATACCTACACACTTCATACCGGCTTTCTCAAATTCCTCGCGGAAGTCGCTGTTGAACTCGAAGCGATGGCGGTGACGCTCACTGATGCGAGTTGAGCCGTAAGCCTTGGCAGGTATAGAATCGGCGTCGAGTACACATTCGTATGCACCCAAACGCATTGTACCACCCAAGTTTGAAATGCTCTTTTGGCTATCCATGAGGTCGATAACGTTGTGTTTGGTCTTTACGTCCATCTCTACCGAGTTGGCATCCTCGTAGCCGAGTACGTTGCGAGCAAACTCGATAACCATACATTGCATACCGAGACAGATACCGAATGTGGGAACATCATTTTCGCGGGCATACTTAAGAGCTACGAATTTACCCTCGATACCACGTTGACCAAATCCGGGCGCGATGAGGATACCATCCATGCCTTTGAGGGTCTCGGCAACATTGCTGTCGTTGAGTTTCTCAGAGTGTATAAAGTGTAGGCTGAGTTTGCGGTCGTTGTATGTAGCTGCTTGCAATAACGATTCGTTTATCGACTTATAAGCATCGGGAAGTTCAACATATTTACCTACCAAGCCGATGTGAACGGTCTCGGTGGCATTCTTCATGTGGTGGAGGAACTCGCACCATTGAGTCAAGTCGGGCTCGCCTTCAGTGGGCAATCCTGTCTTGCTCAACACAATTTGGTCGAGACCTTGCTCGTGCATCTTCAAGGGTACCTCATAGATGGTGGGAACATCGAGCGATTGTATTACAGCATCGGGGTCAACATTGCAGAAAAGTGCAACCTTGCGGCATTGTGAAGAAGAAATTTCATGCTCGGTGCGCAATACCAAGATGTCGGGTTGGATACCCAATTCTTGCAATTTCTTAACCGAGTGTTGTGTGGGTTTGGTCTTCAACTCCTTAGCGGCAGCCAAGTAGGGCACGTAAGTGAGGTGGATGCATGCGCAACGCTTACCCAACTCCCAACGCAACTGACGCACGCTCTCGAGGAAGGGGAGTGACTCGATGTCGCCCACAGTACCGCCTATCTCGGTGATTACGAAGTCATACTCGCCCTTGCTGCCCAACTTGAGCATGTTGCGCTTGATTTCGTCGGTAATGTGAGGAATTACTTGTACGGTCTTACCCAAATAGTCGCCACGACGCTCCTTGTCGATAACGCTTTGATATATACGACCGGTTGTAATATTGTTGGCACGTGTAGTGGCTGTGTTGGTGAAGCGCTCGTAGTGACCAAGGTCGAGGTCGGCCTCATGACCATCTACGGTAACATAGCACTCGCCATGTTCGTAGGGATTGAGTGTACCCGGGTCGATGTTGATGTACGGGTCGAACTTTTGGATAGTCACTCTATAACCTCTGGCTAACAACAAGCGAGCCAATGATGCCGAAATAATACCTTTGCCCAACGATGAGGCAACACCTCCGGTAACGAATATATATCTTGTTTCCACGTTAAAAATGTGTTAGTTGTGTTGAACTTATTGGTGAAAAAATACGCCTACAAAAATATGAAAAATTATCGACATTACCCCAATATAATAGTCAATAAATAAAAAGAGATTTGTGTGAGGGGGTATTGTCGGTGTGTAGTGTCTTGAAAAAGTTGTATTTGCAGGGTGAAAAATTCGATGTAAATTTCAACCGCGTTATAGCCGTTTTAACGTGAATTTATACTATCTTCGCAGAATAAAAGATTATTTTGCAAAATTACGTTTTAGCTATGCGACAATTTATATTCATCAGCCTTTTACTCTCGGCTATCCTTACTCCCGTTTTTGCTCAAGATGTTGCCGGTAGTGCTATTACTCCCAATGACTCTGTTACAGTAAATAATACATCTGCAATAGTTGGTGATACGACAATGGTAAATAATACTGTTGTAGCCGGCCCGGATAGTGTGGCTCACGACTGTATCATTGTGACTGACAGTACTATTATCATTTCCGATTCGTTGTGGCAACTGTATAAGGTAGAGCCTGTTGAGGATAATGGATTGCCTCGTTATGCGACAAGTCTGTTGTTTATGCCTCTCGTCTTTGAGAAGTATGAAAATATACCTTACGAAGGCCTTACTGTTGCCAATGTGCAATACCTTCCGCAGACTTATAAGATAGATAAAGAGGCTGTTCTGTCGAGCCGTGATACATGGTTGCAACGCGAGAAACGCTTGGCCGGTCGCATGCGTTCGGCTCGTAACTATCTGATAGTAAATCGCCCTGACTTGGTGAAGTATAACTATGAAAACTTACCCAAGGCTCCTAAAGAGTATGTCATCATAAATGACCCTACCAAGCAGACTATAACAATTGTTGAGAAACCTCGAGAGATTATAACTTCGGCATTGGAGAGTAAGCCTGTGAAAATAAAACGTTGGAGAACATCGTTCAGTAGCAATATACAATTGTCACAAGTGTATGTGTCGGACAATTGGTATCAAGGCGGCAATAGCAGTTTGAACTTGTTGAGCGACCAACTCTTCACGTTCAACTATAATGACCCCAGCGGTAAGTTGCTGTTTGAGAACTTGATACAATGGAAGTTTAACCTTACTACCTCGGCCGAGGATACTGTACATAGTGTGCGTGTGAGTGAGGATTTATTCCAGATAAATTCGAAATTCGGTTACAAGGCCTTTGGTAAGTGGTACTATTCGGCATCGATGTTGTTCAAGACACAGTTGCTTACCAACTATGCAGCCAATTCGACTGAAAAGCAAGCTGAATTCCTCTCGCCGGGTGAGTTGAATGTCGGTGTCGGTCTCTCTTATTCGTTTGCTTATGAGAAACCTGTCAAGTTGTCGCACACCCTCACCTTGTCGCACCTCTCTTACAACCTTCGTTTTGTGGCATTACCCAGCATCGACCCTGTGAAGTTTGGTATCGATAACGGTCGTGCTCGTAACGATATAGGTTCGTCATTGGATTATACGTTGACATGGGATTTGCGCTACAATATACGATGGATGTCGCACTTGTATGCGTTTACCAACTATAAGAATGTGTTGTTGGAGTGGACCAATTCGCTCGACTTCTCATTCTCGACCTACTTCTCGGCTCGCTTGTATGTCGACTTGCGATATGACAATAGCGTGGCTCCCGATCCTAAATTGGGCTTTTGGCAAATCAAGGAGTTGCTCAGTCTGGGCTTCTCGTACAAGATATAAAAGTATATATGCATAGGGGGATGATATACAGCTTTATAGGAGTAGTAATACTCTTGTCGATAGTAAGCTGTAGCCCCTACTATGGCGTTACCAAGGGGTATAAGTTGCCATTGATAGAGTTTCCCGAACCTCTCGATAAAGAGCGTTTTGTGGCTTATCTCGATACCGCTGCCGTAGACGATTGGGAGGGGGTGTGGTTGTTGGTAGGTCCCGAACAGCATTGCTTTATGGCCATCGAGCGTATCAATGATATGAATCATAGTGTCTATTACTCACATCGTATAAGAATGTGGTCGGCTGTGTCGTATTATCAAGATATGTTCTTCGAGCAGGGTGAGGTGCTGGGCTATTTAGGTCAGGGATTATACGAGGATACCAAGAACATGACCATGAAAGCAGGAATCCTGACGCGATATGATTTGTATAAAAGTGTAGTGCGACTTGATAAGACGCGCAAGCATATCTTGATAGAAGCCGCTTATAAGAATAAGGGCGAGGTGGGTATGCGACGCATATACCCTATACGCTCGGTTGAGGAGGATGAGTATAAGGTGCGGTATCTGTAGTTGCCGATAAGCAACCTATCTGAAACACAGTATTAAGTAGTACCGTTAGTTGAGCTTCTTGAGGTAGTAGCGGTTGTCGTTGTATTCCAACGTCATGTAACGGTTATCCAACGCTACGACCTTGAATAGCGGAAACAATGTGTCGATGTATAGCGATGATATATCGCTGAGTGCTACTTGCTTATCATCTTCGCTCAATATCTCCTTGCTGTTGTGATTGTAAATGTTGAACTTGATAACATCATCTTGATGCTCATACAATCCCATAAACACCGAGTAATCGTATGAGTCGTATATAATCTTGCGAATTTGGAATACATCCGATTGAAAAGAGAAAAACACCGTATCGCATGCTGTAGTGACATTGTCATGTTTAACCTCCTCGAGTCGCCATTGACCGTACAGATACCCTATGTTGCCACCATTTTGCATGCAAGAGGTGAGTGTTACTGTGATGATGGTAAGGGCTATGTATATGAGCTTTTTCATTTCTTATCCGATTTTTTATTGAACTTAAAGAGTGAACCGCTTTTAACAACGCTGATGCTGATACCCCAATTGTCGCCAATGAGGTTGCCTGCATCGACGGCAAGGGCTGCACAAAACTGCCATCCGTCGAGTTTGGCCGGAGTATAGGTGCATTCCAGTAATGATGCAAACTGACACAAGTCATAGCGAGCCGGAATAAAGGGCGTGCCCCATGCCTGACGGTAGGATGTCATGAAACGATATTGCCAATCATTGAGGAAGTAGCCCTGTATAGCTACATGATAGCCTCTCACGCGGGTGTTGAGGTAGCGCATATAACCATCGGTGTTGTACATGATAGAGGGTGACATGGGCGTACCTATGCCAAAGCCACCTTGTTGCCAACCATTGAAGAGGAAGTTGTTGTAGTAGTCGTCACCACCCGAAGTGGCGGTAGTTATTTGTGTGCCGGGCCAATCTGTGGGTTGCCAAGGGATGGCACCGCTCTGATTATTCAAGCCTATGTATTCTACCACAACATCCGATACAGCCGAACGACGGTGGGTGTGATAGGCCAATCCCCATAGTCCGTCGAAGCCGTTAAGCTTGTTCAGTCCCGAACCGTCTTCATACAGCCACTGGGTGTAGGCACGTATTTGCGAACGGTCCTCAAAGGTATATTCGGCTGCCATATTTATCGAGCCTATGTGGTTGCCATATACAAACAATTGGTCGCCCGGGGCTGCGGTTTCGTCGCCGGCGCTCGGTACAAATGCTTGCAAGAACGACTTGAATGTTATGGGCGATTGAGTAGAAGATACCAACACACCATCGCGGTATGTATCCATGTCACCACCGAATTGCACACCATCCTCGATACCAAAAGTGAATACAAATGGCTGTTTGGGGTTGCTGCGGAAGTATAACGACTTGTAGTGATAGTAAATGTTGGTGGTGATAAATGATGAATAGTGGCTATAGTGATCTCTCAAATATTCGTCACCGAGAAATTTACCATACGCCAATTCTCCCTTTAATTGTACCCATCCGTTGGTAAACGGAATGTCAACAAAACGGTGAAAACCGGCTCTGATTTGGGGTATTGGGCGGGTATTGCCCGATAGGATCAAGTTGCCCGACGAGAGTCGATGGTTGGTGAAGATATTTTCATGAGCATTCTCACGCATACCTACCGATAGGAATACTGCGCGATACTTAATGTCGGCATAGAGTTGTTGGATGCGAAATATCTGTGGGCGGTTGTTGATGGTTGTAAAACCGCCATTCTCCCAGCGACGGGTGGGCGATGTAGTCTCATATATACCCATGAGGTCGATACCGGCAGCGTAAGAAAAACGCTTGGTGGTATCCATCTCTATAAATGCGCCTGCACGCAAATATCCGCCACATCCATTAGCCACCGTACCATACTTGTTGGCTGTCATATAGTAAGGAGCAAATGTACCCGTTGCAGCATGTGCTGCAGCCTCGGTGCGGAATGTAACCTCATCCTGCGACTGCGCATAAGGCGCGAGTGTTGTGATGAGAAGTAGTGTGAATAGTATTTTCTTCATGACATTAAATTGTATCAATGCAAATATAGTATTTTTTTACAAAAACACCACTCTCAAATGTCTTAATTACGCATTTGAGAGTGGCGGTATGATACGACGTCGGATGTATATGGGTCGTATGTGTTGTTTGTCAGAATGTTATACCGATATTGAAGCCGACGTTATTAAGTCCGTTGAGGTTGTATACAAGGCATTGATTTTGATTGGTCGAGTAGCTGTAATACAAAGCCAAGTGTATACCTATGCGGTTGTGTGCCGAGGGGAATATCGAAACACCTACCTCCGGTTGAACATTGAAGCCCCATGAGTCGCTGTAGAAGTCCAATACGTTGTTGATTGATGACATGCGTACATAGTTTGTACCGAGCTTGGCTGTTACGTATGGCTCAAACATCGAGTCTTCGATAAAGCGATATTTAATCAAGGCTCCAAAGGGGATTTGGAATATACTTTGCACTTGGTCGGTGTAAAGGTTGCTTGACGAGTTGAGTTGCAGTACTTGAGGCTCTACATATTCGTTGTTGGTGTGGAATGAGCCATAGAGACCCACGGCTATCTTGGATGATACATAGTATCCACCCTCAAAGTTCATACCCCAACCGCTTGTTACGTTGGCATAGTCGGTGAATACAGGTGTATTTAGTTGCCAATCGATGTTGTAATAGGTCGACTTGTATAGTTGTGCGTGTGCTGTGCAGGGCATTATTGCGGCACATAGTAGCATTATGATGCCTAATATCTTTGTTGTCTTCATTGTAGTCGTGTTTATGATGTGTGTATATAGGCTGTTATTGTGCATTGATATAAGGCGATTGTTCAAATGCCTGATATATACCGGCTATGGCATTCGAGATGTTAATCTGATTGCTCGACTCTATACCTGCCATGCAGGCTGTCCATACAAAGGGTAACATCTTGGACGATGTGTCGGCATCTTTCAATGCTATCATTTCAACCGCAATAGTACCTGTTGTATATGAGTATGTTACGGGATAAGGATAGTAGGGATACCAATCGTAATAGTAGGGATCCCAATAGTCGAATGGCCAATAGTAGTAGAAGTCAAACCACCAGTAGGGATAGTCATAGCCAACATAAGTGCTGGTACGCTTGACGTAACTGGTGATAATACCCAAGTCGGCATCGGCACGGTCGTATACCTGTGTATATCCGCAACGTGTCATTTCGTCGGTCAAAGCCTCTAAGATGCTATGGGCGCGGATGTCGTTGCTTGATATGTACACCGGCTCCTTTTTGCTGTTGTCGAGTACGAGTATACTATCGGGGATGTAGAATGTATTGTACTTTGTAAAGTCAACCTCTTCATCGTAGTGGGTGTATACCAACAAGTCGTTTGATAATTTACCCCAATCGGGCTCCTTCTGACATCCGGTAACGATGATTGTAAGGAGTAATAATGGCAATAATTTTTTCATATAAGTGTTTGTTAGATGTTGTGCTTATTTTTGTGCAAATATAGTGTAATTAATTTGTTTTAAAAGTAATTTGATGTAAAAAATGCTCGATATGTAAAATAATGTGGTACTGTAATAAAAAAGAGCACCACTGCGGGTGCTCCTGATAGTCGTTATTGTGTAGTATTAAAACGATATACCCAATCGAAATCCGATGTTGTTGTAGCCATCGATATTGTATGTGAGCACGTGGCTCTTGTTGGTCGAGTAGCTGTAGTAGAGGGCGAGGTGTATACCGGTGCGACTGGATGGCATGGGATAGAGGCTCATGCCTATCTCGGGTTGTACATTAAATCCCCACCGGTCTTGGTAATAGGTGTACACCTGTGTGTTCGACTCCATGCGGGTGTACATAGCACCGAGTTTCACACCGATGTATGGCTCGAACATACCCTCTTTGATAAATCGCCATCGCGATGCTACACCAAAGGGTACTTGGTAGATGGAGTGCTGTTGGTCGGTGTAGAGGCTTTCGGTACTGCTCAGGTGTAGTACCTGCTCGCCAATGTACTTGTTGTTGGTGTGGTACGAGATAAACAATCCCAGCGACATGTTGGGTATAATGTAATAACCGCCTTCAAATGCCATACCCCAGCCACTTGCCACGGGGGCATAATCGTTGCTGACGGGGGCATTAAATTGCCAATCGACGGTGAAATATCCTCCTTTCAGGATTTGTGCATGGCTTGTCATGGTTGCGCTCAAGCATAGCATAAGGAGGCCGGTAGCTAATATTTTTGTTATCTTTTTCATTGCTGTATGTTTTTTAAAAGGTTATTGTGTAGGGTGTGTGTTACACGCTTTATTTTACACCCGATTGTATGTAGGGCGATTGCTCAAATGCCTGATATATACCCGATACTGTGCGGTTGATGTTGAGTTGGTTGCTCGACAATATACCGGCCATGTAAGCAGTCCATATCACGGGTATCTTCTTGGTTGCGGCATTGGCATCTTCCAGCGCAATCATCTCGATAATCAATGAGCCTATAGTGTAGGTGTAGCTGATAGGATAGGCGTATGAAGGTGTCCACCCCCACCAATAGGGATTCCAATAGCTGCCCGGCCAATAATAGTCGTATCCGTACCACCAATAAGGGTTGCTGGCAGCGTATGAGATAATCGTATTGGTGTCTTTCACATAGCTCACTTGTATACCTATGTCGGCATCGGCATTATTGTGTACTTCGATATATCCGCGTGTTTTCATTTCGCTGTTGATAGCATTTACGATGGCGGTGGTACGAGGGTCGTCGGCCGCAAAGTAAGTGGGTTTGCTCTTGTCGTCGAGTACCAATATGCTGTCGGGGATGGCATACGTTGTGTACTTGCTAAAGTTGGCACTCTTGTCGTGGTTGGTATAGACGATAAGATCGCTCGACAATTGATTGAAGTCGGGATCTTTTTGGCAGGCAATAAATGCCATAGCCAAGAGTAGAATGGGAATTGCCTTTTTCATAACACTGATTTTAAGGTTTAATATGAAAACTTTCCTTGCAACAATATTGGGCTATTGTTACTGTATTATGAAAACAATGATGCGTGTGTAAAAGTTTTTTATAAGGTTGTAGAATATTACATTTTAGCAACCTTTCTTTGTGTGATGTCAGAAGCTGTATTGAAACGAGAGGATAAATTCGATGGGACGTAGAAGACAACTGTAGGTGTATGTGTCGTAGTTGTTTATGTAACTATAAGAGTAAACTTGCGCATTGGTGAGGTTTTTTCCTCTGAGTTCAACTACCCAATCTTTATCTTTATACCGTATGCCACTATCCATAAAAATGTTTTCGGCACTCGAGTTGGTTGCCAAGTCCGATTTGTTATAGTGCAACGTATAAAATATTTCCAATGATGTGACCGGGAAAACCGAAAGTTCGGCTGTCAGTAACCAATCGTGCAGGTTAGTGTTATCTGTTTGCATGTCGGTTGTTTGTGACGTAACACCATATCTGAGGTTGACCCTTCCGCTTATGCGTTCATTCCAGAAGGTGCTGTGAATATCAGCCCCTATACTGTAATTTTGGGTTTTTACGTTGAGTAATTGTGACTCTCTTTGTGTCATTCTCTTTAGGTAGATTGCTCCGCCCGATAGGGTGAATGTTGTATTCCAGTTTCGTTGATTCTTGGATAGATTAAAGAACAGATTGGCATTGCTACCTTTGTTGTCGGTTGTTATATGTCCGTATGTAACCTCATCGGCCGTGATTGAGGTTGTTGATATTTCGTTGCTTGTTATGACATTGTATGATGTGCGCAAGGATGCAAATATGCCCTCTATGCTGTTACGATAGTTGGCCGACAGAGATATATAATTGTTGCTTCTGATACCTAAATTGCCCGTTCCAAGTGCAATTTGTTGGCGGTATGTGGTATATATAGGGGTGGTAATATAGTCTTGTATGTCGCCTATCGTATGGTCTCGTCCTATTGACAAGGTGGTTTTTATGCTGCCGAAGAGATTGAAATATAGGCTCGACTTTATATCGATATAGGGCTTGTGCAGTGGGTGCTTGGCACCGGTTATTATATTGCGATATTCTATATCATACATTCTTAGAGGTATCTCGGTGCGCCATGTAAGATGTTCGTTCTTGAGTTGATAAAATGGAACGACCGATGTTACTATTTTATATCCCGATACTTCATTGCCTTGCCGTGAGGGGGTTGGGATTGGGTCGTTTTGTGAAGAAAACCGGTCGTAGAAAGCCTCAAAAGAGGCCTCGATGCCCAAGAGCGACACCTGACTGATGAGCCACGAGTAGGATGTACTCTCGAGTGTGTGAAAGGCCATGCCCGTAGCTATTTGTGTTACTATCAAAGAGTCTGTTGCCGGAATGGTTGCTACAATCTCGTTGCGAGGTGTGGAGCCAAAAGAGATAAGAGACTTTACATCGAATATGTTGCGACCGTTTTTAAATATGCCGGCAAACTCGTTTGTAATATGGTAGTCGTTATTGTTGAGGGATTGTTGCAGGATGTTATTGTTGTTTACGTTGTAGGTATTGTCGCAAAAGCGACCTTTCAGGGCAAGGTCGTTTGATATATACGACCTATTGTTATTGTTTTCGATATTGAAGTTCACATTTACAATGTGGTTGTTCAATCTTGCACGATTGCTCTCTACAACTCTTATAGACGCATTGTCGATACTCATATAGCCGATTTCCACCTCATTGAAGTAGTTGTTGTTTTCGTAGCTATAGTCGGCGTATGCCCTTATTTTTAGATGTTTGTCAATTTTGAAAAGTGTATTGACAGATGTTGATGCCGAAGTGTTTCGGTAGTATCGTGACGTGGGTATATTTATTGTGCCGAATGGATGTTGTGTGAAGATATTGTAGGCCACGGTTTCGTCGGTTTTATTATCGGTAAGCAATTGTGTTTCGTGTATATAAGTATTGCCTGTATTGTTACCTTTGGCTGTGACGATAGTCTGGTTTTTCTCTGATATTTGCATCCCAAACAGCTCTCCCAGCCAATTGATGCCCTCGCCATATCCACCGCCGGCGTGTGCATAGCCGATGGGACGAAGTTTGCTCTTATCTTTCAATCGCAGATTTAGTGCCGCACGGTCACTTATGACAACATCCTTAAGCACTTGCTTGGGTTGATGATTTTCATAAATACTCACCGTGGCAATTTCATCGGGATTGATATTCTGTGTTGCAATGGCATATCGGCCACCCAGCAAGTCCATATCTTCGATGTAAAAATTATTGATAGCCTCGCCGTTGTAAAAAATGCGTCCGCTGTTGTCGACCTGTATGCCGGGAAGTCTCTTTATCACATCCTCAATACTGCGGTCGGCTTGGCTTGCAAATGCTCCTACATTATATTGTATTGTATCGCCAATCCTTTTTATGGCAGGGGCTTTTACAATAATTTCTTCTATTTCAAAGTTCTCTTCTTGCAGTTGTATGTCAATCACTTCGATTGCGTCTTTACACTCTATAGTGCGTACAATCTTTTTATATCCTATGCATGAGTATGTTATGCACAGTTGTCGGGGCAACGTATCGTTAAGTGTAATTGTGTATTTGCCTAACGTATTGCTTATGGCATAGGCAAGTATTTTATTATCACTATTCGTTACCCTTACCGATGCGCCTACTATGCTCTCACCGTCCTGTGTTGTGATAACCCCCGAAATAGTAAGCTGGGCACAGCACAGAGTAACAGAGTATAATAGCATCACTAATATGCAACATACTCTATTCATATAACTTATTCTTTTTCTAATGGGTTGTAGAACAATTTACGTTTGGGTATATTCATCGGCGTACCATCAGGGTTTTGGGGTTGTAACTCACCTTGAAAGAATTTGTGAGCCTCTTCCTTATACTCCTTCAATGACTTGTTGTACTTTTCGCGAGTTGTGCGACTGTAGAGAAATTTTCTGTAACCTATACTAGCTTTGTCCTGCTTCAGTATGATAGCCTCAATAATATGTTCGCCTGTAGCGTCTTCGGCTTTAAGTATAAGCCCGGGAAGATTTCCTAATTTCCACGGTCCATTGTCAACGGGTATGTCGCTGTACCATGCCGTCCACTGTCTACCGCGAAATGTGGCTGTTGCTTTGTGGCAAGTGTACCCGCATATAATGGCTTTACCTCCTTCAAGTTCCCATTTTATTTGAGGTATAGGCTCTTCGTAAATATAATAGTCTATGAATACTTTGCCGTAGTGTTCTAAATTTTCGTTTTTCTTATTTTTAATGATACATTCATAATTGGGGTCGTATTTTTTAAATAGTATAGCATATTGTCCGTTGGTCAACGTCGCACCATTGTAAGTATGTAGTGCCGAGTCGAGCTGATATGCTCCATAATTCCCATACTTACTATAGTTGCTGCCTATTTCCAGTATCTCGTATGTGTCTTCATATTTTTCTAAATCCGGGTCGTATGTAGTATGTTGATATACACACTGCATTATGCTATTGTCAAGTTTGATAATAGGTTTTAGATTTGCCGGCTGATTGAGATACTCCTTGGGAAGCTGAGCAGAACTAAGGAGCGTAAATAAGATAAAAAAGATTGTTGTATATTTTTTCATAAGTGAAAATTTTAAGTTAATAGAGGCTGTGTTTGAGAAACACAGCCTTCGTTAGTTTTGTTAACCACACAGAATTTCATCCAACTCCCTATAAAAATCTAAAGCCTCTTCTGGGGAGTCAAAAAAAGATGGGTCCACTGTGATAGTTTGTACTCCGCACCATGCTGTGTATAAAAATGCAGCTGATGCACCTCCAATAGTCATAGCTACTACGACTAATGTTAAAAAGATTTTTTTCTTCATGGTATTTGGTGTTAATAGTTAAGTGCATGGCTAATATATGTAATTATTTTTACTTTTCCAAATAAATGTATAAATATTTAACATAAATTTATATTTATAAGAAATGTGTGTATGAAAAATAGCATATGTCAATATTCATTGTATTGGATGGTGAAGAGACAAAAACTTATTTAATAAAAAGAGATTTTGTTTTGGATTATAATGTGTAAGTATTGTAATGTATATAAGCCTTCTTTTATTATCTTTGCAAAAAAAAGGAGATAATGAAAAAACGTATAGCTTGGATTACGGCCGATTACTTTGTGGATGTGGATATCCCTATTGTTCCGCATCTGACGAGTGAGTATGAGGTTGAATGGTATATAATTCAAGGTTTTGACAGAAAAATTTCTGTGCCCGAGATAACAGCCGATTGCAATATATATAAGCGACGCATACCCTATCGTCGTCGCAACCCCAAGTGTATCTCTTTCTATGCCGATATAGCGAAGCAGATAAAGAAATTTGCTCCGGATGTAATATATGTCGATGCCATGGAGGTGCCTTATATGTATCCGGTGTTGGACTTTTACTTGCCTACTGCCAAGATGGTGCATGCTACGCACAATGTTGCTTCGTACGCCGGCTGGCATAATCGACGCCTGTCGCAGATGTATTTGTCGTACGTATTCGGTCGTCACAAGCACTTTCACCTATTCTCGCAACATGCACGTGCCGAGTTTGAGGCGATGTACAGTGGTAAGCACATCATGTACACACCGTTGTCGCTCAAGGATTATGGCACACCCACAGCCGGTGTAGTTCCTGCTGAGGATAAGGTCAGTTTCTTGTTCTTCGGTAATGTGCGACAAAACAAGCGCCTCGATGTAATGTTGCAGGCATTTGCCAAGTTGCCCGACGATGTGCAATGCCGAGTGCATGTGTCGGTGCTGGGCTCTTGTGACAATGTACCCTATTATCAAGCGATGATTGATAAGTTGAAGTGCTCGGTAACGTTTACACCCAATCGCATTGCTGACGAAGAGGTTGCCGATATATTTGCACGACACCATTATCTGGTGTTGCCATACGAGAATGTTACTCAGAGTGGGCCTCACATGATAGCCTATAACTATGGAATGCCGGTGATAGCTACTCGTATTGACGGATTTACCGAGCACGTTACCGACGGCGTGGATGGCTTCCTCTTTGAGGTGAACGATGTTGATAGCCTTGCAGAGGTGTTGATGAAGACGGTGTCGCTGTCGCAGCAAGAGTATGCGACGGTGTGCGAAAATTTGAAAAAAACAATTGCCCAAAAGTATTCGTCGGAGAGTATATTGGCGGAGTATAAACGCTTTTTTGAGACTATATGAGACTGAAAGAGAGAGTGCGCCTGTTCATACGCCACAATAGAGTTATCCTGCTGTTTCGTTTAATGCTCGAGGCTTTCTTTGAGGCTTGTAGCCAAAGCAAGCACTTGGGTGCGTCGAATATGATGCACGACGAGGTGAAGTTTGCCGCCGACCTTTGTATCCGCACACATGCTATCGAGAAGGGCATGTCGATAGGCTCGGTGCGTATGGGATTTGGCCAACCCAAGGTGTTGGCGTTGATAGACGACCTTCTGTTGTATGTGAGCCGTTTCCCGTCGGCCTCAATCGATGAGTCTATGGCCGTTATAGCCAATTATATTGATTTTAATCGCACTAACGGATGCCCGGTTGAGGCTGTTGAGGCTCGGTATGAGGTGCTTAAGAAGGCATATACGCTGAGAGAAGAGATGGCGGCCGGTATTGCCACTTGTAGCAAGGCCGATACCCTCGAGGCGACCAAAGCTCCGTTCGACGTATTCTCACAGAGCCGTTGTTCGATACGCGACTTCGATACCCGCGCTGTAGTCGACCTTAACGATATCATTGCAGCCATAGACATTGCGCGTAAGACTCCCTCGGCTTGCAATCGTCAGTCGGCTTTTGCACATATCTATGAAGGTGCTAAGGCACATCAATTGTTCGACTTTCAGGGCGGAACGAATGGCTTTGGCCACGATATGCAATATGCCGTATTGATTACTGCTGATATGCGTCGCTATTTTATCAACGAGCGTCATCAGATGTTTGTCGATGGGGGCTTGTTTGCCATGGATTTGCTTCTTGCACTACACTATAAGGGATTGGCAACGATACCGCTGACAACAGCTTACAAGACCAATCAGACCCGGAAGTTGAAGAAAATCTTTGCTATACCATCCAACGAAGTGCCTGTGATGATAATAGGTATAGGTGCTTACAAGGAGTCGTATAAGGTGGCTGTGTCGCACCGCAATCCTGTCGAGTCTTATTATCAAGTACACCGTTAGTCGGCTATACTCTCGTGGAGGAAGTCGATGTATGTTTGAGCGCATGAAGTAATCTTGCGTTCAATATCCTCTTTGCGACTATCGAAGGTGGCGATAATCTTCTCTATTCGCTCAATGAAGTGTGCGGCTGTCAGTTGAGCCGGATTGTCGATGATGTGGTGGGGATATAGGTCGAAATCCTCTATCAACGATGAGCACTTGGAGTTGCCCAATGTCGTTGTGTATGTGCTATCGGACACATAGGTAAGAGGTGCAATGCCATTCTTCAGTGCAAAGATGGTGTCGTGAAAGCGGTGTGTAACAATAGCGCTGAAGTATCGATATACACCCAATTGTTCCAGTGGCGAAAGGCCGTTGAGTACGATATCGGCCCAAGGAGCAGGACGCAACGACACAATTGTATAGCCTTTACCCTTGAAGTGCTCAGCCACCTCTTTACACCACTTATCGGTGCGATAGGTGTGGAAGCAGATACTACGCTTGGGTATGTCTATCTTATTTTGTTGCAAGTATTGTTCAATGTGGGCATACTCTATGGGTAGCGAGAAGGTGGGGTCGGGTATCATCTGTATCTGCTCGGGGTTGATGAAGTGCTTGAGCAGATTGTATGTAGTGATGTCCCGAATACCACAAGCCGTAAAGTCGGCTATGGCAGCCGAAAGTTTTTCGACCTGAGCTTTGCTAAGGTTGCTATACTCGGTATTCTTGCATGAAGCCGCCAATAATACCTTGCGAGCCTTGATGTCGGGCGAAAGCCAGTAGGCCGAGATGTCGTTATAGCCTTGAGGCAGACGGTCGAGTTCGAGCAGAGTGTCGGCTCCGATATATATGATGTCGTAGTTGCGCTCTTTGATGTACTGTCGCGCCTCGGGGATATCGGTAATGATACGGTCGTTAGTGACCCCAAGCACCTCCTTTTTAAATCGGCTGTAAAGTTTGATACGTCGCCAATCGTTCAGCAACGAACGGAGGGTGGCATTGGACAAGTAGGGCTTGCGGTCGGGGCGAAATGAATGAAAAGGTATCACTTCGACAAGGTCGTTAGGGTGACGTTGCCGTACAGCGGTGAGAGTAGCGTATGCTTGTAGATTTGTGCCACAATTAAGGTCGCCGTAGTATGTAAGAATACCTATTTTCATGTCATTGGGGTTGATTAAAGGGATTGCGGTAGAGTCCTAATATCTGTTTGAGCAGATACGCAAAGAATTGAGGGTCGCGCACAAAGTATCGTTTGAACAAGCGTTTGGGCTCGTTCAAGAAACGATAGAACCACTCCATATGCATCTTTTGCCATACGGCAGGTGCTCGTTTCAGTGTCTTGGCCTCAAAGTCTATTGTTGCGCCCAAGGCCATGAATATCTTGACGTTGGGCATATACTTGCGGTAGCGGTGTATCCAGCACTCTTGTTTGGGAGCACCTACACCCACAACCAGTACGGTGGCTCCCGATTGGTTTACGATGTCGACCAATTCCATGCACTCCTTTTCGTTCTTTTCAAATCCGAATGAGGGCGAGTGTGCACCCACAACGATGTTGCGCCCTACGGTGGTGTTTATCTCTTGTTGTGCCTTGAGAGCTATGCCCGGGGCGGCTCCAAGCAGAAATATCTTACAATCGGGATTGTTGCGGTGGTATTGGTAGAAGGCGGGGAAAAGGCTCGAACCGGGTATCGCCTCGGGAATTCTCTTTTTCAGTAATCGCGAGAATAGTTGGAGTATACGGCTGTCACATACAATCCATTCGGCCTCTTGATAGGCATCGTATAGAGCTTTATTCTTTTGTAGCTCAACCATGTGGTCGACATTGGGCGTATATAATACACCCTCGGTCATGTTCCTTAGCAACTCATCTTGGGTGATGCATTGGATGTCGATATTGAGTAAACGGGTCGTTTCCATCTGTAACTATTTTAATAAGTCGCTATATACTTTACACAAGCTCCCCATTACACTCTCGGGGAAGTAGGGTTGTGCCAATGTGTAGCTCGCCTCACCATATTGCGCTATGTGCTGAGGGTTGGCTATGAAATATTGCAGAGCTTTGCTTATTTCACTGTGGTTGCCAGGTTGTACCAATATACCATTGTGATGTTGTTTTACAACCTCGGGTATACCACCCACCGGTGTCGATATAATGGGCATGCGATAGCTCATAGCTTCGAGTATGCCTATGGGCAATCCTTCGTTGTAAGAGGGTAGGATGTATATATGTGCCCATTCGAGGCACTCTCGCTTTTTGTTGCCCGATACCCACCCCATGAAGGTGACAAAATCGCCCAATTTGTGGTCGCGGATAAAGGCTTGCAGCTTCTCCTCCTCAAGGTTGCCACCTATGCGCAACTCGATGTGTTGAGCAAAGTATTCGCGCTCATTGGCAATAGCTGTGAGAAGGTCGTATATGCCTTTGCGCTTGCCTATTTCGCCCAAAAACAACAGTCTGATTTTTCCGTCGGTATTGCGTTTGACAGGTTGCTGAGGGGGAGTGACAATGTTGTTGAGGATGACAATCTTTTCGGCGGCTACGCCTATTGATGTGAAATATTCTTTCCACCATTGCGATAGGACTATGAGTCGGTCGCAGTTATTAATGGTCTGTGTAATCCACGCCTTGTTTTTATGGTTATCATAGTATTCGACAAAGTCGCAGGCATGTTGGTGCATGATGACCTTTTTGCCAAAACGTCGAGCTATATTGACAAATACGGCTTTGCGTGAGAACGATGCATTGGCAGCACCTTGTATATGTACTATCTTGATATTCCGGTTGAAAATGAGTGCAAGGGTAAATTGCACAATCGAACTCAATGCATACCACGCCTTGATAGGCATTGAAGCCAACTTCCACGAAGTTATGTATTGCAGCTTATCGATATATTGATAGTAAGAGTTGATAACAGCGGCCATGCCTCCGGGGGTGTCTCGTTTTACTCCCACCATTATCACCTGTTGCGATATTTCTATGGGTACAAGATAGTTGTTTGTCATGGCTATATGTTTGTTGTATAGTGGTTTTTCTTTACGTGCATTACTCGGTATACATCGTCAGATGTGTCAATATACAAACATACTCATTATATTTGAAACTCTCAAAAGTTTGCACACAATTTTTTGTGCAACTACGGCTTGTAGCCTTATTTATCGACCTTCTCTTCGGGTGTATCTTTCTCCCATTTGTAATGGTCTATTGCCATAACAAAGAATACGAGAATCCACACATTGCGCATCAAGGTGCTCACCGGAGCCCAGTCGGCCATGCCGTGTATGAATATGTAGCTGATGAGTGCTATGCCAAAGAGTGATATAATCTTGTATGACTCATTATATTCGCCTCGTAAGGTCGATTTTATCTTGACAAATTGACGAATAATGTAGTATACAATGGGGAGTGTACCTACAATGCCCAACTCCGACAAGAGTATGAGCGGTACATTGTGTATGGGGTTTGAACCCATGAACTCCTCGGCTCGCCAGAATATCTTGTTGATGTCGCCAAACATCGATCCGAAGGAGATATTACTACGAATGTATTCGAGGTGGGTGTTCAGTCCAAGACCCAGCCAAGGATATTCACCGATAATCTCATATCCACAGTAAAAGTGCATCATACGCGCCAACATCATCTCGTCCATGTTGCTACCGATAAAGCTATCCTTGATAGGCGTAAGGAAGATGAGTCCGGTAGCCATGATGAGCATGGGCAGAATCATGGTGAAAAAGTTCTTGATAGTGAAAATAGAACTTTCGCGTGTGCGGTATATGAGCACGATAAGTATAGTGGTAGCCAACGACGCAAGCAACGCTGTACGTGAGAAGGTGAATATCAGCACAAAGAAGGCGGCAATACCCACCAACAGACTCTTGCGCTTGTTGTAACCCATAAAATAGCATACCGTAAAGAATGCAAATGTCATAGCCATGTATCCACCCAAGGCATTGGGGTGGTTGAATGTACCCGGAGCACCCGGACGTTCGGCGGCACGAATTGATACACCCTCACGGAACAACTCTACAACTTGTGTTATGCCCAAGATGGGATAGCATATAGTGAGTACGAGTTGAAGTAGGGTCGTGTATACGAGTCCTTCGTATATACCTCGCAGCAATGTGTCGATTTTAACACTGCTACATAGCATATATAGGAACAGCAAGTAACTCAATATCTGCGCCACGGCAAGTACCGTAGATGAAACTATGGGGTTGGCGGGATTGAAGATATTGATGCCTGCAAAGAAGATTATACCCAGAATAACATACCAAGGAATTTTCATAAAATTCCATTGCATACGCCTTGATAACACTACAAGAAATACGGGCGTGATGAGCATATATACCTCAAGCCTGTATTTGTATCCGAAGATACCATCGACATATTGACGGTCGAGCTCAATAAGAGGCAGACCAAAACCAATACAGTTGGTGAATATAAAGAAAGAGATGAATATCTCGCACCACTTGTCGAATGTGAGTTCGCGTGAGTTGTGGAGTATCTTGAGGGTATACACCAATACCGATATGACGATAAATAGTATTGCTCCCATCTCTTATACCTTTTTAAGATTTAATATGCGACGTGCATAGAATGCAAGTGCTACAAAGCCCACCACAAAGAGCGTTGTTATTATCCATATAGGAATGGGCATATAAGCCAACATGCCACCTACAGCAAGAATGAGCAGTGATATGATAAACAGGCGGTTGGGCACGATTGTGAAGCAGAAACGTGTGTCGAACAGGCGGTATATCATCAAGTAGGCATACGATATGATGAGTGATGCCGAGATACCCATAAGACCCCAACGCGTAACTGTGAAATAATATAATACAATAGCCAGTATGGCTGTTGATATAATCGAGGGTAGACCGCGGTGTGTCTTGCGAGAGCATTGGTATGCAAGGTCAAGGAACGAACCTATCGCATGCAATTGCACTGCAATAAACAAGGGGTAAATGTATATGTAACTCTCTTGATAACTCTCGGCAACGATATAGGGGTATATGATGCGCAAGCCCAATGTGCCCAAGACAACTGTCGAACTGAGTAAAAAGAAGTAGTTGTTGAATATCTTTGAGAAAAAGTGGTTGTGGTCGGTCGAGTTTATCTCCTTGATGGCGATTTCTTGCCATGTTTGATAGAAGATACCGGCTGCTATTTGCAGGATGTTGGAGAACTTGACGGCTATGGCAAATATACCATTGTACTCAAGTCCGAGGTACTCCTCGATGAATACTTTGCTCGAACTCTCAATCAGCCACCATGCCAATACATTGGGGAGTAGTGGAATTGTGTACTTGAGCAGCTCTTTACCTACCCCCTTGCTACACTCTTTGCGGTGCTTGAAGTACATGGGGATAAACTTGATGCGAGCCTCTATAATAGCCAATGATATGATGCGGCTGATAAGGTTGGCCAAGAAGATTGCCAATACCCCCATCTTGCATATTACGAGGAATATGATGCTGAGGATGAGTATAAGCAGTGTGTTGATAATGCCTATCCCCACAAAGAATCGAGTGTGTCCCATACCACGCACTACCTGTATCATTACCTCATAGCAGGCATACACGATAAGTGTAGCCACTATTACGGGATAATAGGGTAGGTGCGACAGGTAATAATAGGCAATAACCGATATAATGGCTATGATAATACTGTTGCGGGTGAGCGTGCGAATAACAAATGAAATAACATCCTTTTGCGGGTGCGGACAACTCTTGTCTATAAGAAAGCGGAATGCACCGTCGCGCAGGTCGAATGTTATAAAAGGTACCAACATCATGATGAGTGTTATCGACAAGTCGAAGTAACCCATCTCGTCCTTGGCCAAGAAGAAAGTGTACAATGGCATCAAGGCAAAGGCTATCAGCTTTGCACCTACAGTTCCTATTGCGTAGATAGAGAACGTGTTGAGGAATTCTTTACCTCTACTTCGTGCCATTGTTTGCAGGCTTGATGTTAGCTTATTTATTCTTAATTCTTACGCGCTCGCCATTTTGGTTATAGCCATATCCATAACCTTGCTTGGCAGTAGTTGCGTTGATAACCAACGAAACATTACGCAAGCGTTCTTCGGCAACGATAGTGTTGCAGTAGCGAATGTGGTCGCGAAGTGTGTAGTTGGCGCGGCATACATATACGGTGGTATCGGCCAGTCGTGTGAGTGAGAATGTGTCTGATACCATGCCTACAGGAGCCGAGTCGATAATGATGTAGTCATATCGTTCGCGCAACTGGTTGAAAAGGTCGTCCAAGCGTTGGTTGAGCAACAACTCGGCAGGGTTGGGAGGTATAGGACCGGCAACAATTACATCCAATTGAGGATTGATGTTTGAAGGTATAATGATGTCGTCGATACTGATTTCCTCCGAAGCCAGGTAGTTGGTCATACCCAACTTGGCCTTCAGGTTCATGTATTCGGCCAATTGGGGGTTGCGAATGTCAAGACCAATAATGATTGTGCGTTTCTTGAGAAGTGACAATGATATAGAGAGGTTGACACTCACAAACGATTTACCCTCACCGCTTACCGATGATGTCAGCAATATAACCTTGTCTTTCTTACCGGTGAGCAAGAATTGGAGGTTGGTACGCATCAAGCGGAATAGCTCGGCAATAGAGCTTGTGTCGCCTTCCTTGACAACAACACGCTCCTTCGAGTGGTTGACACATACTTCGCCCAAAATAGGTACACGGGTGATTTGTTCGAGTTCTTCTCTGCTGCTGAATTTAGTGCGGAAGAGATATTTGATATAAAGGTAAGCCGAAGGTATGAGCAAGCCGATAATAAAGCCGATGATGAGCAACATCATGGTTGAGAGGCTTGAGGGCTTGTTGTAGTTGAATGCGCGGTCGACGATTTGACCTTTGGGTGATGTGATAGCCAATGTCAAGGCATTCTCTTCATACTTTTGCAATAAGAATATGTACAACTCCTCTTTGATAACCTTTTGGCGGTAGATTGAGATGAATTCACGCTCTTGAGTAGGAGCTGTGCTAATGCGTGAAGTGATTTTATCTTCTTGCTTGCGCAACTCTTTAAGAGCAATGTCGTTACTTGCCTTGGATGTGAGCAATGATGTGATAACATTCTCGCGTGAGGCATCGATTTGCTTTTCAATCAAGCTGAGTGCGGGGCTGCCGTCCTTGGCACTTGCCAACATGTTGAGTCGTGTGAGTACCAATTTGTTGTAGCTTTCAATAAAGCTTGCAGCACCAATCTCCATGCCGGGTGTGAAGGGAACCATCTCATACTTGTTCTCGGGTTTGTCGAGGAAGTCGATGATGTGATCCAATACTTGAGCCATTGTCTCGGCCTCAATGAGTTGTCGATGCGATTGAATGTTGTTTTCAAGTACGGCTTTTATCTCGGTTTCGATATCCGAGAGGTTGTGCTCCTTCTTGTACTCTTCAACACGTTTTTCGGCATCGGTAAGTTCGGCTCGGATTATTTCAAGACGTTCTTCGATAAAGCGCTCCGAGTTGGTAGCCTCGATATTCTTCTCGTCTATACCGCGTTTGTTGTAGAGGTCGCAGATGGTGTTGAGTAACTCTTTACCATACTCGATATAGGGAGTCTCGATGGTGAGAGTAATGAGGTTCGACATCTTGTCGGGGATGTACATATATACATTTTTGCCCAACTCCTCGGCAGTGTAGTCATAACCCGATACGCGTACATTATAGTTGTATTTCTCGCCGGGTATATAGTCGGGTGTAAATGTTACGACAAAGTCACCATAGATGGTGTTCAATGTATAAGGAAGCTCAACATTCTTAACATTGGCATACTCCTTGAAGAAGCCCGAGTTTACCTTGATGTTGGCACGACCCTCTTTGTTTACCTTTACCTTGAAGTTGAGCGAGCGGCGAAGGGTGTCGCATACGTTGTTGATGTCTGTTACATCTACGGCGTAACCATCAAACTCAACCCAGCGATTGAAGAAGCTCTCCTTGAAGATGTGCATCTTGTTGAGCTCCATCTTTTGGGCTGTCTCGTACATGAGTGAGTGTGATGTGATAACATGCAACTCGTCATCGACGCTTACAGTTTGTCCCATAAGATTGCCCAATCCCATTTGTTGCATGAATGAGCCTACCATGTTGCCCGATGAAGACGATGTGTCTTGTCGTATCATGATGTTTGATACCACAACATATTTGTCTTTGCTTATCTTGGAATAAGTAAAGGCTAAACCTACACAGCAAATCACTGATATAAGGAATATCAACCAGTTGTTTTTAATGGTTTTTACGATTTCTATCAAGTTGATAGTTTCGTTGTTCAAGTTGGATTGGCTCATATAGTATGTGTTTATATGCAATGTTAATATTATCTTACAAAGAGTGCGATACAGAGTGATACAATAACCGAAGCAGCCGATGTAACGGCACTTACTACCGATATAAGGTATTGATTCTCTTGGCTATAGCGAGCAGCGCCTTGACGAGCTTTGTTGGGCTCAACATACACGATGTCGTTGCGTTGCAAGTAGTAGTAGGGCGATGTGAAGATGTCGGGTTGTGTGAGGTCGATACGATGGAATGACCGTACACCTTCTACTTCGCGAATGAGAAGTACGTTGGTGTGATTACCGTAAATGGTCATATCGCCGGCTTTACCAAGAGCATCGAGCAGGGTGATGCGCTCACTGCCAAACTCGTATGATCCGGGACGTGCTACTTCGCCTAAGATGGTGAATTTGTAATTGGTGCATTGTACCGATACAATGGGATCTTCAACGTAGTTGCTTATCTCTTTCTTGAGGTAGTTTGTAAGTTCGTCACGAGTCATGCCGCTTACTTTTAAGGCTCCCAACACAGGATAGTCGATGTAACCCTCGCTGTTGACCATAAATGTTTGCAGTGCAGGGGTAGTCATGAGTTCGGTTACACCGGGTGCAAGATAGCTTTGCAAGGGGAGGTTGAATATGGCTACTGCGTTAGGGTCTAATGCAGTTACCGATATTGTCAACATATCATCGGGTTCAATAACACTCTCGAAATTTTTGATTGAATCGGGTATAGTTTGCACTATATCTGCGGTTTGCGCCAAGTCGTGGAAGTATGTCATTTCCTTGGTTGGGGTGCAAGATGTCAATATTGTTGCAATAAGTGAGATTAAAAGTATGTATCTTTTCATAGGATATTTTTTTAGCGTGGCAAAGATATTATTTTTTTCTTTATTATACACCTTTTTAACGAACAAATACCGTTTATTATTGTGTTTTGTATTGAATAAAATGGCGGAAAAAATATTTTGTCTTGTATCTTTTTGATATATAGGTAGATATGAATGATACTATTCTTGTTTTTTACGTATTGCATTTTTCTTGCTTACACTCTTTGTTGAGAGCATTATAATGCGGGTGATTTTATACTGTTTTTTACAAAGAATTTAGTATTTTTGCGGTACTAAAATCAATCGTCGTAGTAATATGTTTCTATTTACAATATGGGGCTTTACGCCTATTCAAGTAGTAGCTTTACTGCTATTATTGCTTCTTTTTATAATAGAATTGGTGTATTTGTTTGCAATTTATAACCCTGTGCCTTGCTATGTGCGTCGTGCACTGGCCTCACGCGTGGGGTATGCAACAGCCTTGCCATCGGTGTCGATTGTGGTATATGCTCATGCCGAGGAGGCTGAGGATTTGCCCAATTTATTGCCCGCATTGCTTGCACAGAAGTATCCGCAATTTGAGGTGATTGTGGTCAATGATGGAGTGTCATTTGAGGTGCAAAATGCCATAGCTCTGTATGAGTGTGAGCATGATAATGTATATCAGACCGGAATACCTGATACAGTGTATAATGTAAGTCGCAAAAAGCTGGGTATTACCCTGGGTATAAAAGCCGCTAAAAATGATGTGATAGTATTGACTGAATCGAATTGTAAGCCTGTGAGTGATAATTGGTTGAGTTCTATTGCGAGAAATTTTGTGCCGGGCGTAGATGTGGTGTTGGGATATACCCGCATGATGGATAAGTTCGGTGCAAAGCAGAGCGGTTTTCAGGTCTTCAATCGGGCTCTTTTTGCCATGAAATATTTCTCATTTGCCATCATGAAAAAGCCCTATATGGGAGTGGGAAGCAACCTTGCGTACCGCAAAGAGGTCTTTTTTGCCAACAAGGGTTTTTCGTCTAAGCTCAACCTGCACTTCGGAGATGATGATTTGTTGGTAAATGAGATTGCTAATGGTCGTAATACCCGCATCGAAGTATCGCCTGATAGTATTGTCGAGAGTTTTCATGAAGATGTGCGTGAGGCGTGGGGTGAGTTGCGTATGCGATACAACTTTACGTCCAAGTATTTGCGTACCTCGTCGCGCACCATATTTGCTATTGAGACGGTTGTATATATGCTCTTTTGGGCAGTGTTGATAGCAGCTGTGGCAATGTTGTTACCACAAGCGCTTGTGGGTACATTATCATATATTATAGCATTGGCGATAGTCTTTGTTATTGCCATGCTGATGTGGATACTTATATGGTATGTGTATCGTTGTGTAGGGCGCATGTTGGGCGAGTCGGTAAAGCCCGGTTTGGCGCCTCTGTATCTCTTGGTACGCCCCATCTTTACGTTCTATTATTCGATGCGCGATAAGCGTAGCAAGAAGAGTAATTTTACTTGGCAACATCTGCGTTAAACTCTTATGCTTATAAAGCCTATGAAGAAAATATTGCTATTGTCATTGATTGTGTTCTCGTTGTTGTCTTGTAATGAGCCTACCGGACTTCTCGTTGAGGTGTATAATCCTACCGATGAGGTGCGTATAAACGAGATGGTTGAGCTCGATTATGCCGATGTTTTGCATCGTCTTGAACTTACCGAAGACACTTCGATAATCGTATTGGATGTTCATGGTTTCCAAGTCTATTACCAAATCACCTTTAATAATAAGTTGATTTTTGTGCCACATCCTGTAGGGGTAGGTATGACCGACTATTATCGTATCATTCCGGGTGTGCCGGAGCACTTCGATGCATGTGCCGTAGGTGCTCACTATGATAGAGAGGGCGATATAGCTTGGGAAAACGGACGTATCGCCTTCTGTGTGAGCGGGCCTGAAAAAGATGTTGAGCGTGAACGGAATTGTGGTTATGACGTGTGGGTTAAGCGCGTCGACACACCGGTTATTCCGCAATATTTTGCCGGCATCAATGGCGATAGTGTAGCCTGTGAAGCGTGTGACGATGTGCTTATTGCTGACACACTTGGGGGTAGTGCTATACTTGCCGACTGCTACGATGTAGGCGCATCGTTGGGAGCGGGTGCTACAGCATTGCTCGATGCTCAAGGCAATATGCTCTATCCTCGCCGATGTGAGGCCTATAAGATACTGAATAATGGCCCTTTGCGCTTTACTGTAAGCCTTCGTTACAGCCCTATTGTCTTGGATGGAGATACTGTCGTAGAGACGCGTGTAATAACGCTCAACGAGGCTTGTCAACTAAACAAGGTGAGTGTCGTATATCACCACTTAACCAAGCCGGTGCAAGTTGTGACGGGTATTGCGTTGCATGATATCGATGCTCTTATTGAGCACGATACCGAGTTGCGCTATGTGGCTTGTGCCGAGCCGACTGATAGTGTCAATGGTCGAGTGTATGTGGGTATGGCTACAGCCATACCTGTGCAAACGCGAGTGGCTTGTCTTGATGAAGAGGAACAGGCAGTGCGCGGTATTGAGGGTTATCTGCTTATGCAACACGAGTATCAGCCGGGTGAGATTTACACTTATTATACCGGAGCCGGATGGAGCGAATGGGGCTTTGATACTCCCGATGATTGGTTCTCGTATATGCGTAGTTATGCCAAGGCATTGGCATCGCCCCTTCGTGTAACAATGAAGTAGCATTATCATTATAAAAAATTACAGCAGCCATCCCGTATGTGTGTGGCTGCTGTTGCTATATATAAGATGTGTTGTTTTCGGAGCAGTATGCGATGTCTGTCGCATGATTAGAAGTTGCGAATGTCTATTCGAGCTTCGCCAGTAGTTTTGTTGACAATGTAGATGCTTGCACGGAGTATGATATATATATAGTTCTCCTCATCTACTACGGCAAATATATTCTTTTTAGGTATTCGATTAAGCGGAGTATGATTTTTCTCCAATATAATCTCCTCCTCTGTAATGGTGATAGCGAGTTGTTGTGTGTAGGGCGACAGGATTGTCGTGAAGTCTATGTCTTTTCCACAGGGTTGTGAAGTTACATAGGTGTCGTAAAGTTTTTTGATGTCTACCATGATTATATATAGTATATAAAGAGGCGTTAAACAATTGTTTGAAAATAAAAGACTGTCCAATTACGGACAGTCTTTTATTTAGGTTGTGTTATTATAGTAAGAATCCGAGCAATACACCGGCGGCAACAGCCGAACCGATTACACCTGCTACGTTGGGACCCATAGCGTGCATCAACAAGTAGTTGGTGGGGTCATACTCCAATCCAACGTGTTGTGAGATACGAGCCGAGTCGGGTACAGCCGATACACCAGAGTTACCAATGAGAGGATTGATCTTGTTCTCTTTGCTCAAGAAGAGGTTGAAGAACTTCACGAACAATACACCCGAAGTGGTAGCGATGATGAATGACAATGCACCAAGACCAAAGATGAGGATTGAATCGACAGTGAGGAACTCAGAGGCTTGTGTAGAAGCACCTACGGTAACACCGAGCAAGATGGTGATAACGTCGATGAGCGGACCGCGAGCAGTCTCAGCCAAACGACGAGTAACGCCACTTTCTTTCAACAAGTTACCGAAGAACAACATACCCAACAAAGGAAGACCAGAGGGTACGAGGAAGCAAGTGAGCAACAAGCCGATGATGGGGAACATCACCTTCTCTGTGTGCGATACAGCGCGAGGAGGTTTCATGCGGATAACGCGCTCTTTGGGAGTGGTGAGGAGTCGCATGATAGGCGGTTGAATTACAGGCACGAGAGCCATGTAAGAGTAAGCCGATACTGCGATAGCACCCATCAAGTTGGGAGCGAGTTTCGATGAAAGGAAGATAGCTGTAGGACCGTCAGCACCACCGATGATACCGATAGCACCTGCTTGCATGGGGTCGAAACCGAGAGCGAGCGCAATCATATATGCACCGAAGATACCAAATTGGGCGGCAGCACCGATAAGCATCAATTTGGGGTTAGAGATAAGAGCCGAGAAGTCGGTCATAGCACCAATACCCAAGAAGATGAGCGGGGGATACCAACCCTGTTGTACACCTTGGTAGAAGATGTTGAGTACAGAGCCTTGTTCGTAGAGACCTACTTGCAAACCGGCATCCATGTTGAATGGAATGTTACCGATAAGCATACCAAAGCCGATAGGAATAAGGAGCATGGGCTCAAATTCCTTCGCCACAGCGAGATAGATGAAGAATATACCGATGGCAATCATGGCGAAGTGTTGCCATGTAGCGTTGTATATACCGGTATATGTCCAGAAATCGCCGAGGTTTTGAACTAAAAAATCACCAAATCCTCCCATATTACTCTATAGTTGCGAGAGCAGCACCTTCGAGAACCGACTCTCCTTGTTTAACACTGATAGATGCAATCTTACCGTCGCGGTCGGCTTTGATGGCATTCTCCATCTTCATGGCTTCGAGGATGATGATTGTGTCACCTTTCTTCACTGTATCGCCAACGTTAACTTTAACATTGAGGATAACACCGGGAAGGGGCGATTTGATAGTACCTGCACCTGCTGCTGCAGAGGGGCGATTGAGTTGTGTAGTAGGAGCTGCGGGTGTTGTGGGGCGAGCTTTTACTACGGGTTTGGCAACGGTTTTTACCACTTTTTCCATTTCGACAAGGTAGGGAGTACCGTTTACCTCTACGTGGGCAACGTTTTCTTCGATGTCTCCGATTGTTACCTTATAAATATTGCCGTTAATGGTATATTTATAGTCTTTCATTGTTCTTAATTTTGAATGTTATGAATTAAATTATTTTCTGGGAAGGTCACGCAAAGAGTAAATCTTAGAGTTCCAGGGAGAGTAACGACGCTCCACTTGGTGGATGGTGAGAACGGTGTCCTCGTAGTCGTGTGCATCTTCTTGCATCTCGTGCATGGCCATTGCAATAGCGGCAAACACCTCACCAGGAGTAGCACCCTTGGCCATTGCCTCTTTGGTCTCTTCTTCGCTGAGACCTTTGGCTTTGCTTGCTGTACGCATTGCCCACCATGAAGAAATCTTACCAATGGTGCGGAAGATGATGAATAACAACAACAAGCCAGAGAATACTACAGACATGGCTGAGATAGCCATACCGATACCGTTGGCATCCTGAGTCTTGAATTTTGACATCTTCACGTTCTTGTCGAGGGTAAAGTTGTTGGTGCTGGGTGTTACATACTTGGTAGTACCTGCACCACGTATTTCCCACTCGTTCTCTCCATCAATGGCACGAGCATAAGATTGATCGGCAGCCAAGATGTTGGCGGGGATAGTAACCTCGTTGAGGAGTTTGTTACCACCGTCAAAGATACCTATCCACGACTCCTTAGTGGGGTCAAGTGTGAAGTTAACGTGGAAAGTACCACGGTTGGGTTGTCCGTCGGCCCAGAAAAGAGTGTGCTGACGAGGTGGAACGAGTGTGAGCACGTCGCCTTTGGGGATAAAATATTCAACTGTGTCTCCGGGTGTATCGCTAAACTTGAGCATGTGAGATGCTACGTTGTAGCTACCGTATGATTTGTTGAATAACTCTACCCATGCGCTGTGCATGCCGTAATCGTCTTGGTAGTTGGTTTCGTTGGTTATCAAAATCTCGTTGATGAGAATTTTGCTACCGGTTTCTTCGCCTTCTACCGCGGGCTTACATGATGTAAATGCCACGACAACAGCAAGCAACATGCTCAATATTCCAAATTTATTTTTGTTCATATTGATATGTTTTTAAGGATTATAGAGGAATGTTACCGTGTTTCTTAGCGGGGTTCACGAGTTTCTTAGTGCGCAATTGCTCCAATGCACGGATGATGCGGAAGCGAGTGTTGCGAGGCTCGATAACGTCGTCGATGTAACCGTAGCGAGCTGCGTTGTAGGGCTTGGCAAACAACTTGGTGTACTCGGCTTCTTTTTCGGCGATGTATGCTTTGGGATCGGCTTGCTCTTTAGCTTCTTTAGCATAGAGAACGGCAGCAGCACCCGATGCACCCATAACGGCGATTTCGGCAGTAGGCCATGCGTAGTTCATGTCACCACGGAGTTGCTTACAGCTCATCACAATGTGTGAACCACCGTAAGACTTGCGCAATGTTACAGTTACTTTGGGTACTGTAGCCTCGCCATAAGCGTAGAGCAACTTAGCACCGTGTGAGATAACTGCATTGTACTCTTGACCTGTACCGGGCAAGAATCCGGGAACGTCTACGAGAGTTACCAAAGGAATGTTGAATGCGTCGCAGAAACGTACGAAACGAGCTGCTTTGCGCGAAGCGTTGCAGTCGAGTACACCGGCGAGGTATTGAGGTTGGTTGGCAACGATACCTACTGATTGACCGTTGAAACGTGCAAAACCGATGATGATGTTGCGAGCGAAGTCGCGTTGTACTTCGAGGAACTCACCGTTGTCGATGATAGCACCGATAACTTGGTACATATCGTAGGGTTGGTTGGGGCTGTCGGGAATGATTTCGTTGAGCGAATCTTCGAGACGGTCGATGGGGTCTTCGCAAGGAAGTACGGGAGCCTCTTCGAGGTTGTTTTGGGGGATGAAGCTGATGAGTCGGCGGATAACGTCGAGACCTTCGTCACCTGTTTCGCAAGCAAAGTGTGCTACACCCGATGTCTTTGAGTGCATTTCGGCACCACCGAGTTGCTCTTGTGTTACGTCCTCGCCTGTTACAGTCTTAACAACTGCGGGGCCTGTGAGGAACATGTAAGATATCTCTTTTACCATCACGATAAAGTCGGTGAGGGCGGGAGAGTAAACAGCACCACCGGCGCAAGGACCAAAGATACCTGAGATTTGGGGTACTACACCCGAAGCCATGATGTTGCGTTGGAAGATTTCAGAGTAACCGGCGAGGGCGTTGATACCTTCTTGGATACGTGCACCACCTGAGTCGTTGATACCGATAATGGGAGCACCCATCTTCATTGCCATGTCCATTACTTTGCAAATCTTCATGGCCATTTGCTCAGAGAGTGAGCCACCGAATACGGTGAAGTCTTGTGCAAATACGTAAACAAGACGACCTTCGATTGTACCATAACCTGTTACAACACCGTCACCGAGATATGACTTCTTCTCTTGACCAAAGTTGTAGCAACGGTGGCGTACAAACATGTCGATTTCTTCAAAACTACCTTCGTCGAGGAGTTGGTTGATACGCTCACGAGCGGTATATTTACCACGTTCGTGTTGTTTGGCAATGGCTTTCTCGCCACCACCCAAACGAGCTTCATTGCGTAGCGCGATAAGCTCTTTTACTTTTTCGAGTTGATTGCTCATTTTTTATTATTTGTTAGGATTTTCACAAAGTTCGGTTAATACGCCGGCAGTTGATTTGGGGTGGAGGAAGGCGATGTTGAGGCCTTCAGCACCTTTGCGGGGAGCCTTGTCGATGAGGCGAACACCCTTAGCTTCTACTTCGGCCAATGCGTTGGCTACGCCGTCAGCTACTGCAAATGCAAGGTGGTGGATGCCTTCGCCACGTTTTTCAATGAAGCCTGCGATTGTGCTCTCGGGGCTGGTGGGCTCGAGCAACTCAATCTTGGTTTGACCTACTTTGAAGAAAGCGGTTTTTACTTTTTGGTCGGCTACCTCTTCGATAGAGTAGCATTTGAGACCTAAGATGTTCTCATAGTAAGGGATAGCCTCTTCAAGACTTTTTACAGCTATACCCAAGTGTTCAATGTGAGAAAGTTCCATTGTCTATTGATATTAAGTTAAACAGAATTTTTAGTTTGGTTGCGTGGTTGTATAACCACAGCGATGCAAAGATACAATTTAATATCCAAAAAAACTAAAGAAATCCTTAAAAACACATTATAAATTACACGCCTATGCGAGGCTTATTCTCTATGGTGCTGATATAGTGCTTGAATGACGTTGTTTGAGGGTGTGTTTATTTGTTTCGGCTCTCTTTTAAGTGGTCGAAATTGCAATGGCTTATAATAAAATAACTGAATGTTGTGCGATTTATTTCGCTGATATTGCCTATGACGTTTGTGTCGCTGAATGTGTGTATGTTGGGGTGATTATCGACCAATTTTAGGAGTGATGTTTCGGACTCTATTAATTCGAAGAAGTCGGGCTTGGGTGTGATGTGCGTGATATTGTCTGTGTTATTGTGTATAAGTACCAGTAACCTTGGTACTTGCGATAGCAGGGGGATAGAGGCTGCAATGTGTTCTTCGCCATTGGGTGCTTGTGTGGTGTAGTAATCTTCACTGATGGGTGTTTGCGGAATGTGCTCGAAGGTCGAGTCGAGAGTGCCATCGTGATTGACACAGATTATGGCACAGTGAAAGGGTGAGTGATGGTGCGAGTGACTCTCTTTGAGTGAGTTGGATGGGGTGGGTCGGTGTAGGGTGCTGTGTGAGTGGGGTAGCTTGAGCGTGTATAGCGAGGCACTCTTTTCGGCACTGCCTATGCTTAGTATCGGGTGTATGGCGGTGGGGTGTATCTTTGCTGCTTGAAAGAATGGATGTTCTTCCCATTTGCCTTGTTCTCGTGTGGTGTTTGTTACGAAATATTGTTCGTTGGTTTGGTGAAAAATCACCTCTTTCCAGATGGGA